>JANQLQ010000010.1 GCA_028280565.1 Fulvivirga sp.
AGTGGAACTGTATCATCTTCAGTACAGCATGTTAAAGAACTTCGCTTTAACTTCATGGCACAAGCCGAGAGCCACAGAGATTACTCCGTGTCCTCTGCGTATTCGCTATGTCCTCTGCGGTTAAAGGCTAGTTTTGAATACTTTCACAGTCTTTAAACTGGGGAGTAGCTTCTGTTCTACGACAAAGCAGATCCCGGCGCGCGCAATGAGCCTTCCCACAGCCACCAGCACGGAATGACGTTCATTTTTTAATCGAGTTGAGGTTACTTGCCATCAACGCTTTACAAGCTATCAACTACCCCTCAACAAAATCACCTAATCATATAAACGTAACAATTACATAATACCAACATACCCCAGATGCACCCCCGGATTTGTGTCTTTATCAGTAGAAGCAAAGTGATAAGACTTTAGAAAATTTTGTCTGATGGAAGAGTTTGAAATTTGGGAATTGATCACTAAGTATTTGTCTGGCGAAACGGACAAAGAAGAAGACAGGCGTCTTTTTGCTTGGATCAATGCGAATGAAGACAATTACCAGTTTTATCAAGAGGCCAAGCAGCTTTGGAACGAAGGCCACCTTACTTTTACTGGCTTTGAAAAGGATAAGGCCTATGCAGGCCTGCAGCAAAAGCTTGAAAAAGGGGTGGCAGATGCCCCGCTAGTCGTAAAAAGGAGGCAAAATTTAGCCTTTAAAGAGCAGTCTAGGGTCTATTGGCGTAACGTGGCGGCATCTATCGTGATTTTAGTTGTGTTGACTACCACGGGTTATCTAGTTTTTTCCCCTACCTCTTCACCCGATGATGGGCCTGTGACTTACGTAGAAAAGCACACTCCAAGGGGCAAAAAATTAAAAACCACCTTGCCTGACGGCACGACGGCCTGGTTAAATGCTAATAGCTACCTAAGGTTTCCCGAGACCTTCCCTGGTGACGAGCGCGTGGTCTTTTTGGATGGCGAGGCTTACTTCGAGGTAGCGCATGACATGCATAGACCTTTTACGGTAAAAAGTGATGTCATTCATACTACAGCTTTAGGCACTTCCTTTAATGTAAGGGCGTTCAAAGGTCAGCAATTCATTGATGTTACTTTACTCACAGGCAAAGTGAAGGTATCCTATGTCGCTGTTGATAATTCCGTACAGGACATCGGGACATTAGAGCCTCATGAACAGGTTTCTTATGATAAGGTTTGGAAAAATGCTGTAAAGCATTCCTTAGGAGATGCTTCCAGTCAAATCGCGTGGAAGGAGGGGGTCATTATCTTAAAAGACATGGATTTCGAGCAGATCGCTCTAGAATTAGAAAGATGGTATGATGTAAAAGTTTCTTTTGAAAATGATAATTTAAAAAACTGCCTGTTGGAAGGTAAGTTCAAGCAGGTATCGCTGCAAAAAGTTTTAAAAATGTTGAGCATGACGGCCAACTTCACCTACGAGATCACGGGAGACCATGTGTATATCAAGGGTGTGGGTTGTAATTATAATTAAAAAGTAAGATGGGTTTGATCTAAGTATACTGGCTACAGTAATTCTAAATAATAAAGTATAAGACAAAAGGAAGCCGAAATCGTGGGGACGATCTCGGCCCATGCCTCTGTCAAAGGCATTTATTATACTAACAAACATTCAAATATAATGCAAAAAAGGTTATCTCCGGTGAAAACCGGGTTAAAAGCTATTTATTATGGCGCACTCACTTTTTCCCTTTTCCTTATTCATTTTTACGCACTGTCGGCCCGTAGTGTTGCGGAACAAGACATACACAAAGTCATTTTATCACTAGAATTCGAAAATGCGACCCTGTATGAAGCCTTCGACCAACTTGAAAAAGCCAGTGGTTTCCATGTAGTCTACAACCGTGGCATGATCGATGCCAACAAACGGATCAATTACATTGCCTCTAATAAGACGTTAGCCGCTATCCTCTCGAAAATATTAGGAGAAGAATACCAATTCAACCAGATCGAGAACAACATCGTGATCTCTAATAAAAGTGTCCCCCATTTCAGGGAAGGCTGGGGGATCATCCAAGGGACCATAACAGACAAAGACACCGGCGATCCCCTGATCGGTGCTAATATTTGGATTGATGCCTTAACTACGGGCACCACCACCAACATCAGTGGCGACTACCGGCTAGAGCAGGTTCCCGAAGGCACCTACGTGGTGATGATCAGCTACATCGGCTACATCACCCAAACCATACGCGATGTACAAGTTAATCAAAAAGAGGTGACTAAGATGGACATCTCCCTCGCTCCTTCGGTGATGCGGCTTTCGGATGTGGTAGTGGAAGGCACGATCGACGTAAAGAACGTAGACGTACAAAACACGACCGAATTGGAAATGATCGACCAGATCAAAACTTCCAACCTCATTGTGACAGGGATCTCTAACGAGCAGATCATCCGTTCGCTGGACTTCAACGCCTCAGAGGTCGTCCAGCGTGCTCCCGGCGTCACAGTGGTCAACGATTTCATCAACATCCGCGGCCTCAACGAGCGCTACAACCTCGTCTTCCTCGACGATATGATCGCTCCTAGTTCCGAAAGTGACAAGCGGGCGTTTTCTTTTGATATGCTCCCCAGTAATGTGATTGATCAAGTGCTGATCTACCGTAGCCCTGCACCGGAGCTGCCGGGGGATTTTGCTGGGGGGATTGTACGAGTAGAGACGAAGAAAAGTGTACCAGCGCGGCAGATACAGCTCAATGTTTCTTCCCAATACCGGCAAGGAACTACCTTTGATAACGTATATTCTTCGAATGGAGGGGATACGGACTGGTTAGGCTTTGATGATGGAACACGAGAATTACCTAGTAGTTTTCCCGGACGTGGAGGTATTCCAAATGTTTTCTTGAGCGGAAGTGACCTTAGTGGAACATTGCCGCAAACCATTGCCGATAATGCCGGGGTAGCACGGCAGATCAATAACGATTGGAGCTTAATATCCGATGATTTCAGACCAGACCAGCGGGTTAACCTAAACTATTACGACTCCTGGAAAATGGGTAATACCCGCCTTAACAATTTAACGGCGGCCTTTTATTCGCGGGAACACAGGGCCTTTGAACGTCAAAGCCAAGTAGGACCGGATGGAGCCGGTTACGGTAATATTTATACAGACAGTTTAAGCCAAATCGACACCTGGGTAGGTGCCATGCAGAACTTAAACTTAATGATCAGCGATCACACCACGATAGAATTCAACAACTTTTTTAATAATGTGGCAGAAGATAGAACCATTGTCCGAGATGGCGTTGATAAAGGGGGTCCGCGAAGCACCCAGGATACGGTACGAAATGTCCAGTTCTATTGGGAAGAACGTATGCTATACAGTGGCCAGCTTACCGCCACCCACGAATTCGGCCAGGATATTAAACATTGGATAAAAGGCGGTGGCGGCTATTCCTTTATCCAACAGAACATTCCCAACCAGCGTCAATTCCAAGTACGCCGTAACGCAAACCTAGCACCCGGTATAAACCAAGTATTCCTTACCGCGGAGCAGGGAGCTGAAGGGTTCGAATATAATCTTCTGAACTTCCAAGAAACCAATGAATACACGCAGACCTATTTCCTGGATTACAAGCTTGAGCTGCCTAACAAAATGCACGTGAAAGTAGGAGGTTTCGCCGAATTAAAAGAACGTGATTTTGATAACCGTTTCATCACCATCCGTCCTACACCGGAAACAATTTATGGAGAGGCCATCCCTATCACGGGACCAAATAGAGAGTTCATCATGTCCGACCTCTTTGCCCCTGGGAATTTCCAACTCGACGGAAGTGGGCTTTTGATCGGTGAAGAATCGCTGGAAGGAAGTTCCTATAATGCTACAAACGATATGTTCGCAGGTTACATAGGTATATTCCTGCCTTTCTTAAATGATAGACTGTCTGTATATGCCGGTACCCGCTACGAGTATAACGAACTGAAGCTTCGCACTGCCCTAGTGGGAATAATACAAGACGATTCTTCAAACGTAGACCAGCTTAATCGCTTTTGGTTACCCTCGGTAAATCTCCAGTACAAATTGGCGGATGACATGGTTATCCGTGCTGCCTACGGAAAAACCTTGAACCGGCCCCAGTTCCGGGAGTTGTCCATATTCAATTATTTCGATTTCGACCTGAATGCCAACGTGCGAGGAAATCAAAATTTGATCCCCGCAGAGATACACAATTTTGACTTGCGATGGGAGTATTACCCGGGTCCGGGGGAGTGGATTAGCGCAGGTATCTTCTACAAGGATTTTAGTAATCCTATAGAATCCTACTCGCTCACTACTCGTAATTCTATTCGTGAAAACCTCGTTCCCTTCAATAGCCAATCTGCAGAGTCTTACGGTGTGGAAGTAGAGGTAAGAAAAAACCTGTCCTTTCTGCCTATTCCACAAGCACGTCATTTCTCCCTATTGGCCAATTTCGCGTGGCTGGATAATGAGGCAGATGTCGATACCACCATTTTTGTTAACTTTTCTCCGGACCTTATTGAAAGTGGAAGGCCACTGCAAGGATCTTCCAATTTAGTAGTAAATGCCAGTTTGGTCTATGATAACAAGCTTACAGGTACTACGGCCAACTTACAGTATAATGTATTTGGACAACGGCTATTCCTTTCTGCCAACGGCTTTGTATCTGATATCTATGAAATGCCACGTCACCTGCTTGATTTTAACGTCAAACAGAGGATAGGCAGGAATTTCGAGGTACAAGCAGGGGTAAAGAACATACTTAATCAATTGGTACGCTTCTACCGTGATTTTGTACGCGATGAAGAGTATGACCCGGATGAACCTTTGGATACTTCGGTCTATAACCTAAGAGAAAATGGAAGCGACTATTATTTCAGGAGGTTTGAAGAGGGGCGCTATTATTCGCTGGGTGTAAACTACATATTCCGATGATCTTAAACTTAGAGCAACATTTAAATAACATGCACCCCTTCTACAGCAGGATAAAAGGGTATCGTTTGAATCACCGAAAACCGTATAGTGATATGGCAGTAAGATCTCACCATTTTACTGCAAAACAAGAGCTTATGTGTTTTAGTTGGCCATTTCACACATACGTAAAACCCTCAAGATTTGAATGAATTATTAGGAAGTGAGCAAAAAAATACGTTGAAAATACGAGGTATTTTAAGCGTAGGTCCCGTCTCAACCTTAAAAGAGGCAAGAACCTGTAGTAAACTCAAGAAATACAGGCCCTTACCTAAACAATTATTAATGAAAGTTTAAATTAAATTGAACCAGCAATGAAAAGCAAATTAAAAAGCATATTTATGGCGTTGGCAGCATCAGTCTTTATGTTCACGGCTTGCCAAGAAACCGAAGTATTTGATGACGCCGCTAACCAAGGTACAGCAGCTAGCCCCTCCAAACCCACCCAAACCCTAGGGAATGGAAGCAGGGTATTCATTACTTCCGACAGAACGTTATTTAGCGATACTACCTATTTTATTAACGGTGAAGTGATCGTACGTGGCGCTGCTCTTACTATACAGCCCGGTACATTGATAAGAGGCATCAAGGATACTACGCCTGGCGATGCTAACATCCTTAACTCTGTACTAGTGGTTGATGTGGATGCCCAGATCTTCGCTGCAGGAGACCCAAACAATCCTATAGTATTTACCTCTGACCAGCCTGCCGGCTCAAGAGCTCCTGGCGACTGGGGTGGAGTCATTATCTTAGGGCCCGACGTAGTGAACCAAGGCACTGAGCAAATTGAAGGCCTGGAAAACCCGCTTACTTTCGGTGGTAGTGGTGACAGCCGTACTGCCGGTTCTGGTGTAATCCAGTATGCTAGGATTGAATTCTCTGGTACGATCTTGCAAGATGGTAACGAGACTAACGGTCTTACCGTGGGTGGCGTAAGCGCTAACACTACTTTAGACCACATCCAGGTATCATTTGGCAATGATGATGGTTTCGAATACTTCGGTGGATCAGTTAACTCTGAATTCTTGGTCTCCTGGAAAACTCGTGACGATGATTTCGATACGGATTTCGGACATACTGGCTACATTCAGTATGCTGTTTCAAGACGCGATAACGACTTTGTAAGTACGGAAGCGAACGCTTTTGAAACAGACAATGATGGCGCTGGTTCTAATGCTTCACCTGAAACCAATACATTGTTTGCCAATATTACTTGCTTGGGTCCTGGCGAATTAGAGGGAGATGGTTCAGAAATCGACATTACAGTTCCTAATGTATTCAATGCTGGCTTATTAGTAAGAAGGAACAGCGCCACCAACCTATTGAATAGTATAGTTACTGCTTGGACTACAGGTACAAACCTCCGTGATTTCGAAACTGCAGTAAACTATGTGGTAGCTCCTAATTCTTTGAGGTTGGAAGGTATTGCGGTTGGGTTACCTAGCAGTGGCGGCACAGCCATCAGAACTGATAACTTAACTGCTGGTCAAAATGCTGCTGTTGTGAATCGATATACTACCGTTGGAAACAATACGGTAATTACAGCTTCACCAGCACATGGGAATGTGGCAGAAATTGTTGGGCTGAGAGGCGCTGCTTTCGCAACAGGTAATGTGGCCAGTGGTTCTAACCCTGGAGGTACTCCTGACTTTACTTTGAATGCATTGTTACCTCAAGGGGCTGCCAATTTGATTAACGCTCAAACGCTACCTGCGAGTTACATTGCCAGAGGCCTAACTCAAGAAGATTTCCGTGGTGCTTTCAGCACTACAGGTACTGTATCAGGTGGCAACTGGAATTTCAGCAGTGGTTGGTTGGAGTTCGATCCTGAAAATGCAGTTTATCATTAATCGATTTAAGTAAAACAGGTGCCCTTAAAGGGCACCTGTTTTTATCATATGCAGCTTATGGTTAATATATCTACTCAAGAAAACTTATTAGTAAATAGCTAATAGTAGCTGATTATCAATTAAAAAAAAACAAAATATATTTTATATCTCATAGAATACTAAAAGGAAAAAATTATCATCAATTTAACTGCAATCATGCACAATACAATAAAATTAAACATATTATTGAAGGAGTTTTCAATAATTAAAATTATAATTTTAATTAATTTATTTATATTTTTGCTAGCATGCAGTAATGATGATGATCCAACCGGCAACAATGGCATACCTACTATAATTATTATAGAGCCTAACGAAGGTTCTCCTGGCGAAACTATCAGAGTAAAGGGTAGTAATTTTGCTATGTATCCCCCAGATAATCAATTTTTCTTTAATGGGATACCGGCAGAAATATATGTAGGTATACCAGATGAACTGTTGGTAAAAGTTCCCGTAGAGGCATCTACAGGGCCTGTATCGCTGCTGGTCCCGGGGTTTGATACTTTGATGGGACCGGTATTCACAGTACGACGTATAGCAAGTGTAACTCGTACATCTGTCTATTATTCGGGAGGTTTCTCAATCGACAGGGCTACATTCGATCAATCTGGCAACATCTCCATAGAAAACATCATTTCTAATGATACCAGTGGTTTGGCACTGGGGGCTTTAGAAGTTGACTTGATAGGGCAGAAAATATATATAGTAGATGAAAAGCCCGCTGAACCTGCTGTTTACCGTGTCAACTTTGATGGTTCTTCATTTGAGGTACTCTATGACACTTCAGATGTTGTTTTTGCGCCATCAAGCTCAGAGATCAAGCAATTGAGACGTATAACTCTTGACCTTGAAGAAAATCAATTATACATGACAGATCGTGCAGGGAGAATAATTCGTGGAAATATGGATGGAAATGGACCTTTGGAGGTCTTGTATGATGATGGAGCTGGCAATAATACTAATCCCTTTGGTATGAGTTTAGCGATAGGAGATGAATATATATATTGGACTGAAATAGTAAGTCAAAGAATATTAAGGGTGCCCAGAGATGGTTCCTCATCAGCAGTGGTACTTTATGATGCCTCGAATGGTATATTATCACCTAGGGAGATTGTTATTAATGAGCAGGAAAATAGGCTTATCATTTCAGAAGACCCGTTTTTACAAAATGGAGAAAACATTGATCGCATTGTTACAGGTAGTTTAGATGGTAGTAGTGAGTTGGAAGTGATGTTGGAAGGTGATCAAGATATAGTAGTGAATCCTAGGTTTGGTTTGGCTTTAGATGTTACGAACAACTTATTGTACTGGGCAGGTCAAGCTTTTGCTGGCTCTAATGATAGAGTGCTAGTGAGAGCAGACTTATCACAAGTTGAACCGAATGTAGACATTATTGCCGACCAGAACGATATTCCAGGCTTCAACCATTTTACTATAGTAGTTACTGAGCAAGGAGCCAACGGCCGTTTAAGAGCGCGGATAGGAAGGTGATGAAAGCCCTTCTGATCACCTCATCTAAATATGATCGCTTGTTTACCAATTTTCATAAACCTTATCAATAGCAACTGCCACTTTGAACTGTGAGGCCTTAGAAGCATTTATTTATCATCATAACCCAATAACTCCCTATGAAAACTAAGTTAAACCAACTCTTCGGTTCCGTCAGCGCCCGTTTCCTAGTCTCTTGGTTATGCAGGGATGATGATTTCGATACGGATATAGGTCATACCGGCGTGGTACAGTATGCCGTATCACGGCGTTCCACCGATTTTGTCAGTACAGAATCCAACGGGATTGAATCTGACAATGATGGTTTAGGCACCAATTCATTGCCGGAAACGAATACCTTGTTCGCCAATGTAACATTCATAGGTCCCGGGGAATTGGAGGGTGATGGTTCCGAAATACCCAACAGGCCAGGTGAGCTTTTTAATGCTGGCGTTCTGGTACGGAGAAATAATGCATCAAATTTGATAAACAGCATTATTACCGCTTGGGTTACCGGCAATAACCTCCGTGACTTTTCAACGGGAGTGAATTATGTCGCATCTCCAAATAGCCTGAGGTTAGAGGGCATCTCTTTAAGTTTGATTCGTAGTGGTGGTACAGCTATAAGGAGGGATAACTTGACCCAAGGACAAAATGCTGCTGTAATTAATCGATATACTTTAGTAGGCAATAATACTGTAGTCACAGCCTCGCTCGTAGAGAATATCGCGGCTATCGTAGGATTAAAAGATGCCGCCTTTACTACAGGGAAGAGTAGTAGAAGTGCTTTCGGAAATCCTCATGGAACTCCTGATTTCACATTAGATTCGTTACTAACTCAGAGAGCGGCCAATTTGACTAACGCTCAAACGCTACCCGTAAGTCACACTGTCTGGGGGCTTACACAAGAAGCCTTTCGCGGTGCATTCAGCACAACTGGTGCTGTAACAGGTGGCAATTGAGATTTCAACAGTAACTGGCTTGAATTCGACCCAGAAAATGCGGTGTATAATTAAATTGAGCAGGCACAGACCTTGTAGGTTTTTAAAAACATAAAAGATCTTTAAACCAAGATGAACTCCATAATATGAAACCCTTTTATTAATACATTTTATAACTAACAAACACACAAACAATGAACAACAAAAATGAAAGAAAGTCGCTCGTGTTGGGGACACGCAGCGTACTGAGCACCAAAATGTTATGCGGAATCGCATTGACATTAACCGTATTCTTTGCGGCTTGTAACACCGAAGAGGGAATTGCTCCTTCCACCCTTGGAGACGCCACCCTTAATGTATCCGAAGCAGCCCCCGGAGACTTGGTCACTATATCGTCTGCCAATGGTTTTGGGGACGATCCAGCACAAGTGAGTGTTTACTTCTCAGGAGAAAAAGCCCAAATCATAGAGTTTTCTACTTCGCAAATGGTAGTGGAAGTACCGGAAAACGCTACCACCGGCGAGGTGACTCTCGAAACTGCGGGAACTTCTTCTATCATAACAGGCATATTCGAGATCATCATCAATAGGATAAGACCCACTTACTGGGTAGAATCCAGCTCTGGAACTCGCAAAATCGTGAAGGGAGTGGCCGACCTCAAAGGTAATACAAGTAAATCCGTGATCTACACCACGGAGAATTTCATTACCACTTTGGCTTTAGAACCTGTTTCTGAGCAAATCTATTGGGCAGAAGAGGTATTCGATTTCACCACTTTCGAATCTACTACCAACATCTTATCGGGTGACGCCGATAATCTAGATTCTGCGTCCATCACCACTGTGGTCTCCAACAGGGACAACGTAACTTCCATCGCCGTGAGTCTGCTACGCAACAAATTATTCTGGGGTGAGGTCAATAACACTGCCACTAATGGTTTGATCTTCCAAGCTGATCTGAACGGGAACAATATTTCAATATTGTATGATACTCCAGCAATAGAGAACCCAACTTCTTTTAAATTCGATGTTATTAATAATAAACTCTATTTCGTTGATGATGCCAGCGAGGTACAGTTAGCATTGGCCGATGGTTCCGGGCTTTCTGTTTTGTATGACGACAGTAACTTCCGTGAAGTCGGCGGAATCGCCATTGATCGCGAAAGTGGGAAACTCTTTGTTTCTGACCTAGGTTTACCCGGTGATGAAAGTGATGTGATCTTTTCAGGTCAACTTGACGGCTCTTCTATGTCATTGGATACCTTGGTCGCCGCTGTGCCTGGCCCTGGCAATCCAGTTTTTAACACCGTTGCCTTAGATGTAGACCGGATCGGTGACTTTGTTTACTGGCTGAACAGTGGCGCCCCGGGAAGTAGTGATGGGAATGTCTATCGTATTAAAACGGACGGCGCCGGGGGGCCCCAGCTTATATTTACCGATATCTCGGTATCTTCTTCCATAGACGTAAGGGGACGAAAAAAGGATGGTAATACACCTACCTTCTCCCTTCAATAGTATCTTATAACCACAATACTTTAAGGTGAAAGCCCTTTCTCTTTTATATGAGAATGGGCTTTCATCATGTTGACTTAACTAATCTAACGCCAAGAAGTAAACCTTCTTGAAACAGTTTAACAGGCGCTTTTAAATTGCTTTCACTTCAAGTATCTCAACATTACAATTTAATACCCTGAATAACGATAGCACTTATTAAACAAAAAAACATGAGACTATTTAAGAACGAGCTTTTAATATGGACCAAACTTACCTTTTGTTTAGCATTGGTCTTTTTTGTGGCCGCCGGGTGTGGGGATGACGATGATAATGGACCCCAGCCACCTGTTATTACCAGCCTCAACCCGGACAGTGGCCTAGTAGGCACCACTGTAGAGATCACCGGGTTGAACTTTGGAATCGACGCTTCCAATGCCACGGTAACATTTGGTTCTACAACTGCCACCATAAATTCCATCAATGCCACACTTATTAACGTTACCGTACCTAATGGCCTTTCTGCCGGTGACGCGGCCGTAACCGTTACTGTGGGGGGACAAAGTTCCAATGAAGCACAGTTTGAAGTTACAGAACTACCAGTGCCTACTATAGACAATATCAGTCCTGTGGAAGGTTTCCCAGGTACAACCGTGACGATAAATGGGACAAATTTCAGCAATGAAGACAGCGAAAACCAAGTGCTTTTTGGGGATGAAGAAGCCACCATTACCAGCGCTACTACCACCGAGATAGTGGTGATAGTACCCAGTGGACTAGAAGCCGGTGAAGTATCCGTAAGTGTTACGGTTAACGATCGTACTTCTAACCTAGCGACGTTCACAGTCCTCGCGCCTTCCATTACTGGCATAAGCCCAGGCATCGGTCCCATTGGCACAGTAGTGACCATTGAAGGAATAAATTTCAGTACAGAAGAATCAGGGAATATCGTGACTTTCGGAGATGTAGAAGCCACTGTCACCAGTGCCACCGCCACAACGATCCAAACCACGGTTCCGGCTGGCATCGTCGCAGGGGGGCTATTGATCACTGTAACGGTGAACGGGATCGCTTCTAACACTTTTCAATTTACCGTAGTCGGCCCCCAGGTAAATAGCCTTAATCCCATGAGTGGAATTCCGGGCTCACAAGTGATAATCAATGGATCCAACTTTAGTGCCGATATTGATCAGAACTCAGTAAGCTTCGGAGATGTAGAAGCTGAAGTCACATCCGCTGCTCCAAATGCGCTGGAAGTCACAGTGCCGCTTCTGCCACAAGGAGAGGTTGATGTTTCTGTAACATCAAACGGCTTAATAGCAGCCGGTTCAGCAACCTTCGAAGTAATAATACCTGTAAGGCCACTATATTGGATAGAACAAGCCGTTGGTGGAAATTTCGAAGTCATTAAAGGAGAAATAGACAACCAGCAGGTTCCAAATGTCACTACCATTACAGTAGAAGAAAGTACAGCCAATCGAATCAATGCCATTGCACTTGATAGAGAAACTGGTGAAATCTACTGGGTAGAGGAGACGGGTGACCCATTTTTTGGCACCACCAATACCATTCGTAATAGCAACGGGAATGTATACGCCGCCCCTACCGATGTTTTAATTACATCTTTTGCTATAGACACCCAAAACGATAACATTTATTGGATACAAAACGATGCCGCCGGATCAGGCTGGGGAATATTCTCAATAGATATCCAGAGCAACAGCACTCCTCGGCAGCTTTTTGGAGGGGAGAGTTTCCAAACGCTAGTTGCCTTGGAACTCGATGTAAATAACAACCACCTCTATTTCATAGAAAACTTTGATGATGGGGTCAGTGCCCTCAATTCAAGGGTTTACCAAGGAGACTTTGCCGGCTCAACTGCATCTATTATCTATGAACAAGCAATCAATGTACAAGCTGGAAATAGCGTAGCGGGATTTATTGATCTGGCCATAAGTAACTCTTCGATATTCATAGCTGGAACCGGGGATACAAGTAATCCCCTCGCTGTCAGCAGAATATTTGAAGGTGCGCTAGATGGATCATCTGGTTCATTATCAACGGTGTATGAATCTAGCCCAGGCAGTGATAATAATCCCATGTTACGTATAATGGGATTAACTTTTGATCAAGAATTTAGCTATTTATATTGGATAAATTATGGAGAAAGAGATCCTAATGTGACCCCATCAAACAGTCTCGATGGGTCTATATATCGCGGTCCAACAGCACCTTTTATTGATACTGACCCACAATTACTCTTCTCGAACTTGGAGTTACCAGAGGCTACGTCTAACCCAATCAAAAATGGAAGACGAAAGGGTAGATCACAAAATGTTACCGTAGGGTTTACATTCTAGCTAAGTATCTCTAAAAATAAGATGAAATCGGCTGGGTTAAATGATCTAGCCGATTTTTTTGATTCCAATAATATATGTAACGACAATTTCGACCTTTGAAATTATAATTCTCATTGGGTCATAGTCTTAAAATGGGTTATCATCATTGCAGATAATACCTTTTGGCTAGTAGGGATGAAAGCATTTTTATTTTGCATGAACCCAAAATGAAAGAAGGCACTCCATTTGAAGTACCTTACTTTTTTCATTTTGAAGCTATCAGAGGTCAAATCTATTCTTTAAAAATCCGGCGAATAGTAATCTCCTCACCTTGGATAATCTGTACATAGTATGTATCTCTACGAAAGCCTGTCATGCCTATCTCAACTCCTCCACTTCCTACTGGCAGTTCTACCGAATGCAAGCGTATCATCATTTTATCGATCACATTCAAGGTGGCTGGCTTATTTAATGGAGCTTTAAACGTTACTGCAAGTCGATCCTTTACCGGGTTAGGGTAAAAATGAATGCTACTTTCTGCTTCTTCCGCAGGTAAAGGCGTTTTTTCCTCGATAGACAGACCAGCCGGCTGGATACTGGCCGCGCTCACGCATTCTTGCAACACTGTACGGAAGGATACGTTAGGATTACTGCTACCTACAATAGTAGTATTAGGCTGGAATACGATCATACTTCCAGCTTCAAAGCGAAAGCTGGTACCTGTGGGTGCCAAGGAGAAACTGCCCCGCGTTTCTATGGAAGTCGACGCCCGAGTAACAGGTTCTAAGTCAGCCGAAGAGGTAAGTACTACACTGGGTGGGCAGTCGTTTTCTGTTG
This sequence comes from Fulvivirga sp., assembly GCA_028280565.1. Taxonomy (GTDB): domain Bacteria; phylum Bacteroidota; class Bacteroidia; order Cytophagales; family Cyclobacteriaceae; genus Fulvivirga. The sequence goes on from JANQLQ010000010.1 coordinate 13,930, forward strand.
TGGCACTCGCAACACTGGTAGAAGACGAATTCCCTGCACTATTAAAAGCCCTAACCCGGTAAAAATACTGGGTATTGGATAGTAATCCTGTATCGGTGAAAGTTTCTACATTAGCGACCACTGTGCTTATTTCGGAAAAGCCTGAACTGCTACTCAAAGAACGTTCGATCCTAAAGCCCGATTCAATCCCTGAATTGTCCTGCCAGTTGAGCCGAATACTTGAAGTAGAAAGCGCTGTGGCTACCAGATTCGAAGGGGCTCCAGGCGGAAGTGGATCGGGGTCAGGATCGGGGTCTGGTCCAGGGTCCATGGTGACCGACACAAAATAGGTGTTATCGTCAATATCAGGCTGCATACTTATCAAAGGTTCAACTACCCGTAGCAATATCTCATCCCCATTAAAAACATCGGTTCCCGCTGTCAAACTCACTGAGAAGGTCTCTGTCAGAAACAGATCCGTATCGTTATCAAAGTTAGCCAAGGTTAATGTCTGCTGCGAGCCTATAGCCACCAGGTCATCCATGCTTGTCGACCCTTGGGGCAGCCGGAGCAGTTGTACATTCACCTGCAAAGGTTCATAAACCGTAGGAGGTTGGTCGAAGTCTATGAAACGTTGAATTTCCACGGCATATTCGACACTCCGGTTTTGCCCTTCGCCAAAGACTAATTGACCACCAACCAGAAATTGAGAGGGGATCTCCCAGCTTTCAAAGCTGAAAAAAGACTGCGCATTAGACCCTAAAGGTAATAACACAATTTCAGCTAGGCCTAGCAATACTAAAAAGTGTATTTTAAGCTTAGTCATCATGGTCTTGCATTATTAATGCTTCTTCCAAAACAGCTAGGCGTGCTGCCAGATCCTCTCTTGTACGCTGCCATTGATCATTGGACTGTTGTAAGCGGTCATTTTCGGCTTTGAGTGAAATCATGTAAAGGGTCAATTCTTCAATTTTTCGTAACAAAGTGGCGCTGGTCTCACCTAGATATACTCCGTTCGTCTCTACTTCATCAGCCGAGGGCACATCCGGCAAATGGCCATGAGCGCTAATGTAAGCCTCTACTTCTTCTAAGCTGCGGAGCTTGTAATCAGCCTCAAACACGTAATCAGCCCAACCCGTAAATACTCTTACTTCCTCCGCTCTAAGCCTACCAGCCACTGAGAGCTTGAAATCCCCGAAATTGGACGTGCCAATAGCTATACGATCTGCAACGAGTCCACCCACCAGCGCTTCTTCAAAACTGGCAGGAGGTACCGTTATACGTGCCGCCCTTACACGGCCTTGATAGATACTCGCTTTTGCCTTGAGTGGCCGATTTGGATCACAAGGAGCTGTGTATCGTACAATGCCGTCAGTAATAAAACGAATCTCACTTCCTACCTTCTCTATACGAGTGCCATTACCAGCACCTTCAAATTCTGGGCTACCCGCATTGCCATTTAGCCGGAATACCTCTTCACCATTTACATATATATACGTAAACCAGCCCCCAAAACGGTATGATTTGCGAAATGCAAAATCAATCAGATCTGGACTGGTACTGTTTGCAATACGGAAAAGATCATCAGCATAAGACAAGCCAAAAAAGGCATCTTCTGCGATGGAGAGACCCGCCTCCAACACTCCATCCTGTCCCGGGAGAATAGTATTTTCTGAAATAGCCCCAGCATCAAATTGAAAGCTGAGTGGAGTGTTTCGAACAAGGTCCGTCCCCTCAGTAAAGGCATTAGTAATATTGGTCCATTGCACATTGAATTCTTGTGCGTATACTGATAAAATACTGCTTGCTAAAAGCAGTGAAGTTATTAAGCATAACTTTTTCATTTTACAAAGATTTAAAGGGTTATGTAGTTGGTTAAGTAATTAATTTCTAATTCATCAGCTATTGCCTTTACCTGTACTATTTTGCTCAATTAACAGGTTACAGAGAGTATGGGTCTTTTATCGGCCTTTTCCATAAGCTACTTGAGAATTGATCAAGTCTGTGTAATAAAAGTATGACTGACCTAAGAGTCTTTAACAAACCAAATAGTAAGCCTAATGAAGATAGGAGTAAGTATATAAACTTTTGACATGAGTATAGAAATAGAATAATCCACCTCATTATACTGGATTGATACAGCAGCATGTTTTCTTTGAGTTAGGGGTTATGATTCTATTAGATGAATTTACATTTTCAAATATTAAAAATAAACTATATTTAACTTTTAAAATTTTCAAAATAACTAATTACTTAATTATTAATTAATTATATTAAATTATTATTTATTAATAAAAATTTATTTATAATTTAACTAACAAGAAGAAACTAATTTGTTAGATCCTTAATGGCAGATCAGTTCGTCTACTAAATTATTTAGATAAGTCTGCTGATATACGTTCTAGATTCAACACAGGAAACTATCAATACTTCACAAACTCCCTCGGGCAAAGCCCTCGCATCGAAAAACCCTCCACCTGCAACACTGAATCGGTGGGAAGATCAAAAAAAGTCACAACAGCCCCCTGGTAATTGATCACCTCTATCACCACCGGTGAGGCTTCGGACGGGCGTACCCCAAGGTTAATTTCAGAGGTGCAGAATGGGGTAAGAGATCTACCTAGTCTCCCCCTGTTTTCGATGTAGGACGAAGATTTTAGTCTAACAATCTGAGTACGGGATAAGAAGGAATAAAAAGATAGTTATCTATTGTCATGGCGAGGCTGGTGATGCCAGTGCTGCAGGGACTACGAAGCCATCTCCTCCGCGGAATACACTGCTTGGAATTTACTACCGCTTCTTGAGTAGTGGATGATCCACTGAATAAGAACAGTAGCAGATTCTCACTTTCCCGAACCAGCCTCATTTGCAAGGCTCGTTTTAACGACCAACCAGTATTGGCCATTCCATGACGCCAGCGGTGTCAAAAAAGGGCATGCAGATGAGGAAAGATACACGGCCCTTTTAATATGCCTACTTTCAGCATTGAACGGGACTTTTTCGATCTCAAATACCAGGAGGAGAAAGTATATTCTCTTCAATACAATACGTCACAATGTATTTATAGGCAGTAGCATCTATGTAGTTTTGGCTCCCAGAACATCCCTAGTATACCATGGATGGGGAGGCTATTTTATAATTATAAAATCAATGTCAAAATGCTTGGATTCCGGGTATTGGTACAATTATTAAAAGGTGAAAGTTTTGGAAGAATAGCATTGAACTTTCAGTTTTATATATAGCAAATTTCCCCATCCACAAGGTTTTCACCGTACGCATATGGGCATAGCTATAGGGAGGCACCATTCTGCTTTGCAAGTTCCTTAATAGCCGGTGGATGATAAAAAAAGGAAGATTACAACTCCTCAATCACCAAATTACTATTCGTATAAATACAAATATCCGCGGCTATATTCAAACTTTCTTCAACGATATCCTTTGCCGAAAGCTGGCTGGCGTGTTTTTTTAGGGCTAGGGCTGCCGATTGGGCGTACATCGCTCCTGATCCGATGGCGGCGATGTGGTTATCGGGTTCTATGACGTCGCCGGTACCTGAGATCACCAGGATCTCGCTCTTGTCCGCGGCGATGAGCATGGCCTCGAGCCTACGCAAATAGCGATCCATTCTCCAGTCCTTTGCCAGTTCAATGGCTGCTCTTTTCATATTGCCGCCGTGGCTATTCAGCTTCTCATCGAATCGTTCCAGCAAGGTAAAGGCATCGGCCGTGGAGCCCGCAAAACCGGTCACCACCTTACCGTCTTGGAACTTGCGTATCTTTCTTACGTTGCTCTTAGCTACGTAGTTACCCATAGTCGCTTGACCATCGGCCCCTATCGCTACCTTACCGTTATGTAATACTGCCAGTACGGTGGTCGATTTAATCTTTGTCATACCGTTGTTAGGATGTGCCCTAGTGTTTTCCACTAGGGCGTTTAAATTTTATGCTTGGAATTGCCTAGAAGATAGTAAATACTGCTATACCGTAGCCAGCGGTACGGATAAATTTTACCGGCTAAATAGGCAACATCTTAAATGAGTATCCTGACAGGATCCTCTAGGATACCTTTTAACGTTTTCAGGAAGGCCGCACCTAAAGCCCCGTCCACTACCCTATGATCACAACTCAGGGTGACTTTCATGAGGTTGCCTGGCACAAACTGCCCGTCTTTCACAATAGGCGCCTGTTTGATGCCTCCTACAGCGAGAATACAAGCATCCGGCGGGTTAATGATGGCAGTAAATTCTTCTACCCCGAACATGCCCAGGTTAGATACGGTAAAGGTATTTCCTTCCCACTCGTTCGGCTGTAGCTTCTTACTATGGGCTTTTTCCGCCAATTGTTTGACTTCCGAGGAGATATGGGATAAGGATTTATTATCCGCAAACCTGACCACGGGTACCAAAAGACCTTCATCCACCGCTACGGCTACTCCCACGTGAATATGCTTGTTATACCTGATCTTATCTCCTAGCCAAGAAGCATTTACCTTGGGATGTAATCTTAGCGCAGCAGCCACCGCTTTGATAACGATATCATTAAAGCTGATCTTCACCGGTGCCACTTCGTTAATAGATTTACGCGCTTCCACGGCTTTGTCCATGTTGATCTCCATGGTGACATAGAAATGTGGCGCCGTAAATTTGCTTTCAGAAAGGCGCTTGGCAATGGTCTTGCGCATCTGTGAAACGCTCACTTCTTCGAAGCTTTCCTCTCCTACCACCTGTGGTAAGGCCACTGGAGCAGTGGTTTCACCGCTAACGGAAGCCACGGCCGGTGCCGGCTGCGCCGAAGGTGTAAATTGCTCTACATCTCTCTTAATGATCCTGCCATGATCCCCAGTGCCTTGGATCTGGGAGATGTCATATCCCTTATCCTGTGCCATCTTTCGCGCCAGTGGTGATATTTTGATACGGCCATTATCTACGGAGACTGGGGTGGCACCATTCTCATTGGCACCCGCTGTAGGCACCCGGCTCCGGCTGGAGGCACTTATCTCCTCTTGCACCGTAGGCTGTTCTACAGCCACCGGGGCGGTTTCACTTGAGGACTTGGCTTTGTTCGCTTTTAAGAGCTTTTCATAGTCTGCGCCTTTCTCACCTATGATCGCTATGATACCGTCTACTTCAATGGAATCACCGTCTTTCACCCCAATGTACAATAATGTACCGTCTTCATAAGCTTCCAATTCCATGGTAGCTTTATCCGTTTCTACCTCTGCCAGGATGTCACCGGATTTTACTTCGTCACCTTCTTTCTTCAGCCATGAGGAGATAGTACCTTCCGTCATGGTGTCACTCATTTTCGGCATCGTGATCACCGATGCTTTCACGTCCGAAGTATCTATTTCTTCAACAGTAGCGTCCGCAGTACCGTTGGAAGGTGTTTCTACGCTAGGTTCAGCGGGCTTTCCAGGGCTTCCCGTACTGTCGATATCCTTGAGTAAGCTGCTGATGTCTTCTCCCTTTTTACCGATCACGGCTATTACACCATCGACAGGTACTGCATCCTTTTCTTTCACACCGATATGTAAAAGCACCCCATCCTCGTACGATTCGAGTTCCATAGTGGCTTTATCGGTTTCAACTTCCGCTAATATATCTCCTGATTTTACTTCATCACCTTCTTTAACTAACCAAGATGCGATCACCCCTTCTTCCATGGTATCGCTCATCTTAGGCATGCGAATAACTTCGGCCATATTCTGTATATTCTAAGTTCAGCGTTCAAAAATAGAGGTTAAATCACTTTATTCAACATAAACCGTTGATAAAAATTAAAAGTTGACCCCACCTAAAATAAATTCCACAAAGGTACCCCCGGTATTCCAGTTATTGGCTTCCCGGTTCAATATCCGGGCCCCTATTTCCACCTCGGGTGTAAACCTCATGATATTGACGTCGAAGGTAAGTTCCAACCCGTACGAATTGTAATCACTGGTGATCGTGCGATCCCCAAAAAAAGAGCCTACGGGAGCATCCCGGAAAGGCTCTGCCAAGAAGAAATTCTGAACCACATTTTCACGGCCATAATCATAAAAGAAGTTGGCTTTCACCCTTCGAATATTCAAAAAAGGACCAAAATCCAGGTCAGCATTCCATAAAGGGAAAGCATAATTTACCTGTAGTGAAGTGAAGTCCCTCTCTTCGGGGAAGGAATAGCCCCTTGGTTTGAAAATGATGTTACGAAAACTGTAGGTATCCACATCAGGATCTACTTCTTTGTTTTGATATCCCCCACGAAGAAAGAAAGAGTGGGTGGTGAACAACCCGGGAAAAAACAAGCCTCCTCTTACCCCCGTAGTGGCGCCGTTGAAATCCCCGCTTAGAGTATTCAACTGGTTGAAGACCAGGAACTGACCAAACCGACTGTTAATGTCCCTAGCGCTCTGCTTCATCACATTGGTAAAGCTGATCTCAAAATCATTGAATACCAAACTTCCATCATCAGCATCGTTGGTATCGACCAAAAAAACATCAACGGACGTACTGTCATTGATAAACCCAAAGTCCTCGAGGATAATATCGCGACCCGTCTCGCGCGATGAAGCCCTAAAATTCGATACTGTGCTTATCCCGATGCTATTGCTGAAGCTTAACTCGGAGAAATATTTGCTACTGGTAAGTAACAGGGGCACTCGAAGCCCTCCTAAAAAGGTAGACTCTTCCCAGCGATAAGTCCCCGTACTTCGGTTGCCAAACTGGTATTCCATATCGATGATCGGGAACCAGGCCTGGTAGCTTACGGCTGCAGAAGCGAAACCCGACTCTTCTTCGATGTCATAAACGTAACCCAATGAAATATTGGTATTGCTCAGTACGTCACGTGAAAAAATGCCAGCTTCTGCCCGTACTAAGTCAGTAGAGGCAAAAGGACCCCAGCTATGAACATTGATCATATGGCCTATCTTACTGTATTTTTTCACAGGATACTTTTCTTCCGGTACTCCTAGTAGCAGGTCCTCCTGGTTTTCTTGTTCTACCAGCGGTTGAAAATACCTCACATTTCGGTCCTCTACCTTGGTGATCGGCTTCCATTTACCCCGGTCATAGGGCATCTTGACCACATCCAAGCCGTTTACCGTATGATCATTGTAGTAGATAAACTCCTCACCAGGGTCAATGGCCGGGTTATAGGCTCCATACCGGCTGCTGGTGACTTGGAAGGTCTCTCCTGATTTTAAGTCCTTGGCATAAATGTTATCAATACCATTATACGGGGAGTTGTAGAACAATATGCCTTTATGAAGGACCGGGTGCCCGATGTTTTCATGGCTAAAAGGGAGAAGCAAAGTTTCCTCACCCGATTCAAAGCTATAGGATACTACGGCTTTACCTTCTTCATTCGTTTTCAGTACTACGATCTCGCGGCCATCATCGGACCACCGCGGCATACCATATTGCATATTCCCCAGGTTATCAAACCGTAGCTTCTCCAGCCCATTATTAGCATCGATCACGACAAGGTTGTATTGATTATCTATGCTATTTAAAATGGTGGCAATATGGAGGCCGTCCGGGGATAGGGCTGCCGCGGCATACCTGGATTTACGCGTAACCGTCCTTTTTTCACCCGTGGAAAAGTCGTACCATTTGATCACGGAATAGGTTTTAGCTCTCCACCGTGGGTCAAAATGAAATTCGGTCCAGGCCACTTTGTTTTTAGCAGAGGAAAGCATAGCGGCATCGTTAATGATCCCGGGAACAAATTGGGTGGTGGTAGTACCGTCTGCATTGATCTTGACAAGCTCTTCGATATGTGCGATGCCTGATTTCATGGCGATCACACTACCATCTTCCAGCACTTGGGGGAAGCTGTAATCTGTAAAGGTCTTATTTTTCCGGTTGATCATGGATTCGAACCCGGTGATCTCCAGCCCTTCCAACTGCTTCTGCCAAGTGGTTTCCAACTCATCCATCATAGTGTTGTAGTGAGGAACCAAATGCATGCCTGTGTGCCTTTTCATACTATTAGAGAAGGTAAAGGGAACAAAAGGCCAGCTCCACGCGCTGTTGGCAATGTCATGCATCACCTCGGCGTCTTGTTTTCTCCTGCGAATATGGGTGGTAAAAAGATAGCCCAGCACATAATGGTTGGGAACAAAATCTTTGTATGAACGTAGGTGCTGCTTGTTATAATTATATCGCTTGCCTTCCAGTAAATTGGTCCTGAAGATGCGGTCAAATGCAGGGATACGACCACGTCCACTAGGAGTAAGGATCGTTTCCGTTACGGTAGCGTCGCCCTCCCAAAACCAGGGCGGGGCCGAGGTGAATGCCATGCCGGCCTGTGTATTCTGACCGAAAATAAACGAGAATATCTTATTCCAGCCCGTACGACTCTGGCTGAATTGTACTACGTGACGATACTCGTGGATAGCAAGTAATTCTAACCAGCGGTTAGTGCCAATGAAATTATAATCCTGTGGCGCGGTAGTCTGAAACTCCGATCGCCTGGGGCCGAGCGCCACGAAGCCATTGGATATGCTATTCTGATTTTGAAGGACAATAGAGATCTTTTTGGGCTTTTTATTGCCAAATGTGGTAGTTACTGGCTCACTGACATGCTCAAGAATATTAGCAACACGCTGGGCCTCCCGGTCAAATCCATTGGGGAAAATAACTTGGAATGACGGTGTAACTACTTGTTTCCAGCGGATCGAGGAGGGATTATTTTCCAATACCGGCGCCTGCGCCCAAGAATTTGAAACGGCCAGGCAGCGTAGACTCCACAGGATTAAACAGCACGCTAATTTCCTTCGCTTAAAATTGATCATACCCTCTAAAATAACGCATTACGATGTAATGTTGATGCGTTTTAAGGTAATAGAGAGGACATTTTTTCTTTTCGCGCGGAAAGTGGTTTAAAAGCGTTTGCTTAGCGTAATTTTCATCTTTGGGGTGAGACAAGTGGACCTTACGTCTACGACTTTGAATAACCTATTAAAACAACGCTAAACACCATCACTCCACCGCATGGGGGATAAACACCTCGAAGGCCGTACCTTCCCGGCTGGTCTTAAAGTTGACCTTTGCCCGGAGTTTGTTCGCCGCGATCCTGGCAATATATAGGCCCAAGCCTGAACCTTTAGACTCCGAGGACCCCCTGAAAAACATCTCGAATACCTTATCCCTGATGATGGCATCTATCCCGGTGCCATTGTCTTTCACTACGATATGAGCGCCGTTCTGGTCCGTGTGGATCGCTATCCGGATCTTGGCTACACGATCAGGATGCCTTCCGAATTGCACAGCATTTTCGATGATCGGCGATAGTATTTTAGAGATCAAATAATGATCACTAAAAAAAGGGACGTGCAGTTTGTACCGGTATGACCATTTCGTGTCTATTTCTTCCTTTTCAAGGGGTATACCTCCCACGATATCGTTGACAAGGTCAGGAAAATTAACGTCATCAGAATGGATAGGTGTGGTATGAATGGTGGATAAATGATGTACGTTCATCATCAGCCGGTTCTGTTTCTGCAGGGTGGCTTCGATAAGCTCCATATATTCATTCTGATCGCTGGTACAATCTTTCTTGGCCAAATTCACCAGGCCCAGTATGGTAGAAATGGGAGAACGCAGGTCGTGCGAAAGACGGTAGATCAATTTATCATACTCATAAAGTACCCTTTGAAATTGGTTTCGCTCCTCCTTTGATTTCTTGATATCTTTCACCACGGCGCAAATGAAAGAACTGCTGCCATTTTCGATGATATGCGTTTTTACAGAGACTGGAAGAAATTTGCCCGATTTTGTGGTCAGGGTTTGCTTAAAACTGGCTTTTCGTCGTTTCGACAGTTTATCGACATGCCCGTACCAGTTAGAAATGGTGAAATTAGGGGATAGCTCGAAGATCTCCATGCCGGGAAGCTCATTTTGGCTGTACCCTGTTTTCAAAACCGCGGCCTTATTTACTTTGATAATCCTTCCCGAAAAATCAACCCAAAAAACGCCCTCCTCCACCTGGTCGAGAATATCAATCAATGCATCACGATTTTCTAAGGTGGTATACTCCTTTATGTTAAACGATCTCATGGTTAGATTAGCTAGTAATACTTAAATGCAAATTTTCGCTCAAATAATTATTTTTGCTTAAGGGTTAGATCTTAATTCCAACTATACGCGTATCGCTTAATTATTATCGCAGAAATCTGGTAGAACCCTTGTTTTCGTGACCGGCTGAAAGGTCACGCACTGAAGGAACTTTAAGATAGAATGGGGTTTAGGAGAAAGCTATAATAAAAGGAACGAAGAACTCGCCTTTGGTATCAGTTTGCTGATCTTATTCTCCAAGTCATCGGTGAAATCATCGATGTTGAGATAAGCCGTTGCACCTCTCTCCAGTATTTTGTCAATCAATATCTGCTGGTTGTACTCATCGATCACCAAAACAGGGCAATCATGTACGGATGGATTTTCCTTCACTTTGTCCAAAAAATCTACCCCTAGCCCGTAAGTATCGACCACGACAACATCAGGTCTATCCAACCGCGTCAAAGTGACCTGCTCGGAATTGCTTTTTACCAGGTAAAAATTCCATTTTTGGAACAGTTCTTCCGGTATAGCATCAAATATGGAACTTGAGGCACTTAAAAATAATATAGAATGCTTTTCTTCTCCTCTCACGACTTTACCTATTGCACTACAAAGTTAAGGTCGGTAGGCTAGAAGGGTTTAAGCGATCACCCTTATTCCCTCTAAGTGGTACCACTTAGAGGGAATAAGGGAAATAAATGTTTCGGTCATACTTGGTCAAAAAGCTCGTTTTTTACAGCATAAAGGACTAGGCCAGTGGTATTTTTGGCCCCGGTCTTTTCCAGCAGGTTCCGCTTATGGACCTCCACGGTCCTAATGCTTATAAATAACTTATCGGCGATTTCCTGGTTAGAGTATTCTTCCATGATCAGCTGGTAAACTTCCTTTTCCCTGGGCGTTAGCGGTGTGGCCAATGCCTCCGATCTGCTCCTGGCCTTTTTCTTGGCCAAGTTGTTCATAACCGTTTGGGCAACTTCTTTACTGTAATAGATATCGTCTTCCATGACCGACTTAAGAGCATATTTAAGTTCTGATTCATCGCAGCTTTTGAGCAGGTAGCCCCCAGCCCCGGCGTCCATCATAGCTTTGATATGTTGATAATCATTATGCATGGTAAGAGCAATTACCTTTATTTCCGGGTGCTCCTCTATCACCTTTTTTGTAGTATCTATACCGTCCATCCCTTCCATATTTATGTCCATGAGTATGAGATCCACTTCTTTTTGCTGGGTCAAGTTGAGGGCATCATAACCGCTGCTGCCTTCGGCTACGATTTGGTATTCCGGGTCACCATCAAGGTAAAGTTTGATGCCGTCCCTAACGATCCTGTGATCGTCGATGATTAAGATGTTAATACTCATGCTGGTTCCATTTTTTTATGTGGGAGCTCAATTGTGATCGATGTACCCCTGTTGGGGAAGCTATCAAGGTTGAAGTTGCCGGAGAGTGAATTTACCCGGTTACGCATGCTTTTTAGTCCAAAACAATTATTTCCTGCCAATACCTCTTCTACGATAAAGCCTATTCCGTCATCTTCCACGGTCAATACGAGGTCCTCTTCGTAACGCATCAATTGGATGGTGACATTCTTGGCCTGGCTATATTTTAGTATATTGTTAACGGCTTCTTGCACAATACGGTAGAGGTTCACTTCTAGTTTTTCATCAAACCGATCTCCCTCCAAATTATCATAAAATTCAAATTTTATATCACTCACCGAGTCAATTTCTGCGATCATACTTTCTACGGAAGGTACAAACCCAAAATTCTCGATACTCCTGGGCATCAGGTTATGAGCAATATCACGACTATCTTTAATAGCGGCATTGAGGCTATTTAGACCTGTAATGAGTTTTGAAAATCCTTTTTGGTCTATCTCCATGTCTTTTTTGAGAGAATTGAAGTTAAGGGAAGCAGTAGTTAATTTTTGTCCCAGGCTATCGTGCAGTTCCTTGGCAATACGCTTACGCTCATTATCTTCTGTTTCAATCACTGTTGATACGATCTTCTCTTCGGCTTCTACCCTATCCGTGATGTCCGTCATAAAGCCCTCCAGCAGGTCAGTTCCCTCGATCAGGCCACCTTGCTCCCAGACCCATTTGATCTTTTGTTCCTTGGTGCGGATGCGGTAGATCAGTGTAAACGGGCGCCCCTGCAGTACAGCGGTTTGCACTTCTTTCCATACACTTTCCTTGTCAGACCCTAAAATGATATCCCCGTACTTCGTGGTATTACTTTCCAGTTCATCGGCTGGATAGCCCGTCAGTTCCTTGGCGCCTTCGCTAACGAATACCATGGTCCAGTGCCGGTCATTATGACAGCGGTATACCATCCCGGGTAGGTTAGACATCAGCGCACTGAGCATCCTCTCATTTTCCGACAATGCAATCTCGGCCTTTTTACGCGCGTCAATATCAATGTGTACTCCCAGCACCCTCCTGGCCCGGCCATCCTGGTCCCTGTCTACCACCCGGCTCCTGTTCATCACCCACTTATACTCCCCTGATTTTACCCGTATCCTGTATTCCTGCTCGAAAAAAGTGGTTTTATCTTTGAGGTGGTCCTTAAATTTATTCCAAGTTTCCTCTTGCTGATCCGGGTGAAGCAGGTTAAAAAAAGATTCGGCCGTAAAGCCCATCTCTTCCTTTTCATAGCCGAGCATTTCCATCATGTAATCGTTGTAGGTCAACTCCCCGGTTTCAGCGTTCCAATCCCACATCCCCTGCCGGGTACCTTCTATGGCCAGTTGCAACCTTTGCTCATTCTCAAGCTTTTCGGTGATGTCCAGCATGATACCGTCCAGCATGCAAAGGCCGTCTTCAAATTGAACAATGTTAAACCGGTCTAGCACCCACTTAGTCTTACCACTATCGGTGATAATAGGAATGATATGCTCACCACCCGAACCGTCCTGGGTGTGTTCTTCGTAGTTCATCCGCACCTGGCCGTGGTATTCCGGCGCTATACAATCCCATATCACGGCATGTCGCCTGGTGAACTCCTCATTGGATACTTCAAAAAGATCTTTACAGCCCTCACTGACGAATTCTATCGAATATCCAGCCCATGGATCGAGGCGATAAGACATTCCCGGCAGGTTAAACATCATACTGCTCAAAAGACGTTCTTTTTCTACCAGGGCAAACTCGGCCACTTTCCTATCATTTATATCGATATGGGTACCAATAGCCCTTACGGGTTTCCCCTCGGCAGACCGCTGTACCACCCGTCCCCGTGTCTGTATCCATTTCCAGCCTTTATCAAGGGTCTTCAGCCGGTACTCTCGCTCATAATAATCCGTTTTGCCCTCAAGGTGATCGTCTAAAGCCTTTTGGGTAACCTCGCGATCGTCAGGGTGTAGCTGTGCAAAGAACCTTTCCGAAGCTACTTCGATACGCTTATCATTTATACCCAGCATTTCAATGGCGTATTGATTGAGCTCCAATACATCCTCTTCGATATTCCAATCCCACATGCCTTCGCGGGCACCTTCTATGGCCATTTGCAACTGTTGCTCGCTTTCCAGCTTGTCCGAGATATCGATCAGCATGCCATCCAGTACTATCTCACCATCGGCGAGTTTTACGGGTTTGAACCTATCCAGTACCCATTTTATCTTACCATTTACATGCAGCGGGATCACTAGCTCTCCTGCCGACATTTCTTTAACGCTACGATAGGTTTCTGTCCTGACCAGTTCATGGTACTCTTCTAAGATGAAATCCCTTGGCTTATATCCTTTACTCAAAAACTCCGACGGCGTAAGCCCAAGCAGTTCTACGGAGCCTTCGCTAACAAAGATCATGGTAAAATTCTCGTCAATTTTAAGCCGCCAGGCCATCCCGGGCAGGTTAGACATCATACTGCTGAGCTGTTGTTCACTTTTTTCCAACGCCAACTTCGCTGCTCTTTGCTCGGTGACATCGATCCCTATCCCCCAATCGGCCCAACCCGGGATAGGATAGGTGGCCGATTGATGTATCCAAAGTATAGTGCGCTTACCCCCGTCCTTGCAGGTGATCACGGTCTCATCCGTAATATCATTCCCATGCTGCGCCCATCTTTTTTGCATTTTAAGGCGGTATTCTGTGTCAGGATAGAGCAGTTCAAAGGATTTTTCATTCCCGATCATTTCTTCGGAAGTATAGCCCGTAACCTCCTCGCACCGCTTATTCCACACCAGCAGCTTACCCCCATGGTCAAACGCATCGAGCATTACAGGAACATTCTGGACTGCCAGGCGCATACGCTCTTCGCTCTGGGTGATGGCCATACGCCAGGCACGCTCTTCGGTCACATCACGGGATACATATAAAACATGACTGGTCTTGCCGCTAAAGCGTATCGGTATTAAAACAGACTTGGCCACCCCTTCTATTCCTATGGCCGTGCTGATCTTTTCTTCAAAGTGTACGGGCTTACTGCTGGCGATGGCTTCTTTGATCTGCTCGTGCCGGGTCTTGGTCTCAACAGGGTCGAACTTTAGGACATCATTATAAAACACGGACAGCTCCATGCCTAAAAGCCGGTAAGCCGAGTACTGGGCATCATGTTTGGCAATTTTATCTAGGAACCAACCGGGAAGCTTCTTAATAATAAAAAAGTCCTCGCCTTGCACCTCTAACAGCCCAATGAAATCCCTTGTATTGTTATAGATCAGTGAAAGAAGGTGCTCGCGCTCTTTAATCTCGTTCAGCGCTTCTTTTAAGCCTTCCGTCCTCTTTTCAACCTGTTTTCTCAATACCAGTACATGGACCAACAACTGCACGATCCCCAGGCCAAATGCAATGATGACACCCCATACCCAGAGAGGCACGATGACCGGGGTGTTTTTTTGGAAATACGTATCTAGCAGTTGGTAGTAGAAGGAATTATTGTCCTGCTTCAATAGTTTTATCTCTCGATCAATGGCGGCCCTCAGCTGCCCGGCTTGGCTTGATTTTTTTGAAAAAGCATAGCTCATTTTAAACGGGGAAAAAACGATAGGCGTAGGTTGTACACTAAATCGATCTTCATTAAGGTCACCATAAATGCGGCTTACCAACCCTGCATCTACTTCCCCCTCCTCGATAAGTGCAAATATTTTTTCATAATGATCTACCTCGATCAGTTGGCAAGAGATGTCCAACTGGGACAGCAAATGCAAGAAACCTTTGTTAGGTCCGATCACAAAATAACTTTGAGGAAGTATGGCTACCTTTTTTCCCGCCAGGTCCAGCAAGGAGGTAAGCTCAGCGTCAGAATGTGCATAGATCCGCGCCCAGGTGGACAAAACCCCTTGTTCAGAAAGTATATATTTTTCCTGGTTCAGCTTAGAATTACCGGCTTGGCCAAGCATATCGATCTTCCCTTGCTCTACCCAGCGGCGACATTCTTCATTTGTGCCTCGTTCATACACTAACTCCCACCCCTCTTTCTCGGCTACGTGCTCTAGCACGTTAATGAACAGGCCATCCATTTGTCCATGCTCATTTTCGAACATCAGCGGGTAAAAATCCCATACGCCTACAGTGACCCGTTGAGCAAGAGAGGGGCTGCCAGTGAGAATAATTAGACAAATTTGAATAATAAGCCTATTCATCGGGGTTGATGGATGGTTAATATAGAAAAGATAGCAATTAATGAACGAGTATAAAAATTAACGAGTTCACTTATTCGCAGTTTTAGGGGGTGAACCATTAATTCCCCAGGTCTTTTTTCTACAATCCTGTATCAAAGATCAAATACAAGGCTCGGTTCGTATGCAAAAGGTCAAATTTCATAAGGGCAAAACCTGGTGCTCCCTCAGTAATGTACACCGGTCATTTTTTATTGAAAATCCAATCCACTTATTAACCTCGCCAGGGTAACAGGAATATGGGCCGTTCTTAATCGTCTTTGCGAGTGATAACACTAAAAGTACGTCAAGGGGACCACAGGGCCGGGTAGAGTCATAGTCTCCCTGGGAAATAAGGGATTCGCCTATTTCTCATTTTAAGAGTAGGCACTGAGCATAAGGCCTATGAGAAGCACCATCTTTGTCATGTAAATCAAACGAAAGGTTTGTAGCACGAGTGACGAAAGGCACAAGTGCCCTAAAGATAAGGTTGTTGGATTTGTGGGTTAGTTGAAGTGGGGGTTGAAGAAATGACACCTCCACTTTTTTCCACCTTTTCAAATCAAGAGATAACGTTATTCTTTCTTTGAAATAATGGGAACGGTAAATATGCCAAGCCTTCAATGAGACTTGAATGATTTTCAACCTTGAAGCAATGGATAGCCCGGCAAAAGATAGCATGTGGTTATAGGTTAGTTAGGAGTGAGGGCCAGCGTCACGTTAGGCCTTCACTTATTTCCAGTACCATCTGCACATGGTTTAAGGGATACACTTATTTACCGATTTAAGAGAATACACTGAAAGCAAGATACTGGCAATGTACCAACTTTGTCATGTTGATAAAAGAGAAAGTGTTGATCATTAAGCGCTGGAAGAATTTATAGTTTAATGAGTGGGGTTGATGGGAAGTGAAGGTTGAATTTTTTCGACCTTCACTTATTTCAAAGCCGAAAACCTCCCGGTCCAGCTAAGGTCATAATAGGATATTAAGCATTGCATAGATGTGGGCCCTGTTTTTTTAAATACTGGGGTACGGCAGGCGAGAAGTCGCCCTGCCATGAAAGGTAGTGTTGTGGTTATGTGGGTTAGTTGAAGTGGGGGCTGAAGAAATGAGGCCTTCACTTATTTTTTCAACCCGGCCTTCGAAAACTAAGGGATTTGCTTATTTATCATTTTAAGAGTAGGCACTGAAATAAGGACCGGCACAGGTTAGCATCTTTGTAACGTTGATTGAGGGGAAGGTTTGAAACGCAAGTGAAAAGACTACTTGGCGGAAAAAGGAAGTGCTGTTGGAAGAGGGGTTTGTGAAGTGGAGGCCAAAGAAATGCGTCCTCCACTTTTTCCTACTTCTTAGGTAAAGAAGGTCAACTACCTGTCGGAACGTCGACTAGTAGATAAAATAGTGTTGTTGGAGAAGTGTGGGTTAGTTGAAGTGAGGGCTGAAGAAATGAAGCCTTCACTTATTTTTTCAACTACTCTCCTATGAGCTTTAAAAAGAAAGTGTTGTTGGATGTGGGGTATGTGGAGTGAAGGTCGAAGAAATGAGGCCTTCACTTTTTTCACTTCACCGCCCATTTGATAGAAATTTTACAGTACGAGGATAAGGATCATTTTCAAGAAATACACGATTGTGTGAAGATCCTAGAAGGAAGAAGAAATTGATTTGAGTTAAGCATAGTTATGTTGTTGGTTGTTTAGGTTAAACTGAAGAAAGGGCCCGTTCGGGCCCTTTTCTTTACCACGTTCCCGTAAGTCTACGGGAAAACCAACCCCACTATTATTATCCTTTTGCCCATTCCCGGTCTATGCCGGCGCCTCTTGTTTTTGCTCTTTTACTTCCTTGGTATAGGTAGGACAAGTGTATGTACTACATGAAGCGAAAAGTATGCTTACTGCCAGGGCTACTATCAATGTCTTAAATCCCTTCATTTCATTTCCGATTAGTTACAAGACAAAGATCACGATATGGGCAACACAAAAACATACCGAAAGAAACCTAAAATTACTCGGTGAAATCACGTATTATTCGGGGTAAAGGAGAAATATACCGACAAGTTACCATTCACTTAAAGGCCCAACACCTCCACTCCCTGTTCAAAAACAATGTCGGCAGGAATGCCTTGATCCGCAAGCTTGGCCAGGTCATGCTGGCGTTCGGGTCGTATTTGGGCCATCGCCATAGGCCTCGTACCAAAACAGCTCGTCCATGATCTCCCCTACTTCGATCAGCCGGCGGCAGGCAAAAAATAGGGTTGCTGATTATTTATTGCAGACTGCCGACTTTAATATCAAGGATAAAGTTCTCCGGCAGATCATTCGTAAATCCATCCCGTTATTGTTAAACTAGCGATTAAAATCACGACATGAAGTTTTTTTTCACATTTACCGCCCTCTTAATTAGTATTCATTTTGGCTGTAACCGTAGTGCTACAGATGAAAACCGAGCGATGAAGGTGGAAAACCCGGTAAAGAATGGGGTAACTCCTCCCCAAGGCATGGTATATGTACCGGCAGGAACTTTTACCATGGGAGGCAAGAGCGACCAGGCTTACAGCGACGAGTTTCCCAGGAGAAAAGTAAGCATATCCTCATTTTTCATGGATAAAACAGAGGTCACCAACCGACAGTTCAAAGCTTTTGTTGCTGCCACAGGGTATGTGACCATCGCTGAAAGACCTATTGTTTGGGACGATATCAAGGCGCAGTTGCCCGAGGGCACCCCGAAACCGGCAGATTCTTTGCTGCTACCGGGGTCATTGGTTTTCACGCCTACCGGGGGTCCCGTGGACCTGGCTAACTTCGCCCTGTGGTGGCAGTGGACCGTACATGCCAGTTGGAAACACCCGGAAGGGCCAGGAAGCGATTTAGCGGGAAGAATGGATCACCCCGTGGTACACATTGCCTTGGAAGATGCACAGGCCTATGCCCGCTGGGCAGGGAAAAGGTTACCCACCGAAGCCGAATGGGAGTGGGCCGCCATGGGCGGGCAAGAAGATGTCAAATACCCCTGGGGCAATGAACCTATAGAAAAGGCCTACGATAAGGCGAATTTCTGGCAAGGCTTCTTTCCCTATGAGAACCTCGAAGAGGATGGCTTTTACGGCAGTGCACCCGTTAAATCATTTCCTGCGAATGGATATGGGCTCTACGAGATGGCCGGTAATGTTTGGGAATGGTGCCAGGACAAATATCACTATAAAGCCTACGAGGAAAGCTCCCAGGACGTGATCAAAGACCCGGCAGGCCCGGGGCGGTCATTGGATCCGGCCGAGCCATACGTTGAAAAATACGTGATACGCGGAGGATCATTTTTGTGTAATGACAGCTACTGCAGTGGCTACCGCGTTTCGCGACGAATGAAGACCACGAAGGACTCAGGACATAATCATACGGGGTTCCGTTGTGTCAAAGATGTGTAAGGCCGCTAGTTCCACTTACTACATCCAATCTTTTAGTGATCAATCATTTAACTATAAAAAGTCAACTTGGAGTATGATTCAGTCTATAGTATTGAGTCGTGAGTATTGAGTAGCCTGTATAGAACTTAGCGTCTAAATTTTACCGTGAAATAAAAACCTGTTATGCTGCCAGCTCCCTATTTCCGTCGTTTTTGAGATGAAAAAAGGCTCGTTTGGCCGGAAGCATGGCCTGCGGTTGTGGTGCAACCCATACCCTTCGGAAAGAAAACAAATCTCACTGCTAACTAGTAGTCCATTCAAGACTAAAGACTTACAACTCAATTCTAGGACTACTTTATCATGTTTAAGTAATTGATAATAAGGTTTTTAGTTTCAAACCTAGTGCCAGCGAATTGCAAAGGATGGGTGATCCAAATCCTATTCTAAATCCATCCAACACCCATACCTAAAAACCTCATTCCTCAACTTTCTAACATCGTCATTCCTTGCAGCCTGTGCGTTGGGCTAGGCGTGACAAGCCCCATTGGGATCACTACGTGGGAATCTGCGAAGTCGTGAAGCG
>JANQLQ010000070.1 GCA_028280565.1 Fulvivirga sp.
TATACCGCTTTGATCTATATGGGAAAGCTGGGTCCTGGTACCGAAAGTAACGATATCGTTGAGGTAGACATCGAAATTAAATCGAGAAGTAATTCTTTCAAAGTCGTCCTTGATGGCTAATCCTTGAACATCCAAATACCCCATAGAAACATAATAGCTTGTTTTTTCAGAACCACCGGCAATAGAAAGGTTATGCTCAGTCCGGTAGCCGTTCCTCAAACCAAGGTCCAACCAATCTACTGCCTGGCCATTTTCCCAGATCTCAAGTTCGGAGTCTGTAAAAATATCAACAGTATCTGCTGACTCCGTACGAAAGCGGTCAAGCTTAAAGTCAAAAAACTCGTCTCCACTCATTAAGTCGGGCAGGTTGGTAAAATCCTGGATGGAGTAATAACCGGAATAAGAGATCTTAGCATCTCCATTGCCTTGTTTTGAGGTGATAAGAATAACACCATTTGCTGCCCTAGACCCATAAACGGCCGTAGAAGAAGCATCTTTTAGCACCTCTATACTCTCAATGTCATTAGGATTGATATCGTTTAAGCTTCCTCCATATATAATACCATCGAGTACAATCAAAGGAGCCGTAGAGGCGGTTAAAGAGTTATTGCCTCTTATTCGAATAGATTGACTGGGAGTAGCCCCGGCCCCTCCCTGCGTGATCACGACACCTGCAATAGAACCCTGTAGCGCCTGCGCTACATTTTGATTCGGTATATTTTGTAATCTTGTCTCATCTAACGAAGCCACTGTTCCTGTAATATCACTTCTTCTTTGGGTGCCGTAACCCACCACTATAATTTCTTGTAATGCTTCAATGTCTGGAACCATTGCCACATCAATCCGTGCCCTTCCATTTACAGCTAATTCCTCGGTTGCGTAGCCTACAAAGGAAATGGATAAAACTGCATTTTCATTCGTTACGGTAAGCGTGTACCGTCCTTCAACATCAGTTACAGTACCATTCGCAGTTCCTTTTTCCAGTACCGTGGCGCCGGGAAGAGGCTCCCCGTTTTCATCGGTTACCTTACCGGTAACGGCAAATTCTTGCCCCGCTTTTATCACCTCGGTTACCGCCTTCCCTTTCCCTGCCGGCTCCAGTTTTTTAACTATAATATTGTCATTGATCCGCCTGAATTGAAGACCACTTTGCCTGGATATGTCTCTTAAAATATTCGCTAAAGAGGCCCTTTTTGTGGTTAGCTCTATGATAAATTTCTCGAGGTATTTTTTATCATAAACAAATTCAAAACCCGTTTTGGCATGTATCTCTCCCAAAATAGACTCTAATGATCCCGGGTTATTGGCTATGGAAACATAAATATTTTCAATGCTTTCCTCCTGGCCTCTGAGCGGTGCCGCTGTCATTACTGACAATAGCACAGCATTAGCTGCCAGCAGAATGAGTGAAAATCTTGACATTTTTAAGATCTGTCGTTGTAATTTTGCTGTCATATTTAATTAGGTGTTTGGTGAACATTTGTTTATCAAATACTTCAAACCCCTGGGCTATATCGACTGTCCAGGAAGCTATAGCCCAAGGGGTTTCTTTTGTACCTGATGAGTTAATTCATAGGCCTTGATGTTTTGAAGTTTGTATCCATAATTTTTTTGCTTCTAGCTTATATTCAATGTCTGAAGCCTGTGTTAACGCCTCCATTACATACCTTAAGCTTTTTCGTTTAAATCGCGCATTGAACTTATGCTCCCCCTCGATGGCCCCTAGCTCCACCGTTACGCCGTACCAATCTTCCAGCTTCGTGGCAAGGCTTTGCAGGTCATCGTCACGTAATACCAGTATACCATCTTTCCACGCGAGGTCACGATCATAGTCCAACGGGGCAGTATCGAACGATTTTGCACTTTTTTCTATCCGTACTTTTTGGCCCGGCGCCAAGTACTCATTTATCGAATACTCGCTGTCCTCCACCAATACTTCCCCTGAAACCAAGGCCACTTCTATCGTGGGTTCATTCGGAAAATGCCTTACGGAAAACGACGTGCCTAACACCCGTGTATGGAAATTTTTTGTGTACACAAAAAACGGTCTTGTTTTATCTTCTTCAACATCAAAGAAGGCTTGCCCTTCCAGCCAGACTTCCCTATTACTATCGCTGAAGTGCTGGGCATACTTTATTTTGCTGTTAGCAGCTAACTTTACTACGGATCGGTCCGGGAGGGTAACCGTTGACATCTGACCGCTGCTGGTCGTCTTTTCTATCATCGTTGATGTTACCCGCTCTAGGGGAGGGTTTGAAGTAGTTTTATCCAGCAGTAGGTAGGTAGCCACAAGTATCACCACCAAGGCGGCCGCTATTTTTAGAGATGTAGTTAAAAATGAATGCGATTTCGCCTTAGGCGCTCTTCTTCGAAGGGACGACTTTGCCAATACCTGCTGGAATATCGCTTCTTTGTCCTGCGATGAAAGGGTAGGTAATCCATGTTTACTAGGCTTCGCAGAAAGTAAAATTGCCCTGGCCTCTTCTATTTTCCCTACTTGTGAGGGATGATTTTCAACCCATGACCTCCAGAAAAAATCTAATTCCGGGGTAGGGTGGAGCACCCAACTTTTAAAGTTTTCATCCTTTAGCAGGTCTAATACCGTTGGTTGTTCGTATTTCATGGTTTGAGGGGTATTCACTATACAATGTACCGGGGGCTCTGAATGACACCTTTTTGCTCAAACTTTTTTTGATGTGTTGGATCATCGCATCGTGAGCTGTCATTCCCAGGCTTAATGTTGGGATGGGAGTAGAAATGAATCCGCTAAGTCCTGTGATGACAACCCAGTAGTATACGAGAAGGGACCATTTAACGATAGACGACCCAGCAGATTCCGGCTCTCCCATGGGCCGGCACTTCTATCATCGGCCGGAATGACGATAAAAAAAGTAGTATTTTGTGTTTTTTACTTTTGATTCTACCCGTCTCTATCGTTCATTCCTGCCAGCCCTCTGCGCTGGGTATGAGCGAGATCAGGAATCAGCGAAGTCACCGAACGAGAACCCGGGCAAACCTTCAACCAGAAAGCTGTGGAGCATTCCTGAGCTTTTTCAACGCCTTGTAGACAAGGTTCCGAGCAGATTTTACGCTGTTGAGCCCCATAATGGCTGTAAGCTGCTGGTAGGAGAAATCCTCGTAATAAAAGTAATAAACCGCTTCTTTTTGCCGTTTTGGGAGCTGGTTAAGGGCATTGGAAAGCTTTCTTTTTACTTCCTGGTCGAATTGTTCCTTAACCAGGCGGGATTCATGGGAAACGACGAAATCCAGTTGGAAACACGACGAAACATCGGCCATAAATGACAGGAGCTTGCGTTTTTTTAACTCCCTAGACACCTTGTACCTAAAACATTTAAAGAGGTAATACTTGACCTGGTCCGTATCTGACAGGTTAGGGCCGCTACTCCTCAGCTCCACGAAAAGATCTTGTATGCAGTCCTTTATGATCTCTTCATTTTTAGTAAACAAAAACCCATAATCGCAAATAATGTCAAAATAGGTCCTGTAAATATGATTAAAGGCGCCTTCATGCCCTTTTTTGAACATCGTCCATATCGTCCTATCCTCAAGGCCTTCAAAGGGAGCGACCGTTTCATTAGGCCCTGGATGGCTTAAAGAGATATGTAATTTTTCGTGGTTATGCATTCACCTGGTGCCAGAGAATTCAAGAGGTTGATAAGAACCATCTTTAAGTTTAGGCAATAAATCATAAGATTTCAAATTTTAACCCAACGGATGGCACAAACGATTGAAATCACAGCATTGGAGGGATTCATTCCCCAGTGATGTCTGTGCAGTAGTGACGGATAAGTCAAGACCTTGGTCCTTGACCTAGATCCATAAGTCCTTTAAGGTAGTTTTAAGATGTTATAACTGGTGATGACAAAAGTTTGCATTCTCGGTACAAACTTTGAAAAAGATTACAATCCAAATATACTATTGTGTGAAAGCTCAAAAACAGGTGCGAAAATGGACATAATTGTTAATTCGAACCAAGGGACACATTGGAGGGTATTCAACTGGAAGTGGCTGTAGCTTATTATGGCTTTCAGTACCCGGACTTACCTTAGTGGCTAAATACCCTTAACCTGGCCGAGGTTAAGCGTGCCTCTGACCAGGTCCGACTATACTATCATAACATAAGGCTGCTACTTTATTTATCAAAAAGCAGCACTATTTTGCCAGGGTGGCGAAAGTAGAGGGAAAACAGGTTATTATAGTACGGAAGAATAGCCAAGAAAAGAGCCCTGGATCGTAAGTCACTCATGAAAAGCATTCCCCTGTTTATCTTTTTAACACTGATCGTCAGCTGCTCGCCGACTCGAAAGTACGAGTCGTTAGCTCAAAAATGGGAGAGGGATATGCTTCGTTTTGACTCCCTCAATGCCTCGCATACTTATCCTGGGAATGCCATCCTTTTTGCAGGAAGTTCGAGTATTCGTCTTTGGGATAACATTGAAGAAGATATGGCCCCCTACCCCGTGATCCGGAGAGGATATGGCGGCGCTTGTTATGCCGACCTGGCGTACTACATCGAGCGCATTGTGTACCCGCACAATTTTGCTGCGCTTGTTATTTTTGCAGGCAATGACATTTGGGGGCGGGAAACGGACAGGAGCTCTGGCGAGGTTGCCCGGCTGTTGGAACATATCGTCAAAAGAGTGAATGCTAAATTTGATGAAACACCTATTTTTGTGATCGAAGTGACCCATGTACCGGCCAGGGCACATTTGATCCATGAGATTGACGCTCAAAACAAAGCGCTGGAAAAAATGTGTGAGCAATTCGATCATGTCCACTGGGTACCTACAAAACAGATCTATCTTACCCGTGAAAACAAAGTGAATATTGACTTATTCAGAAAAGACAACGTTCATCAAAACGAGGAAGGCTATGCGTTATGGACGGAGCAGATCAAACGCAAGATAAAAGAGGTCTTGTATTAACTATACGTGAGTTTTGGGTTAATCAACCCACTTAGAATACTTCACTTCAATGCAAAGTATTGAAAACCAGCCTTTAACCCAGGGGACACGGAGTAATCTCTGTGGCTCTCGGCGGTCTTCTTCGTTTTCTCTGTGGTTAAACCATTGATTACTTGGCAATTAAAATCAAAACTCACGTTAACTATGTAAAAGTTTGTTTGCTCAATATAAGTTCTGATATCGTTTAGACCCTTTCACTGGTCCTAATAATGGGGAGAACCCACCTTTGTTGGCAGAGGCTTCCACTCATAAATGGATTTGGAACGTAGAATAAAAAGCTATTGACCCTTAGAACTTCAGTTCGATTTAAAGTCATTGCAGCCAATGCTTAAAATGAGGTTCAGCATAATTTCACAGTCTTTAAAACGGGAAGTAGCTTCCGTTCTACGACATAGCAGATTCCGGCTCTCGCAATTAACCCTCCCACAGCCACCGGCGTGGAATGACATTCATTTTTTAATCGAGTCCAGGTTTAGAAGGCCAGGCAGCCGTTACGAGAACAACCGAGCGGATGCTCTCGGCGGTTTAAAGGTCGGAGGACCGCTAAGCTTAACCTCCAACCAGTGTTTAGAATAGGAAGAGGCCGTTATAGCAAATTATGGCCTTTACTCTACAAACTCTACCACCTTCCAAAATGCCTCTTTCGGCTGGTAAAGTGAGTCAAACAAAAGGGGATAATCCGTTCTTCCTTTTACTACATAGTTACTCAGCCAGGTCTTTTTATCCGTGACTCCCCAAAAGGTAACGCCGGTGATCTTCTCACTTTTTTTCCTTAACACCTGGAACACTTCTTCGTATTTATCCGCCAATTGTTTCGCTAATTCGGGGGTGTACGGTTTAACTTCTTTGGGTAAGGTGGACCTGTCCATGTTGTGATAATAGGGATATACCGAGATGTCCAACTCCGTGATCTGTACCTCCACGCCTAACGAAGCGAACAAGTCAATCGCCGCCGACAGGTTTTGTTCATTCACATCCTCCAGGGTCCAATGCCCCTGCATGCCTATGCCGTGGATAGGAATGCCTTCATCGATCATTTTTTTGACCATCTTGTATACCTTGTCCCGTTTTACCGGGTTGATCAAGTCGTAGTCGTTATAGAACAGTTTGATCGTGGGATCGGCTTCGTGGGCATAAACGAAGGCTTTTTTGATGTATTCCTGGCCACAGACCCGGTACCAATCTATGTTTTGGCGGTAAAACATGGCTGAACCGTCAGCAATGGCTTCGTTGACCACGTCCCAAGCATATACCCTGCCCCGGTAGTGATCGAGCACCTGGTGGATATACCAGCGCATGCGCTGCAGGAGCTGTTCTTTCGATAGGTAATGGCCCAGGCTATCCCGGTAAAACCAACCCGGGGTTTGATGGTACCATACCAGCGTGTGCCCCCGCATCTGCATGCCGTGCCGCTCGGCGAAATCGACCAGGTGTTCCCCGGCAGTGAAGGAGAATTCTTGCATACTCTTAATGGTCCTAGATACTTTCATGTCGTTTTCAGCGGTAAGGCTCGAGAAATGATGGATTAAGAGGGCAGAATCCAGCCCCTGGAGCTGCTTTTGACCTACAGCAGCCCCGATGGGAAAGTACTTCTCGTATCGCTCTTCGAGGGAGGGGATAGGCGCTTCTTTATGACAGGCAGTAAGGATAACTAACGTCAAAGCCAGGGAAATATTCTTTTTCAAAATGATCTAAGTTTAAGTTGGGTCTACAATTGATAACGTTTCCCGTGTTAGGTAGCCGAACCGGGCAGGCTGACGCAACGGTTTTGATAAATGGATCGTAAATGCCTTGTCTTCAACTTCGCCTACCCAATACGCCCCAGAAACATACGAAAGCGGGGTGAGCTGTATATGGCCTGGGGCGACCAGGGAGGGGATGGCTACGCGTTTTGACTTTGCGCCAGGCTCAATTTCAAATTCCCCGGCTACGCGCGTATCGCTGAACGAGGCCCTGTCGTATTGGTTATCGTAGGCGATCACGTTTTCGCCATTGACCAGCTCGATACCTTCCAGTTTATTAGCGGCATATCCCGGTGTATCGGGCACATGGTTCACAAAGCTGGTATTGATGATACTTACATTTTTCACCTTTTTCTCATTGCTCCCAATGCGGATGCCTACACCAGGAGCCACGGGGCCGTTGTTGAAGGCCAATTTTATGCGTAGCACATAGCTGGAAAAGATAGTGGTGTTGTTTCCCAATATCTCGCATCCTACGTTGATCGCATTGTCAAAATATGCCTGCACAAGGTAGTTCTCATTGCCTTTTAGCCGCATACCCCCGAAATACTGGAAGGCCGGGTGCCGGTAGGTGTGTACTTTGCTGATGAGGTTAGAATTGGCCCTCAGCTCTATGCCGCACTCCGTAAATCCACGAATAATTAGGTTGTCGTAGTGACTGTCTGTCCATCTCTTTTCCACCAAAATGCCGAGGCGCGAGGCGGGATCATCGGCCGTGGGCTGTTTCATGCCAGTCAGCCGGGAGTTGGTAATGATCAGTTCAGGGCCGCATTTACCTTCCGGGTCTTCCGGGCCGGCGTGGATGCCCATATCGCGCGGGGCATTGATCTCCAACCGGTTCAATTGCACATAACCACCGCCCATGACCCGGAGGGCGGTATGGGCATTGGTGTTGGCATCCAGGGTCAACGACTCGATTATACTGCCGCTAAAGGGGTACTCGACATGGAGTAGATCCTGCATAGGGGCCGTCGCCACCAGTCGGGCTCCCGGTCCCATGCCAGTGATCAGCACATTTTGCTTTTTGCGCACCACCAGGGTTTCAGATACGGGGTAAATACCGATAGGGAGCTCGAACCTGCACCCGTCCTCCAACGCGTCGAGCGCTTTTTGTATAGCTTCGGTGTCGTCCGTAGCACCATCTCCTTGCGCAGCAAAATCGCGAACATTAACAGTCTTCAAGTAGGTCGGCTGGCCGGTTTGGGCACGTGAAGCTAACGGGTCCAGCAAAGTGGCGGCGCCAAAAAGGGCCGATGATTGTATAAAAGATTTGCGGTCCATATTCACCTAGTTAGTTTACAGTCAAAACTTTTCTCAACACAATATCGTCAGAAGACTTCCCGATCATTATTTCAAATTCACCCGGTTCCACCACGTATTCCATTTTATCATTATACATGGACAAATGACCGGGTGTCAATGTAAATTGTACCGTTTTGGTCTCCCCGGGTCTTAGCGAAATTCTTTTAAAGCCTTTGAGCTCTTTTACCGGTCGCACTACACTGGCTATTTTATCATGCACATACAGTTGTACCACCTCGTCACCAGTCATTTCCCCGGTGTTGGTAACATCAAGCGAAACGTCCGCCGACCCGTCTTTCTCAATAGTGTTTTTTGACAATTTCAAATTACGGTATTCAAAGGAGGTATAGCTTAAACCATGGCCAAAGGTAAATCGCGGCTCGCCGCTCATATCCACATAGCCATAACCCCGACCGGAAGGTTTGAAATTGTAATACATTGGACTCTGACCGACAGTTTGCACATAGGTTATGGGTAGTCGCCCTGCCGGGTTATAGTCACCCCATAAGACTTCCGCCACGGCCGTACCCCCTTCCTGCCCGGGATACCAGGCCTGTACAATGGCATCGGCATGGTTGAACCATTCGTTCATCGTTATGGCACTACCGGAAGTAAAGACTACCGTGGTAGGTATACCTGTGCCGCCTACTTTACGGATCACTTCTTCAAGTGACCCAGGCAGGTCCAGGTTTGAACGGTCGGAGCCTTCTTTTTCAACGACACCACCCACTATGATGACTGCATCCGCACCCATTAACTGGCTTTCAAGTTGTTGGCCATCTCGTTCATTTCCAGGTGACAGATCCCAGGTCAATTGACAATTCGAGTAATATTTTAAAGAATTATATTCCAGCACAATATCATAGGCTTCTCCTTCTTTGAGATCATAAACAAATTGGAAAACTGTCTTATATGGGTCGTTGTAATTATCCCAAATTTTCTTTCCCCCGATAATCAGCCTGGCGCCTCCTTCGATGTTCAGTGTCATGGGAATGGAACCCGTCTTAGGGCCTTTGATCTCACCTGTCAACCGCATAGCGAAAGGTTTGCCTCGTAACTCTTTGGTGGGACCTCTATTGCCCCAGTTAAAATTGATGTTGTCATAGGTTTTTGAATAAACCGATTGACCTTCAAGGCTGGTATTCTCGTAAAAATTTATGGTAAAAGGTTTTCCATTTGGCGCATGAATAAGATTATTTTGGACATCTGCTCCGAACACGGGCAAATAAACTACCCCTGTTTTCTCGCTCACCGTTGTTTGAATCCCTTCTAAGATGGTCGTACACTCATTTTCAATACCCCAGGGTGTATAATCGCCCAATTTCGGCTTGTTAGCGTCTTCACCTATTACAACTATTTTGGAAAGGTTTTTTTCCAGGGGCAGGGTTTGTTCCTTGTTTTTTAAAAGCACTATCGACTGGCGGGCAGCTTCTAAGGCCAGGTTTTTATGTGCATCATTATTGGTGATCTGCTCAACTGTATTTGGGTCACCATAAGGATTTTCAAACAGTCCTAATTCAAACTTCAGCTTTAGTACTCGCTTTACAGCCCTATCAATATCTTCTTCCCGGATGAGTCCTTCCTTCAGCGCAAGGTCTAGGTCTTTGAAGCCATTGTCATTTCCAATACGGGGCAGATCACGATCCAGTCCTGCTTTTAAAGCTTTAGCGGCTGCCTGTTGGCTGTTTTCTGCTACCAACTGCTGCTTCCACAGTACACCTATCAATTTATAATCGGTGACCACGATGCCATTAAAGCCCCACTCTTCTCTCAAAATATCCGTCAATAGCCACCTGTTGGTGCCACTTGGAATACCGTCGAGTGCGTTATACGAGGCCATGATCCCTCTTGAACCAGCTCGCTGCACGGCCGCTTTGTAAGGAGGAAAGAACACCTCCCGCAGGATACGTTCCGAGTAATGCACCGGGTGACTATCACGACCGCCTTCACCACTGTTGGCTACAAAATGCTTTGGCGTGGTAACAATACCGAGGTCTTCAAAGCTTTTGCAAAAGGCCACCGCCATTTCGGAGGTAAGAAAGGGGTCTTCCCCGTAGGTCTCCGCCACCCGGCCCCACCGTTTGTCACGCGCGATATCAACGGTTGGCGACAGCACCTGGCGAAAACCCCGGGTTTTGGTTTCAGTAGCGATGGCATGCGAAACCTGGGCCATCAGTTCGGTATTGAAGGTGGCTGCCAGCCCGATCGCCTGCGGGAAACTGGTATTTCCTTTGGCCACAAGGCCGTGCAGGGCCTCGGCATGGAACAAGCCGGGGATACCGAGTCTTGTTTCCTCCATCAAATACTTTTGGATGCGATTGCGCTGCTCTACTTCTTCTTTGATGCCTGCAGGTATATCGATCCTAATGTGAGCAAAACCACCGATCCCATTTTCTCCGATGGTATTCTCCTCCAGCACCTCCTGGAAGATCATACATTGCAACTGCCTGGTCTTTTCGGTTAATGTCATCCGGCTGACCAGGTCTTCAACACGTTCCTCAACGGGCAGGTCGGGATCTTTATACGCCTGGGCCTTTAATTCTCCACTGGCCAACAGCAAAAAGATTGCCACTGCCTTAAGTGAACCTACCCTATTTTTTGAAAACCAAGGCATTATTTACTCCCCATCCATGTAGTTATGATAAGCCTTAAAGAAATCCTCCTTAATAGCCTCGGCATTTATCGACTTGTAAAAACCGATTACTCTACCCCCATTTTCTTTACTGGTTTTAATAGTAACCTGCTCGGTCCATTCCGGGCGTAGGTAGGCCGCCACAATGGCTATATCCCACAGCGTGCGCCTTAAACGGGCACCATCCTTATGGTATTTCCACCGATCAATTAAAAATTGCGACAAGGGATCATCACCTAGTCTTTCAGAGGTCTCTTCAAAATGAAATCGCAGCGGAACAGCCGTAGAATGAGGCATAATGTGCATTTCCACTGTGGAATGTAACATTACGTCCAGGGCCTGGATGTCCATCACACAATTAAAATCGGTTTTTTTTAGCACTCCCTGCTCAAAGTCATACGTGGTCCCCAACCAATAAATCCTGAGCTTAGCGGCAATCCCCGGCTCGATCAGCACCGCCGAGGCCACGTTGGTCAGGGCTCCCAGCACGATAATGTCGAGCTTTTGCTGGCCGTTAAGCCTGTCAGCTTCCTGGATGATATTATAAGTTGCAGCGGAATGCTGGGCTTTGTCTCCCCAATCGAACATGCGGTTTACTCCACCACGTAACGCTTTTATTTGATGCCCGTCCCTAGTATAGCCTAATATCATCTTGTTGAGTCGGTAGCTCTCTTCCATGGATTGGTCTACCGCCCAATGACTAGCCTGCCACTGGGTAGCATTTAGCGCTATGATCTCTACGCCAGGATCTATCAGCAGGCGGGCTATGGCATAAGCATCGTCCACCTCGTTACCCGTGTCCGCATCCACGATGATCCTGTGCTTGTCTTGCGATAATGAAGCATGACAGGCAACAATGAGTATTAGCACAACCACAAAATACCTGCCCATATCCATTCGGTTTACATTTGCAAGGTTATCGGCCATCCCGGGAACTGTTGGGCACCTGGTGCGCTGACATCGGCTGACCTGGGCCAGCACTCGAAAGTCACCTGTTGCGAATCGGTGTCAAAACGAATTAATCCAAAACCGGCCCCAAAGTCCCTGGCACTGGGATTGACATAAGCGTGCATCGTAATTTTGTTGTCAAACCCATCGCGGTAGTCGCCTGTCCAGGGCAGGAGATTTCCTATGGGACCCTTGGCCCCAGGTTGCTCATCAGCAGGCCACCACCAGCGGCTGTAATAGTTATTTACAATCGCTGGCACTACAAAAGCCCAAGGGCCATCCCGGAATTCGTCTATGCCATGCTGGATGACCGTGGCCAGGTGTTGGTCCCCGGCGATATGAACAGCGTTCGCCTTTTTTATAAGCCGGATGGCCTTGTTACGCCCGTCTTGCGGCCACCCATTGGAGTCCATGTCGGCGTGTAAACGATTGGTGGAGTCACCGTGGACATGGGCGCCTCCGCAGAACCCGGTTTGGGAAAGCACAGCTTTCATTTTAATGGTTCCATCTTCTTTTTCCGCCCACCTTTCCAAGAAAGCCAGTTGCCGGTCACCGAGCAGTTTGAGGCCCGGAACATTGACAGACTGGGGGTCGTAGGCGGGATCACGGATATGGTCAGGCCGGGGCCCTCGTTGGGGGATCTTGCCCCTCGGGCCAGATTTGAACTTACGATCTTCGATGATGGCAAAATCCACCGGCCCTAATGGATAGCTGGTAAAATACACCCCTATGCCTTGCCGGATGGTATCGGGGTCCACCGCGTCTGGCAAATGCCAGGCCTGGCATCGTTCCACCATCTTGACATACCCGGGGTGAAAGAAATAACCGCCATCATCACCAGCCATACTTTCGGCTTTTTTTCCTCCTTCTCCCCATAAGTTGCCCTGCCCTATATCGTGGTCATCGGGGATAGAGATCATAGGACGATGGCGGAAAGTCTCCCGGAATTGCATCCCAAAAAGCAGCCAGGCGGCGGTATGCTCTTTGTGGTAATACGACTGGTCACCGGCAAAGAAAATAATGTCTGGGTCGATGGCATTGATGTTCTTTACATAGTTCTTACGGTCCTTGGGGCCCTTGTTGGAATTGCAAGACAATGCCGCCATGACGATCTCGGGCTTATCCACGGGGACTTTCCGGATCGTACCTGTGTAAAACGCTTTTTCTCCATGACGCAAACGGTAAGGAATATCACGATCCCCGCTCCAGCGGTCGACCCTAAAATGTGCCGACCAGCCTAGTTCATTTACAGGTTGTTGCTGGACCTCTTTCCAATTTCCATTGTCTTTGAGTTCCAAAACCACCGTACGGGACTCCTCCGGGTAAAGTGGAAAAAGTTGAGCCGTAAGCTTCAACGTGTTATTTGCCACGGTGTAAGCCCCAAAGGCGATCACCTTATCGCGACTTACTTTCACATCTATGATCTCACCCTTATCGCGGTTCCACCAATCGTTCGTACATAGGGTATCCAACGCCTCAAAGGGGGCTTTGACATAAGACGGCTCGCTGTCTTTCGGTGGTTGGCAAGCAGGGTATAAAATTAGTAGGAATAAAGATAAGGATAGGTTTTTCATTCATCGAGCGATTAAAGTGATGTTTCTTTTGCTAGGGCCCTTTCGACGGAAGTCAGTGGAAATACCAGCGACGGGGTGTGCGCCTCTAAGAATATGGCTTCCATTTCCCGGAGTAATCCCGGGTATTGGGCAGCCAGGTCCGTCTCTTCACCGGGGTCTTGTGACAGATTATACAATTCAAAAGGAGCGCTGGGGGCATAAACGTAATCATTTTTTACGGCTTTCCAATCTCCTTTTCTTATGGCTATCTTCCCCCCCTGTGCGGCAAATTCCCAATAGAGGTAGTCGTGCTGCTGTTGACTTTTTTGTTCCAGCAAAGTGCGTACCATGGAAACACCATTATGGCCAGGCAAAGCTTTTAGGCCCGCTAGCTCTCCAAGCGTTGGAAATATGTCCCAAAATGCAGAAATGAAGTCGCTTACCGTTCCGGCAGGGACCTGGCCGGGCCAATACGCTATGAATGGCACCCGGATACCCCCCTCATAAAGGTCTCGCTTGCCGCCTTTAAGTTTACCGTTGGATTTAAAATGCTCTCCTACCGTATGCAATACAGGTCC
The DNA here is from genome assembly GCA_028280565.1 of Fulvivirga sp. Lineage (GTDB taxonomy): Bacteria > Bacteroidota > Bacteroidia > Cytophagales > Cyclobacteriaceae > Fulvivirga. The sequence continues at coordinate 13,741 of JANQLQ010000070.1, forward strand.
GTTATCACTGGTGAATAGGACCAGTGTTTTCTTATCCATATTGCTGGCCTCAAGTTTTTCAATGATCCGGCCGATATCATGGTCCATCCGGCTGATCATAGCGGCATAGGATCTCTGTTCACGGGTCCAGGCGCTATCTGCATAGCTACCATGACCAGGCACTTCCCACTGCTCTCCTTTTGGAGCCTCGCCGTTATTGTGTGGGATTGTATAAGGCAAATAAAGAAAAAAAGGGGCTTCACGATCCTTTTCTATAAAAGCCAGCGCCTCCTGGGTGAAAAGGTCGTGGGTATAATCTACTTTTTCAGTGGAATAGCTCCCCAGGCCGCGGCTCCAATGGGAGGTATCCATGTAAACGACCTCGTTCCGCAGCATTTCTTTTTCCCCGTTACGGATCAAGTGGCTGGGATAGTAGTTGTGAGCGCGTATTTGGTTTAGGTAGCCAAAATATTGATCAAAACCCTGGTTAAGCGGTTCCCCTGGAGTACCTACCTCACCGAGCCCCCATTTGCCGATCATGGCCGTCGCATAGCCCTGTTCTTGCAGCATTTCGGCTATGGTGACAACAGAGTCGGGCAAGATGTTCTTATCTGCTCCATTACTTCTTACGGGAGTATGTCCCGTGTGTAATCCCGTCATTAATACACTTCGGGATGGGGCACAGACCGCACTGCCGGCATAATGCTGTGTAAACCGCATGCCTTCCCGGGCCATCCGGTCTATATTCGGGGTTTGAATGCGTTGCTGCCCGTAACAGCCTAAATCGCCATAACCGAGGTCATCGGCCAGGATAAGGATGACGTTGGGCTTCGAAATCCTTTCTTTCTGTGTTTTTTCGTGGCAAGACGTGATCATGACTACTCCTAACATGGCCCAAACCATTACCCGGTTCTTCTTAAGAAGGAAGTTCAATATCGAGATCATAAACAGGATTCTTCCCATTGTTCAAGCGCCAAAATAAGGTAGCCGGCGTTAAAAATCTGCAATATTGTAGGCAAGTGCTGGCACTATTTTGACCGCACCGGGTTTTCCCTGCTCCTTTATTGGTATTCGGACAAAAAGGTTTGAAGATGGGTGTGGATAATACCGTCACGATTGGTTTGGGGCAGCACATCGTCCATTGAAATTACAAACTTAGGATGATTATCCCTGATCTTTAGCAAATTGCCAAACTCCCTGTCTATGGTGGCTTGCTCCGCCAAAATGTAAGCCACTTGTATGTATTTGATTTCATCCCCTTTTTTGCACATGAAATCAATTTCGCGCTGATCGTGTTTCCCCACAAATACTTCGTAACCGGAGATCACCATGTGGTTGTACACTACATTTTCCAGGATCTTGTGGATATGATCGACCCGGTATCCTACGATCGCATTTCGAATGCCAACATCTTCGAAGTAATGCTTTTCTCCTATTTCAAAGATCTTTTTTCCTCCCACTTCGGCTCTTTGTACCTTGCGCACGACCTGTGCAGCTTCCAGGTGTGACAAATAATCTATGACTACCTGCACGGAGATATTGATCCGTTGAGATTTTAGAAAATCACTGATCTTTTTCGCTGACAGCAGGCTCCCTAAGTTATCGCCGATAAATTTGACCAGGGCTTCCAGGAAATTCGTGTTCCTGATGTTAAACCTGCTTACGATGTCTTTGTACAATATGGTGTTGAATACGGTTTTTAAATATTGCATCACAACCTCCTCCTCCCCCGGAAGATGGATCAAATAGGGCATTCCGCCTTGTACTAAGTATTTCTGTAGTGCTTCCTTGGTGTTTTCCAACTGGTGGAATGTTAGATATTCTAAATACGAAAGTGGATGTACTGGTATTTCAATGTATCTTCCTGTAAGAACAGTGGCTAACTCGCCTGATAATAGTTTGGCATTACTTCCCGTGCAATAAATATCGAAACGGCCCTCACTTAATAAACTGCGCAAAGCTTTTTGAAATTGGTCGATCTCTTGGATCTCATCAATAAAGAGGGCTGCTTCGGCATCGTCTTTTATTTCACGCTTTACAAAAGCCATCAAGTCGTGGTAATCACGAATATGATCATACTGGTAATCCTCTTTATCCACGAACAGGATCTTTTTACCCGGGGTAAGCCTCTTGATCTCATCGATGGCTTGGTACAACAGGTTGCTTTTTCCTACCCTGCGCTGCCCTACGAAGACTTTGATCAATTGCTGGTTGATCAAAGGCCTGATCTTTTCGAAGTAGATCGACCGTTTTATGTATTCTTTTGCCTTCACCTGTCTTATACTTGAAACTATGAGTAAATATAAAAAAAGTTTCAGTTATACCATAAACTTTTAGTTGCCTAGGGCAAATATCCATGTATGTCGGAAATTCAAATTGTATCCAAGGAACATTGTCTATACTTGTGCTTTAGAACGCACAGACGGATGGACTTTGGTAGACAATAAAGGAGGGTACATGGCACATCATGAACACACCGTTGTAGTCACTGATGGAAGACCAATCATACTAACAGAAATGAATGAGATTTGGGATTAACGGGGATAGAAAGTGAGTATAGGCTCACAAATAGAACCTGCACCTTAGACGCCACTTTAAACCTATGATCCAGTCTCCATCACTTCCCTCCTATGCTCCAGGCCCCATTCGATCATCGCATCGATCACGTTGGCGAAGTTTTTACCTGATGCTGTTAGTTGGTATTCGATCAGGACAGGCGTTTGGTTGTATACCTTACGCTCTAAGACACCATTGATCTCTAACTCCTTCAATTCTTTTGATAGCATCCTGGGAGTGATCTTTTCGACATTTTCCTGCAGATCTTTGAAGCGATTTCTTCCACGAAGCAATGCCGCAACTATAGGCAGCTTCCATTTTCCGCTAATTACATTCAAGGTATCGGTTAGCGCAAGAACATACTGCCTTGGACACTGTGCCTCTTTATCCATTTCAATTAATTCCCTAAAGTCACTCATAATCAATATTTTGTTAACCCACTATACAAAAGTATAGTAATACTTTTTAGCAATCAACTATACTTCGTATACTATCTAAAGTACTTTTGGCTTATTCATAAACAAAAAAATAAGTACATGATTTTAGTGACAGGTGCCACGGGCAATTATGGTTCTAAAGCCATTGAGCATTTACTGAAAAAAGGCGTAGCAGTCAAAGACATTGCTGCATTGGTAAGAAGTGAAGAAAAAACACAATCACTGGACGAGAAAGGAATAACAACCAAAATCGGGGATTATGCGGATATTGATTCAATGATAAGAGCATTTGAGGGAGTTGATCAGTTGCTATTGGTTTCCAGTAGTGACAGGAGTGCGGTTGAAAATCGCACAAAACACCACATCAACGCGTTCAAAGCAGCAAAAAAGGCAGGAGTCAAGCATATCGTTTATACCTCTTTTGTGAGGACCCCCGGTCATGAAGATTCTGACATTGCTGATTTTCAAAATTCTCATGTAGAGTCGGAGCAGTTTCTGAAAGAAAGTGGTATTACCTACACCATTCTTCAAAATGGGATCTACCAGGAAATGATCCTAGCTTTTGCAGGTGAAAAGGTTGCTGAGACGGGTACTATCCTTTTTCCAGCACAAAAAGGCAAGGCTACCTGGGTGCTTCGTGAAGAGCTGGCCGAAGCAGCTACTCATGTGTTGACTACTAAGGCACATGAGAACAAAACTTACATACTGACTAATACTGAATCGGTAGGTTTCAAAGAAATAGCGAAGGACATTTCCTCGGCATTAGGGAAAGAAGTCAGCTACCAGTCCCCTTCAGTTGATGAATTTAAATCTATTTTACAAAAAGCAGGAGTGCCTGGTATGTACATTGGTATGTTTGTGATATGGGGCACGGCCGTGGCGCAAGGGATGATGGACTTAAAAGATCCCACATTGGCTTCTTTCCTGGGAAGGAAGCCTAAGACGGTTAAGCAATTCATTGACCAGGTGTACGCTTAAAATAAATCGCAATGACTTTATTAGATCTGTATTAACATTTATCGGTATGACCACATTAGGTAGCTTAAAAGCTTAAGCAGATCATCTTGCAAGACAATGCAAACGCATGGCAGTATTGTTTACGTCACAACGGTAACTCGAAAGGTTTGTCCTTAATCCACTTGCCTTTTAAGACAGCCCCTACGACAAAGATGAGATAAGAAGTTCCCACCATACTCGAAACTTATTACCTGGTTGTAAAAGTGTATATGAGTATCAAGGTTTTCTATAATTGAATCTCTAAAATACCCACGGTCCTGGCAGGTTGAGTTATTGCCACCTGGTCATCTACTATTTGCAGTTCTTTTTCATTGATACAAGCATAACGCAGGGGCTGTGTACTACATGGGTCCTCGTTATCTATGTTGCCATACAACGTCTTGTGAACCGCTTGGTTGTTTTTCAGCAAAAACCCGGAAAGATCAAGGCTTATGGCCAGGTCTTTTGAATAGCTACGATTAAGGATATTTACGAACAATCGCTCTTTTGATTTGGTGGCGATCACATCCAACTGGGCCACATTTTTCTCAGGCTTTAGGTCGTTCATTTTGTAGGGTTGTTCATAGCCTTCATTGCCGGCTAATTCCACTTTCAGCATATCTCCACCGTGATGATTGGCATAAAAAGCGGTCACCTGCCCGGTAGGTAAGAGATGGGGGTCAAACTCTACACGGGGAGAGACCCGGATACCGGTGATCCCCCAGGAATTGCCTACTAGCATAGACTGGGTGGCTAACGCCAGATGTCCGTCTGCCGCAGCCCTTATCATGGCGTGTAAAAACCCTGCCACCCCAATGCCTTTGATGTACATAGAGCCCAGGTTGTCCGGGTCTACCGAATCGGTATTCCACCAGCCGTTCCAGTTCCACTCGGTGAGCGCCACAGGATACCCCGAAGCCACCGCGGATTGATATAGAGGATCATCAAAAACCGAAAGGCCGGTTTCATCATCCAAGTTCGGAACGGCCGCCCATGCGTTCCAAATTTCTTCTTCGGTAAGGGAATCACGGGAAATGATCTCCTCTCCTTTTTTCACTTCCCGGATGGCCCAAGGGTAATAGCGGTGATATGCCACGAGATCCACCTTATTGCCGAGGCGGTCCTTCATGTCATCCACCAAGTCCTCACAATTACCATCCAGGATGATCTTCACGCCCGGCAGCACTTGCTTAAACAGGTCTATATAAGCTTCAGCACACGTCATAAAATGCGCTTCTTTCTCATCGGGAATATCTCCACGGATCTTCAAAACGCCCCGGTCTAACCAGAAAGGTTCGTTGGCGATTTGCACATATTTAACAGGGTAAGGTTCCGGGTGACCGTTTTCAGCTCTCAACTCCGGCCACTTTTCCAGGTCACCGGGAAGGTCTGCACCTAAAGGCGCTGCGCAATAGGCCAAAAGCCCGGCTTCATGCATGGCTGCTTCTTGCAAAGGTTTCCGCTCTTTGTAAGCGTCCCCAAAGTTGACCACCAGCATTAAGCTTGCCCCTAGCTCCTCGGCGAGTTTTCCTGCTTCGTCATAGCCAAAATTGGCACCTACCACGTCCCCTTTGTGGCCCGCGACCGCCGGTCGATTGCCCTTGATTTTCAATTTGCCCGGGGTATCGATCATCGTGGTCCAGTCCATGTAGTCCACATCTGAGCCACCCGGAAAGCGGAGCAGTGGAATATGCATATCCTGCATGAGAGCTACCACTCCTGCTTGTAGTTCGTAACTATTGGGTTGTAGTGCCGCTTCCGGGCCTTGCTCACCGTGCCAGCTAGGCTTTTCCAGGAAGTGACCAAAAAGCTCCACTGGGATTTGGCCGATCACTTCATTTTTTACGCTGACGGAAACACCTGTTTCTTCCGTAGCACAGGCAAATAAAAATAAGCCGGTAATCAAAATTGATCTGTACATACCTTGGGGCATTGATTAAATTACTAGTAAGGATACGCCTTATCTACTGGATCAGTGAAAATGATCAAGATACAGTATAAAATTGATCAGGATGTGCCAGGGGTTTGTAGAAAGATTATTATCTGTGCCCTGGAGTATCAAGCATTAACAACTGGCTGCATAAAGCTTTAACATCCTGGCGTTACCAACTTAGCGCGGGTATTTCTTGCCATTTGTTGTGATATTTTTTTACCTATTTTTATAGAATTTACTTGGAGGTACTAGGAAAAGAGAGAGCTGTACGAAAGGTGCACTGGCTTGGTCAAACCGGGTCATGGCATTACGATAGTTTTGACCGGATTCCGCCAGGAAGTACCTTAAGTTTTGATTCCAACCCGCTTCAATCCCTGCCCATAGCCAATCATTAAGCCCTCGCTCATAGGCTAGTGAGTACCGCAGGTCTAACCTCGAAATATTGAGGCTATTCGCCTCATAGTCCGTAAAGCGCTCGGAAAGATTATATCTCCAGCCGTCGAGGGCTGCCCTGGCAATTAGGTATGACGATGCGTTTACACGGTAGCGTGTAGCTACTTCCTTTGGGAGAGTTAAATTTAACGTCCATTTAGGAGACAACACTTCTTCCAGGGTAATGATGGGGAAAACACGAAGCCCTAGGTCGTTATGACTCACTAAGAGGCCTCCGCCCACTGTGCGTCTTTTGTTGATTTTTTGCTGGTAAATTCCTGTGACGAAGAGCCTGCGCGTATTGCTATGAAATGAGAGGTTATTGTCATTAAATTCCACACCCGACACAATATTGAGATTCGCCCCGTTATTCAACTTTTTTTGGACCAGTAGCCTAGCGCTCAAACTTCTAAAATCCTGCTCACCCAGGTAATTCCCAATGCCAGGCTGCCTCGACCTGTTAGGGCCATTGAATAGAAATTGCTGTTGGTCAAATTTCAGTTGAACACCTATCTTCAGGCTATCACGAAGCAAAACTGGAGCTATGGCTTTGAAGGTCACCTGTGCTGATCTCTTTTCATTCGAAGCATCTCCCGAAAATGCACCTGGAGATTGGGACGGGGTCAACCTATGATCATAGAGCGACTGAAATGAAAATTCGACTAATTTTGGCCGGTAAGGTACCTGCTCTTTGCTTTGAGCCAAAGTTTCGCTTGTAATCATGGATAGCAAGGCCAGCGCTGTTATGAAACCTTTTGAGTAGAAATGGAACATTGCTAATTAATTGTTTTTTACAATTATTATATTTTACAACTATTAACTCCTCTACTCATACATAGTTTCAATCGCTCGTTCCTTTATTTATTAATTGTCAGTAACAAGACCTTATTTTAAATTCCGCGGTTCTTCCTGTAGTGATTCCATAATGCCAATAGCTTTCCTGATGAATCCATTGACCTGCTCCATCTGTTCAGCACTTGCCCATCCGAAGGCACGGTCTAGGTTCTTTAAGGCTTCCTTTTTGGCTGGTCTTTCGAGTTGTTTTCCTTTTTTTGTCAGCACCACCAGTTTTTCTCTTCTATCATTTGGTTTCAGTGTGCGTTGGATCAACCCCGCTTGCTCCAGCCTATCCAAAAGCCGGGTTATTCTTGGCCGGTCTTTTCCGACTTTCTCGGCAATTTCTGCCTGGGTCTTTGCATCCCTGTCCCACAGGTATACCAAGATCGGGTATTCCTCGGCAGAGACGGGGATCTTACTAAGTTCGAATTGTTTTTCCAGGTCTCTTTTAAGCAAAAATGAGATCCTGTACGTGAGGAAACCGATCGAATCTTTAAGCGCATACATTTCTTTCATGCCTAATATAACGCTGACAATCGAAATATAGTTGTAAAAAACAATTAATATACCATGACACGCACGGCGGTCAGTTCACTGGGGCACTGTAGCAGTCACCACCTGTACAATCCTGTAGGAGTAGTACCAAGTTGTCTTTTAACATGATGACAGAAGTTCACTTCATTTTTTTCCAACTATTATCTCAACCTCCAAATCCACAGGTGAAATACCTGTCATCTCAAACTCACCCAGTAAAGCACCAGCAGTTGCCTGGTGCATCATGGGTGTATTTGCGTAGGCATTAATACACGTATGAGCCCGTTCGAAGTATTCATTCATGTGATAGGGGCTACCAAAAGAGATGACGATGAGATTGTCTTTGACCATGGAATTAACGCCCCAGGCTGTCTGCGCTTCATCATCCCAAAGCTGGATGGGGCCGAAGGGGGCATGGGGTCTCCGGGCGAGCGCTACGATGATCTTGTCGTATTGGGTAGAAGCGTCCTCTGTCCAGCCTTGCGACTCGTACAGCAAGTTGTGCTGGATATCCACTTCAAAGCCTCTTTTGCGAAGTTCTTCACCAAAATTATCCAGTGCATTTACCTCTCTACTACCTCCTTTTTGGCCTTGATTAGCTACTTTGATCAGTAAGACTTTCTTGTCCGCTTTGGGGTCTAGCGGAATTTGCTGGTTCCGGTCACGAACAAGTGTCAATGCCTTTTGAGAGACCGCCAGCGCTACCTCTTTGGCCAGGTCCTTCTCACCTGGCACCAGGGGACGATTATGCACAAAATCATTCTCCAGTAAACCAAACCGCTCTTTCATCGCCCAAGCACGACTTACGGCATCATCCAACCTGGCCATAGGGATCTCTCCTCTTATGATCCGTGCTTCAAGCGTATCCATAAAAGCATAAGAAGGCCAAAGCATGATGTCTACTCCCGCTTCAAAGCTTTTGATCTCTGCTTCTATCATAGGGGAATACCAGCCCCTGAAACCACCCATGACCATTGCATCGGAAACGATGGCTCCGTTGAAATTCATTTCTCCTTTTAAAAGATCTGTCAAGAGTTCTTTGGAGAGGGTGGCAGGGGGATAAAAGCCATTGATCTTCTCTTTTTGATAGGCGGGTAAGGTGATATGCCCGGGCATGATGCAGGCCACCCCTGAATCAATCAAGGCCTGGAAGACTTTGCCATGCTGCCGGTGCCATGCGTCCATGGATAGTGAATTGGTAGTAGCTACTAGGTGCTGGTCACGATAGTCCATACCATCACCGGGGAAATGTTTAATGGTCGCAGCCACCTGGTGATCTTGGATGCCTTTGATCTGCTCGCTCAGCAAACGAATGGCTTTGTCCGGGTCGTCACTGATGCCACGTACATTTACGATGGGATTAAATGGGTTGACATTCAGATCAGCCACCGGATGGAGCATCCAACTTACCCCTACCGAACGAGCTTCCAGTGCTACGCTTTTGCCATAGTCGTAGGCCAGCCCAGTTGAATTAGTTGCTCCCAGGGCCATTTCCGTAGGCATAGGCGTATTGCCACCACCGGCCCCTCTTTCATAGTCTTGCTGGAAAAAGAGCGGGTACTTTGAAGCTTCCGCGTACTCTTCTACCGCTTTTCGCTGTACCTCTGCCCTATCTTCCCATGCCACATCTTTGAACAACATCCAGCCCATGAAAAAGCCACCTACAGGATATTTTTCAAAAAAGCCTTCGAGTGTGCCTCCTCCTATTTCTTTTTGCTTTGCTCTATCCGGAAGCATGATCATGGTTTGCCCAATTTTTTCCCGTAGGGTCATGGACTTCCAGGTGGTGTCTTTTGAGACAAAACGGGGTGTTTGAAGTGAAAGGGGTTTTGTTTGCTTTTGATCTTCCGTTTTTTCACCTGGTCGACATGAGATCATAGCAAGTAATAAAAGGCTAAAACAAGCCAGGAGAAATGAAAAGGTAAACTTGTTGATTTTAATGATTTTCATTTGAATGATATGGTATGGGATCGAATGTCATGATGGCACCGCGTACCATCGCAATTCCAATACTTTGGTACATTAGCAAAAAATCAGCTAACTTCTAAAACAGTCATAAATCAACACCTGCTTTTTAAATCTATCTTCTCAATTTGAATCAAGATGTGACTTTATTTTGATTAGAAGCGTTGGTTAGCAAGTCTTTTTTTAATGTTTGAAAACAATACGTTTCAAACCATGGGTTCATTTAAAAAGTGTTTGGTGAAGGATTCCAGGGGACGGTAGAAACGGAAATACTTCAACAATATCCTAATGAATTCGTTGAACTTCCACCTTATAGATAGGGGATAGTATCACAAAACGAACGTATTAGCTAGGTTTCTGAAAGGCTTTTGGATTAGCTACTTTTGAGGCCATTATGACAGAACAACAAATCATTGAGCTAATACAAAAGAAGGAGGGGAAAACCGTAGAATTCAAGCAATCTGCTAATAAAGATATTGCCCATGAAATTTGCGCCTTTGCTAATTCGGAAGGTGGCACGTTGCTCATTGGTGTAACAGATAATGGCGTAATAAACGGTTGTGATTACTCAAATGCAAAGGCGTCTCAAATACAGGATACCTTGAATAAAATAACCCCTCCTATCGAACTGGATATTGAACCGGTTCAGGTCGAGGGGAAAACCGTTGTAGCCATCCAATGCCCTAAGCCACCCGGTGAAAGAAAAATGCACATGGTGTCCGGTCAAATCTTTGTTCGTAAAGGGGCAAGTTCTCAAAAATTGACCTCTCCTGATGAAGTAACAAGATACCTGCAATATGCCAATTTGATCCACTTTGATGAAGCGATAACTTCACATTTTGACTACCCCGACCAGTTTAATAGAGATAATTACGATGAATTCTTAGAACTTTCAGGCATTAATAAAAGTGGGAATGATCCTTTAGTGATCCTTTCTAATTTAAACGTGGTTGTCAATCCAGAGAATGCTTTCAGAAATGCCGGTGTACTATTATTTGCCAGTGATCTCCAGGCAATATTTGATCATGCAAAAATCAGGGTAGTACAATTCAGGGGTACAAACAAAGTAAACATACATAACGATCAACCCATTAGCGGCACGGTCTATGAACAATACAGGGGATGCATAACCTACCTGAAAACAGTTTTGAACACATCCTATATCATAGAGGACGCCGGCCCAAGAAAGGAGAGATTAGAGATCCCAGAAACTGTACTCCGCGAAAGTATATTGAATGCTTTGGCCCATCGAGACTACTACGAAAAGGGGGCCTGTATCATGGTAGAAATCTACGAGGACCGGGTAGAGATCACCAACCCAGGTGGCCTGGTTCCATCTATAAGCCCTGATGAATTCGGAAAGCGAAGTGCATCAAGGAACCCACTTTTATTCGGAATGTTCCAACGCATGCGATTGGTTGAACAAGTAGGGAGCGGTATAGAAAGGATGCGGCAAGCTATGACGGATCAAGGATTACCGGAACCTCAATTTTCCTATGATGGCATGTTTATCGTAAAACTTACTAGGCCGGTTGAATTTGAGAAGTGGATTAAGCGCTGGGCTTCAATATTAAGCGATACACAAATATCGATACTAAGGAATATGAAAGATGACCCTACCATTACCATTACTCAATTGTCAAAACTTTTGGGATCGGCTAACAGCACTATAAACTATAACTTGAAAACTTTGAATGAGAAGGGACTGATTCAGCGGGTGGGCTCCCTTAAAGCAGGTCATTGGCAAATTAATTATATTACATTGTAGCCGATTGGAGAATAAGTTGGAGAATAAATTAAATTTTAAATTCCATTTTTAGCACGTTGGGAAGGAATTTGAGAAAGATTGAAGAAAAGGTTGGAGAATAAACGGCTTACATTACTGGGTTCACATTTAAAACAACTGTAAAAAGTGGAGTCAGAGCAAGCTGCTCGTGCCCCAAGGCTAAGGGTAAAAAGTCCAGCTTTAAGTATCACTTCTATTTTGTGGTTGTTACCAAGCTGAGGAAATACTGCCGAGCTGTGGGATTGGTCTTTAACCTGTGGTCCAGTATGACCTGAGAAAATCGTACAGTGCCTTTCCCATATTGCATTTCACCAGCCGCTAGTGCAGGACCTTTGTCTTTACCCCAATCGGTGAGGCCGGTACCTAAAATCACGTCCCAATCCTCATCGGCCAGTACAGTTGTTTTTAGAATAGGTGCTATACGGTCCGTTTTTTCATGGTACCAAAACCGGAAGTCGAAAGGTTCTGCTTCGCTAGTCAACGCATGGCCCGTGGTAGGCGATGCAAAATAATACTGGCCCATTTTTGTGTTATCTATGGTGAGTTGTGAGCCGAAAATTTCTCGATTACCCGCCGGGAGATTCAAAAGGACAATCGTTTTTCCGTTCTTTGCTTGTGACCGGAGTAATCTCTCTTTCTTCTTAAACTCATCAAAATCAGTTACGAGAATGGTTTGAGCTTCAGAGAGTTTGGTTACTTTTTCAATACCTATGGCCTCCAAAAGGCTTTCGGCATGATCTCCCAAGGCATATACCTGGTTGGAAGTCGCCTTTGTCATCGGGAAAGTTTCAAAGCCAAAAGTATTTTGATGCACATGATTTCCCTGCTCATCCACTACAGCCGTGCGAACAAGATATTTAGTTCTTTCTCCCGTTTTTGGAGTGTTGAAAGGAACAAATCCTTGAAAGGCCGAAGAATTGACCGGGATGTTGGCATTCACTGATTGACTAAAAATAATCTCATCTCCTTTCTCAATTTGATAGGCCAGTTTGTAAGATTTCAACTCTTCATCCAGGTCATTACTGATCCAAAGCTCGAAGCTGGCTTGTTCTCCTTCAAAGAATTTATTGCGATCGCTTCGTATAGTCACAATCGTCGGTTCCAGTGCATTTCGATACGCGAAATAGGCCTTTTTAGGCTGACGGTCTACGTCCATGAGGGTTTTCATCCAGCCGGCGGGCCATGCATCGATAAACAAATGCACGGCAAAAGACATCATACGACTGTCCCTGCGAAACGTCTCTGTCATCATTTTGATGGCAGTGGCCTGGTAGTCTTGGCTCGCTTCGATCCATTTTTCAACTGTGTTTTGAGTATTGAACCACATGTAGTGGAATTTATTGGTTTGTGCCTTAGCAATCCGGTTGGCATTCCAGGTGGGATCGTTTAGGTCTTCGGGTAGCCAACCTTCGGGATAGTATTTTTGCATGACATTAAGCGGATCCAATCCTTCCGCCCCGAATTCGCCACAGGCATAGTACCAATTGGGCTTTACGGGTTGCCACTGGCCTTTGTACATGTCGCCGAGATTGAGAGCATGTCCATTGTACCACATGTTGTAGCAGTGATTATCCGGTAGGCCGGGAGAAGGCGGATCGTAGTCCCCATCACCCGCTTTGATGATACGGTCAGGATTTGTAAGCAAGACCATTTGATCCATAGCGGTGAAAAACCGTTCAAACTGCGCTGGCGAATTCAAACTCCTCTGCGGATGACCTTCGGCATTGGGGAAACGCTCATTGATGTAGGAGATCATGATGGTGGAAGGGTGAGGGCGTACTAAGCGCTCCATTTCCTCGACTTGTTTTAAAGCTTCCGCGACTTTGTTGCGGCGCATGGTTCCAAAAAGGGGAAAATCAGCCTGGTTAAGCATCCCTAAGCGATCCATGTACGTATAAATTTCCTCTTGCACGGGCCGCTGTGTGAGACGGATATAGTTCATATTGGCCAGTTTGGCAAGCAAAATATCATCTACCAACTGGTTCCAATCCTTTTTCATCACACACTGCTGGAAATGCCCCATGGTATTGGCGCCGCGTAATCGGATCATTTTACCGTTGAGATACATTTTTCCCTTGGGAATGCTGGTCGTATCCATTTCGAAACTACGCATTCCAAATTGCTGTGATTGGATATCTACGATAGCACTGCTTTCGTCCAAGAGTTTTACCTGTACTTGATAAAGCCACGGTGAGGTTTGCTCCCAAACCCTAGGATTATCCAGCTTAAGCGGAATTCGAAGGTAGTTGACACCGTAGTCCATGGACAGCCTTAGCTGTTCCCAATCTTTCGGTTTGGCCAGGTCTCCCACCCCGGGAACATTGACCGTGGACGGTTCGTATTCAAAGTCTTTTAGGATTGTTTCTTTAAAATTCTGCCCGAATATGGAAACCTGTAGTTTAACATACTGGGAGCGTTCATGGAAATTGTTTACCTCTACCCATAGCTCTGCCACAGAATCTTGCATGATAGGGCGCACAAACAGGTCGTTGAGGTGTAATGGCGACCGTACCTCCAAGTAACAATCCTGGTAAATGCCCATAGCAGCGGCGCCGTGGTGCCAGCCTAACTTCGGGTCATCATAGCCAGGGCCGGTGGCCGCATAGATCTTACCGCCCAATATTTTATTTCCGAATTGATCCGTCATCCCCGTGGTGGAAAAATCATTTTCCACTTGCACTACCAGGACATTTTTCCCAGCATTAGCAAATTTTGTAATGTCAAACTCAAAGGGAGCAAAAAAGCCCTCATGCATCCCTGCAAAGTTCCCATTTACGAAAACTTTTGCCCGATAATCTACCCCTTTAAAGCAAATGAAAAGCTGCTTGCCCTCCAGCATTTCCTCACTCATCTCGACTTCTTTTCGGTAGTAAGTGACCGCTCTACCCAGCGGGGGGCCGTAATGTGGTATGCTTACATTTTCCCAGGTTCCCTCACCGCTAAAAACTCTATTGATGTCGGAAAGGTCCACGTCTTCCGCAACTCGCCAATCAAAGTTTGATAGTGGAATTTGCTCTCTTCGGTCGTCAAACGCCGGGGCTTGTAGGCTGAGAAAAGGCCTATAATAAGATCGAAGAGAATCCAATTCCCTGTATAGCTCTTCTTTGGTATTCACCACATCCATCGGTTTGAAAGCGGATGCTTGGTTATGTGCAGTGGGCAAGTAAATCTCTTCTAATTCGGGAGCTGGAGGTATGATCAGCAAATGCTCTCGTGTTTGGTATTCCCGGCCACCAATCTGTGCGAAGCGATCCTGGGCTATTACAACAAACGAAGTAAAGCATATGACCAATAGGCAAAAGAAGCCTTTAAAGGCTTTATTGGTGTGCGTAATTTTGAAAATGCTGTTTCTAATCATAGTATTCTTACTTATTTTCGGTTGTGGCTACTGCAATAAATGAGTCAGCAGTGCCATAGTATACGAACCATTTATCCTGGAAATAAATCATGCCCTCTACAAAAGTTACGTTTGGGATCTGCCCCCGGAGTTCATAGGGCCTGTCGGGTTTGATGCTTGGTTCAGTGGCCCGATCGATCAACTTAGCAGGATCATTTTTATCGAACAAGGCCTGCGCTCCACACCAGCCATTGCCGAAACGAGGACCGGCTTTTGTAGGCACACGCTCTTCTTCCGGTAAGGGATTATAAATGCCATTATACATAACCACGATACCGTCACCTGTTAAAAGTGCAATAGCACCTCCTTCGACCGCAAGGTTGTCAATGTTCTTGAACTCCTCGCTTCGCCTTGGCTTTAATACTTCCATGTCGTTTCCATCAGCATCCTGCACGCGCTCCCAGTGGATCAAATTATCAGAAGTGGCTAGTCTGAGGGTCCCCACCCCCCAGTACATCCAGTATTTTCCGTTGATGCGAGTGGCAATGAGCCGATCACCCTCCCTCCGACAAACGATCGATCCGGCTTTGTAACCACCGCCACTATTGGTTTCTCCATTGATGTTTGCCATGATGCCGCGCTTGGTCCAGTGGAGAAGATCTTTGGAGGTGGCCAAGGAAAGATGGCCCCCAGGAATGCCGTTCCAAGCATTGTAGGTCATGTAGTAGGTTTTGTCCTCATCCTCTACGATCCTGGGATCCTCTACTCCGCCTTCCCATTCCCAATAGTTGAATGAGTCATTGTCGGGATAGAGTACCGGTGTAGAGTTTCGAATAAAATTGAGACCGTCGTGGCTGTAGGCCAACCCTATTCTTGAAGTGCCTTTGTATTTTCCTTCGTAGTCCTCAGCCCTGTAGAGCATAAAGACCTTTCCATCTTTCACCACCGCCGTAGGATTGAACACATCTTTGGCCTCCCAGTGGAGCATTTTCTTGCGGACGGGGCAATAAAAAAGCGTGGTGGTATCCCGGCCCATAACAGGGTTCAAACTGTCTACTTTTTCGAAGGGCCCGATCATCCAGGGTTTTTCTTTTTGTTGGCTGACTACCCACTGGGGGATAAGTAAAGAAATTAGTAGAAGCTGTGAAAAAAGCTGCATTGTTTTGGTTAGTTAACTAAGGCGGTCTGACTGTCGTATGACCTTTGTTTTGCACCTATGACATGCTAATTCTCAATTGTATATTTACCTACCGCTTTGACAAAATAGCTCTTGATGGTGATAGCAGGAAGATCATCTTGCTTAAAGGCTCCTACCACAGCGATTTTATTCTCCCCTTCTTTGAGAAAGGAAGGAAGTAGTCTTAGCTTGTCTGAATAGCCATAAGGGTAGTATTTGGCCATCAAGCGCCCATTAATGTAGACGCAACTAACATCGGTAAAGCCGCTCATTTCTAAATAAAGCGGGGCCTGGATATCTTTCCTAGTCTCATACTGGAATACACCTGATAATATATTCGGATTGTTGTCAAGCAAAACGGACTTCTCCGGTTTATTTGATGACGGTGGTGTTTTTAATCTCTCATTTAGGTAGGCATTTATGTTATGCAGTTGAGCTGTGCCATCCATCACCTCTTCGAAGAATATTAGATCCACTGCATCCTGGAGTCCACCGCCTTTGGGTCCTTGCCAGCATCGAATGATAAAGTTGTTGTCCTCGCCATATTTTAAGGCAGAGGTCACATCAATATACCTGGGTCGATCTTCGAACCCCCACCGGTCCCAGCCTTGCCACCCCCCCTGGAAGTGCTGCCCATTTACGTAGACGGAGTACCAGACATCCGCATCGTTTATTTTCAACAAGGCTTTCTTTCCTTTGTATTCAACACCTACGGGCAGGGTCGCTTTATCGATCATCTCGGACATCTTGCTCCAGTCCACGTTTCCATCAAACTTTTGCAAGAACTCTTTTCTACTGAAATCCACGCTCACCCATTCATCCCTTGTTTTACTTAGCGCGACAATGTCCATACCTATCCTCGAAGAATAGACCGGGTCTCTATAAGCCAGTAATACATCCTTGTCTTTATAGAATTCGTGTTTGGCCCGGCTGTCCTCAAAGAGGGTCCTGCGCTCCCAACGATTGATCTTGATTTCTCCCACGGGATTTACATAAATAGGCATATTCATCCCGCTTAAACTCATGGTTGCCCCGGGGCCGTTTTTATCCAATCCACCTGATAGTGTGAAGATGGATAGTTTATTCTTACCCTTTTTAAGATCGTCCAGGTTAAGTGTAGCCGTTCGCTCACCTTTATATACAAGAGCCCCGTTGAGGTAGACAGAGAAATAATCATTTATCTCCGGTATTAGGATCGTCATGCGTTCCGCTGAACTTTTGAAAGTCCCCGTGTACAGCGCATACCCATTGTCATAGAGACCCGCTTCTTCGTAGGCCGTGCCCCAATCTATGTTTGTAGTGGGGGCACGCTCAAGCCCAGTCAAACTCAAACCTTCGATTGTTAGACCTGTGACGGGTTGGCGAATGATACGTCCAGTGTTCGGCGAAGTATAGCTGAATTCACTGATCTTCTGAGTGTCAAAGTCAATGAAGGTTTGCTGTGAAACTTGACCCGGGTTAGCCAGGAAACCGACTTGTTTACCCTGCCCAGTACTCTCCACATGGGCAAAGTACATGCCTGACACCAGCGCACCCGATACTTCTCCCTCATTTTGCCAATAAAATGTGTTTTGAGCCCTTTCTCTTGACAGTATCCAAATCATAGCATCACCTACCCGGACGCACTGGTCTTCAGCAGTATGCATGTACCTGATTTCCGTTGATTTGGAGTTTGTAACTACGCTGGCCGTTGCAGGCAATTGCTTTATTTGATCGCTTACATCTCCTTTTAAACGAATAAAACCTTCATTAAGAACAGCATCGAATAGCAGCATTATTCCATTTTTCTTAAACAGAACGTCAGAAGAGGTATTGAGCACTTGTAGGGTGCTACCTAGGGAGAAATTGGAAGGTAAAAGTTTGCTGCCCAAGGGCTTGATCGTAACTCTATGTGGCTTATAATCCTGCTGGTTTGGGTCAAACAGGAATGAATGCTCCTCTTTGGAGGTATTCACAATCATAAAAATGACTTCATCTTTATGCTGTAGTTTCTTGTACATCATGTGCTTTGGAATATCTTCCGCATCGGGTTGCTTTTCCTCTCCATATAAAAAGGTGCTCTCGAAAGACTTGACAAACCCGTGGAGTTCCTTGTAGCGATAGTAAGATGGGTTGAGTTGGCCATACTCTCCAATAGGGGCGACATTGAAATAAGAATTTGGAAACTTCTTGGATGCGTTCATGCCAATATCTGTTCCCCCGCAGAACATATAATAATTGAGTCCTGCATCTCCTTTAAAATAGGCAAGCGCTGCTATGGTCTTAAGCCAATCGCCGGGCAGTCCCCCCATTTGTGTTTCCATAGTAGAGTACTCGGCATTTAGCCAACCTGACTCGTACTCGCTGCTGAACCTGGGCTTTGATCGTGTAAGCAGGTTACCAGGCCTGGTCCAGTTGCGCTTGGTGAGGCTTTCCGTGACAGGTTTTAGGTACATATCGTAGGTAGAAATAGTACCCGGGTAACCGAGATCGCCTCCTCCATTATTGAGCAAAGGGACCTGTAGCCCTAGGGATCGGGCTTTGTCCCTGTAATAGACCAGGTAGGGGTAGTTACCTTTTCCATATTCATTCTCTAGCTGACAGGCAATCATATTACCGCCCTTACCTATTTCAAGTTTGTTCAACTGGGGGATGATATTCTCAAGCCAACCATCCAAGAACGTGTAGAATTTGGGATCGGAAGTTCTCGGCCAGCAATCCTCCGCCCAGATCCATGCCGGGAATCCACCACCATTGAACTCATTACACACATAGCCGGAAGGTTTAAGAATGCTATGCATGTTGTACTTCTCCAAAGTGCTATTGAAGCTGAAAACATCCTTGGATCCATCGTAATTAAAAACCCCTTTTCCCGGTTCATGTAATCCCCAAGGTATGTAGGTAGAGGCCGCACTCACTAAAGCGCCTTTCATTTTTTTAATCCTGTCATCCCATTCCGTTGGGTCTATGCGATAGTATTGCATCTCTCCACTTATGAGAATTTTTTCTTCCCCGCCAAAAGTGAAGGATCGTGAGGTGTAGCCGAAAGTGTCATTTTGAGGGTTAAAAACAAACTCTTGCGCCCAAAGCATACGGCCCAGGAGTATTAGTATAAATAGAAGGGGATTCACTGGATTTCTCATACGAATTTGTGTTTGGATCTGAGACAGTAGGGACATAAGTAGAATTGCAATAATTTTTAGTCCTCAGCAATAGCAACAGCAATAAAAGAATCGGCCGTACCGTAATAGGCTAACCAGCGATTTTTAAAATAGACTAGGCCCTCGACAAACGTTACGTTGGGAATTTGTCCTCGCAGCTCATAAGGCCGATCCGGGGCGATGGAGGGTTTCTCCGCCCGGTCAAC
Source organism: Fulvivirga sp. (assembly GCA_028280565.1). GTDB lineage: Bacteria > Bacteroidota > Bacteroidia > Cytophagales > Cyclobacteriaceae > Fulvivirga. The sequence continues at coordinate 33,056 of JANQLQ010000070.1, forward strand.
GAGTTTAGCAGGATCATTTTTATCAAATAATGCCTGTACACCCGCCCAGCCGTTACCGAAAGGAGGTCCAGCCGGTGTTTTCACCCGTTGCTCCTTCGGTAGCGGATTGTATATCCCGTTGTAAAACACGATGATGCCGTCTTCGGTGTAAATAGCGGCTGGTCCCGCTTCTGTTGCCAAATTGTCCGTCTTGTTGTATTTATCGGACCTTCGAGGCTTTAGCACCACTACTTCATTGCCTTTTTTATCGGTTAGAATTTCCCAGGTGACCAGGTCATCAGAAGTGGCCAGCCGCAGGTTACCCACTCCCCAGTACATCCAGAATTTACCCTTCACTTTTTTTGCGATTAAGCGACCATCTTTTAGTTCTGAAAGGATCATCCCGGCCTTGTATCCTCCTGGCTCCGGGAATACTTGTCCAATATTCGCCATCGTTCCATGCTTTTTCCAGTGTAGCAGATCATCGGAAGACGCAAGGTTTAAGTGAATAGATTTTCCCGAATAGGCCGTGTAGGTCATGTAATACCGTCCGTCCGGCCCTTCCACGATCCTCGGGTCTTCGCACCCTCCTTCCCATTCTTTGGCTTTCAAAGAGTCATTGTCCGGGTATAAGACCGGGGTGCCATGCCGCTCGAAACGAATACCATCATCACTGACTGCCAGGCCCAGTCTCGAGGTCCCTTTAAACTTTCCTTCGTAATCTTCTGCACGATAGACCAGGTATACCTTATCATCCTTTACAACGGCACAAGGATTAAAAACATCTTTTGCTTCCCAGCGCAACACCTCTTGCCGAATAGGGCAATAGAATTTAGTGGTACTGTCCTTGCCCAGGATCGGGTTCTGAACATCGGCCTTCACAAAAGGACCTAGCATCCAGCTTTTCTCTTGTGCCCGCCCCATAAAAGCGGGAGCGAGACATAGAAAAATGATAACAGTCCTTAGGTTAATCATTAGTTTCAACGTTTGGTGAAGTATTGTTTCTCATCGTTTGAAAAAAATCATGTAGAATCATGGTATGATTGAAGTTTTCCCAAATTGTGATTTCCCTATCTTGGTTGGGTCGTTCTCTCCAACGCCCCGATTCGTAGATCGGGGCCTGGATCAAACGCTTTTCCCCAAAACCCGGATCTTTTAGGATCGCTATGGCTACGACATCGTACAGGGCTCTTGAAGGTGGGTCTCCTTCCAAGTGAATGTTTTTAAAAAGATTAATGGAATAATCCCCGAAGTTTGAGAATAAACCACCATGCCTGCCGGCTACAGGCGCTACCCGGGGCCCGACATTCTTCATGTTGATGATAATGTCTTCCAAAGTAACTCTCACATTTGAGGCTCCTGAATTTTGTCCATAGCGAACTGTTACTATTTCAAAAGGCACATTGGATCTTAAAATATAGTTTAATGCCGAAGGGTCGTTTTTTAAATTGTATTCACCCGGCTGGGGATAGTTTGAGCCTAGCCAAACCACTCTCATACGATTTTCCAGGGCAGGATATTTTCTAAGCGCTAAGGCCAGGTTAGTAAGCTTTCCTACTGCAATGACGATGAGATCACCCCGGTCTTTCGCTGTTTGGTGGATAAAATCAACGGCCTGGTACCCATCAAATTCGGTTTTGTCAACTCCAATTTGGTCAAATCCTAACTCAGCGCCGATCTTTACGGGTATTGCTTCATACCCACAAAGTTTCAAAACGCGGACAGCTTCCTCGTAGTGTTGATCAACAGGACTGCCTTTCCCTTGATACTTTGTGCTATTTATCGTGATCCCTCGAATATCGAACCTATCCTGGCTGAAAAGGAGATAGGCCAGTGCATGTTGATCATCCAATTCATTGTCAGCATCTGTATCGAAGATCACCGGGATTTTGGATGTGTTGCTCGATACTACCTGGCCATAGAGTGTAGCACAAATACACATTAAAAGAATCGAATAAAAAGACCTTCTATTCATTAGCAATAATAGGTTGTATCACCCTGGTATTGAAACGATAGCCTGGCGGGGATCGAATGCAACCTGATTTTCATATACATCCCCCCCGATGTCCGGAATTTTCACTTAGGAGCTGTTTCATGTTAATTTTCATTTCCCGGTCAATGCAATTGATTTACTGTTTTATTAGAACCCGCGCTGAAAACGGTTCCAGGATCAGCTTATCCTGGTATTTATTTCCCTCGGCATCCTTGTAAATGGCATTTTCATTCAGCTCAAACTCCATCGAGGTATCCTGGTTATTGATCAACAGCTTTACCTTTTCTACCTCGCCAGGATCAAGTTTGATGACCTTTATTGATGGGTTTAGATCCGTTTGATTAAACTCAGCGACGGTCATGAGCTGGTCTTGGTAAGAGACTGGTTTTTCCTGGATCGTAACCAACGTATTTCCCTCCATTTCCAAACGCTTCAACTCCGATTCATCAGCCACTTTGACGGACATTGATTTCTTAACATCATTTTCCCACCAAAACTTCACATTGGCTTCCGTATTTTGTGGGACTGATCCATCGATATCCCAGAATTGATTGTTAACAACTTTAGCTCCTTTGAAATAGTGTTTCAGTTTTCTGAAATTGCCATCGATGAGCAGTTCTGTCTCACAATTGAAGAATAAATTACCTTCAACTACTACATCACTGCGATAAGGTGGTTCTGTCATCCCCTTAAAAAAGATACCATAGTGCGTGATATGAGCCACGATATTGTTTTTGATGGTGATACCGCGCTGACGGTCATCGATGTAGATGCCACTGGAGGCGGTATGAGGCTTGCCCCATATCTGTGGGCCGCCCCCGGGATTTCCCAGTGAATTCACTACGATGTTATTTTCTATCAATAGGCCCACGCTATTGCTACCTTTATCACCTCCGTGTGTGTAAATACCCCCTCCATCGTCAATCAGCGTGTTAAATGCATCTACATAGTTCCGGCGAACAACGACATCTTTTCCCGTGATATTGATCCCACTGTATCCACAATGCACAATGCGGTTGCCTTCCACCAGGTTGTTATCTCCCAGTACACTGTAGATACCGGTGAAATGCCACATTTTATCTCCATTGTCATGGATGGGTCCTAGGGTGCCAATGTTTTTCATGTCATTCTGCATCACTTTGGACCCAGGAGAGTTGAGCAGTACAATTCCCGACATGTACATGTCCCGGATTTTGCAGTGGTTGATCTCGATCTTCGATGAATTTTCTACAAAAAGCGCCCTTCCCCCATTGGTGAATTCACAGTTGGAGATCTTTACGTCTTCCGACTTGTTGACGGCAATGGATTTTAGTCCGCTTCCCTCCAGCTTAATTCCTTCTACCCTTACATCGCTTACATTTTCAATCGTGAGTCCATTGGTATGACGTAATGTGGTAAACTTGTTTTTGTTAGGGTCTGTGCTTGAATTAAGGTAAAGTATGCCTGTCTTGGTATCATAAGCCCATTCTCCTTCCTCGTCGCAAAATTTTGGGTGGTGGACGAAAAAATAACCTAAATCCCTGGCAAACTTTTTCTCGGTGATATTGGCATCCAGTATCAATGCAGTATCGTTCTGTGCCAGGATCTTATAAACTTCCAAATACCACCGATTGGGGCGCACGGCTACTTCAGCCCCGGTAAAATCATCGACCCTCCATAGCCCGGTTGTATCCTTTAGATAGTTCCCGGCCAACCGGTCGTAACGGCTGAAAAACCCAGAGTAGGGTGAATTTGTTTTTTCGGGGTACCGCCCCAGTGTCAATCGTTCGCCATTTCGATAAAGCCCATAAACCTTTGAAAGCTTTTCTTTAAGCTTTAGCTCCCAAAGGGTGCCTTGTTTTCTTCTCCAGGGGCCTTTTAATTCAAGCTCATTGGAAATAACGGGTAATTCGCCTTCTCCATAACTGGCAAGAGTAATATTATCTTTATTGATCGTGAACGCGCTGTAGAAAATACTGCCTCTTTCCAAGTAGATCTTATCCCCGGGCTTGATAACATCCCCAACTTTTTTAAGGGTTCGAAAGGCCGAAGACGGACTTAAGCCCGAATGGGTATCTTCTCCATTATTCGACACATAGTAATCCGTGGCTTGTAATGGAAGAGATAAGAACAGGGCGATTACTACCCATGGGAATTGGGCCGCTGGAAGACTATTTTTTTTCGCTTTTATCAATTTTACGTGTTTTGTAAAGGCGTTGTTATTGCCTTGAGATCTGCAATGCTAAAAGCCAGGCGAAATCATATGTCACCATAGGTGATGATTACGTTCGCCTAGGATCAATGATAAGGCAGAGGTCTGTGAATTTCTATTCCTTTTTTATTGAATTCTGGCACTTTCTGATTAAGATGTGGTGAGATCACTGTCACTGTATAGTCAGGACATACCCATGCCTGTGGATCATGTTTTTACAACTAGCGACTCCATGAATACCGGTATTTGAAGAGGTGAAAACATGTTAAACAGTGGAGAATGTAGGGATTTGCCATTGATGGTGTAGGTTTCTTTTGCGTTATTCCTCATTTGAAGTCTACAATTGTCTTAATTTATTAATGGAGGGTAAACACATAAGAAAATTACCTTCGTTTTAGAGTCGAGTGTAAAAATTACCCTCGTTATAGTTCCATTGAGTTTAATCATCTTTAAAATAACTATCCGTACCCATCAACCAATCCATTCTAAGCGGCGTGAAGAAGTCAAGGTCGATTGTACCATCTTCAAGGCAAATGAACTCGTGAGGAACATTAGGCGGAATAATCAAAACTTCCCCGGCTTTAACAACATAATCTTTTCCATCCATTGTCACTTTTACAGCACCTTTCATGATGTAAGTCAATTGCTCATTCGGATGATTATGAATCGGAACTTTGGCCCCTTTGTCCATTTTGAACATGGCGATCATCCCTTGAGAACCATACATGTATTTCCTGTATAGTTTGTCTCCGAGCTTTTCCCACTTTAGATCGTCCCATTTCAATTGATTTATTTCATTGATTTTTTGGGCACTAACCGGATAAATACCCATGAGTATTAGAAAAATGATTGGTATAACGATTTGCTTCTTCATGATGTTTGATTTAGTCTTTTTGTTTTTTACTTGAGATAGCCTTTTTCGGAGAAATTGCTACGATCCAGGGCCTTATAAGCCGCTTCCAACACCGCGATTGGAATGCTTTTCAGCTTGTAAAGTGTTTTGATCCCTGCTTGCGGTGGTTGTACTCCATGTGCTTTGAAATGATCAAATGCCTTATTAGTAATGGTAAAAGCGTTGCTATGAGGCACCTCACTTGCTAATTTGAAAACAGGTTGAATTATTTTATCCAGGTGGTCCGAGATCTTCTTGGCTTCTAGCGATTGTTGGCCTACAGATAGTGTTAGGACCTGGCTAAGCTCTTTGCTAAACACATTGGCTGTTCCGAGTAAGAAACCATTGTAATTCCCTCCATTGATTTTTAATTGTTCATAATATTTACCCTCGTATCCTCTCACAAAATGTAAGTCGTTATATTTTTCTCGAGATTTTGCCAGGTGATCCTCGCCACTGGTATCTTTTATCATATAAAGGTTAGGGTATTTTTTGAGAGATATACCAAAGAATTTACGTTCAACTCGTTCCCAGTTACTTGGGGGAGTTGATAAAAAATCATGGGATAACCGAGGGTCAGTACTTTTTCCCAGAATGCAATTAGTAGGTCTTGCGAGATATTCGTTCCTTTTGGGTTACAAATGGTGAAACCTTTAATATTGTAATAGTCCAGCGCCTGTTTCAACTGCTTTTTTTGAGACCAAACCATAAGTCTTGCAGTTATACTGTCCAAATCGCTGAATACACGCTCCGAAGAGGTTCGCAAAATACCAATAGAGATTGCAAGCTCGTTATCTTTAATTAGGGGTAGTACTTGTTCAAGAAGTGATAGCCGTGCAGGTAATTCCATTTCCCAGCCTTCACCTGTCGACCCCGGTATGAGGACGCCCCCAACATTTTGTGCTATTTCTTGGAGGTGTCTTTTCGTTCGATTTGTATCGATGGATAAGCCATCTTCTTGAAAATGACTTAACAGGGGCACCCAAAGTTTAGGAACGGGCTTACCGTCGTACAGTTTCAGTACATATTGTTGCCGGAGGGTGTTTTGAGCCTGGGAGGGAAGATTAACAAAGCCGGCAATAAAAGATACAATCAATGTGATTTTCAACATAAATGGAGTTTTATTTACATGACGAAAACAAAATTATACTCATCAATAGGGTAATACAGTGTATATTTTTGCTATTCTTAGGTAAATTAATACTATGAAAACAGAATCTTTAGATAAACCTTACGAAATAGCTTACAAGACACTAGATGAATGCCCAAAAACAGACCACAAGCACCTGTTCTTCGAATTGGTGTACATTGTTTCAGGGTGTGGTAAGCAGTGCATCAACGAAAACACTTTTACCTATAGAGCCGGGCATCTCTTTTTGATTACCCCAGAGGATTGCCACTCTTTTCAAATAGAAGACACTACAGAGTTCTTTTTCTTACGATTTAGTAACATTTATATCAAATCAAAGGGCTTTCATTCCGAGGATATTAAGGTATTGGAATACATTTTGCAAAATGCAAGTCATCAACCGGGATGTGTGCTAAAGAACCTGGCGGATAAGCCGCTTTTTAGGTCCTTAGTGGAAGCCGTCATTTCAGAATCAGTAAACCGCGATGTCTATAATCAAGACTTGATCAAGCATATCATCAATACGATGATTGTACTCGTGGCCAGAAATATTGCCAAATACTTGCCCACTGCCAAAAATGAAACAACGGATAGAAAGGCATTAGAGATCTTGAATTACATCCAGGAAAATATCTGTGAGCCAAACAAGCTAAGAGCCGATCATCTCAGTGAGCTTTTTGGAACTTCGAAATCTTATTTTGGCAGGTATTTTAAACGAGTGGTTCAACAGACCTTTCAAGAATATATTAACCAATTACGACTCAAACGCATCGAGGCACGCCTGCAATTCAGCGACTTGCGAATAAATGAAATAGTAGATGAACTCGGCTTTACCGATGTAAGTCATTTGAATCGATTTTTCAAGAGGTATAAAAGCCTCACTCCAACCGAATTTAGGAAATCGGTTAGCTAGGCTTCACCCAAAAGCTCACAGAATTAAACGTTACCCCCCGCCAGGGAACGTAAATAGTGTACATACAGCGTACCACGCGTAGAGGGATTGCGTGCCTCTACCCTTTGGTTGCCTATGACCTACTTTTGTAATATTATTTAAGTGAATAGTTTGTGTTTGAAGAGATTGAACCTACCCGTCCCGTCCCTTGATTGAAAACTAAACCTAGAAATAAACTGACCTAATTTCCTTCCCGGTGTTATCCTTACAGCCTTAGCGTCAGGATATGTGTGACAAGCCCGATTGGGATCCCGTTGGGAGAATCTGCTCATTCGCGAGACAAAAACCTAGACACTCACCAACAGAACGGTTCGCATTCAACGACACAGCAGATTCCGGCTCTCGCACAAGCCAACGCCCTCACCACCGGCCGGAATGACGACCCTTTTTCAATTTTGGTTCTTACCTAACCAAAAAAATCGAGTTATGTCATCCCAATTTCATTTACTCCATCCCTAAAAATGCTCTTCATTCCCTTCCTCTACCTGGTACTTCACTTGCAATTCTTTGATCTTAGTTTTCAGTACATCTTGGATACTGTCCATACCCGGTCCTCCATACAAGTTGATCATTTCGCTTGGATCATTTTGAAGATCATACAGTTCCCATTCCCCTAGTTCATAAAAATGGATCAGCTTAAATTGTTGGGTTCGCACCCCGTAATGGCGGGGCACATCATGCCAGCCCGGGTACTCGTAGTAATGATAATAGATCTCTTGGCGCCAGTTATCGACCAATTCTCCTTTCAACAAGGGTACCAGGCTGGTTCCCTGCATATCCGCGGGAGGTTCAATGCCCGCCATTTCCAGGATCGTTTGGGCATAGTCGATGTTTTGTACCATCATGGCGCTTTGACTCGGGCCCGGAACTACATCTGGCCATTTAATGATGAGCGGGGTCCGTAGGGACTCTTCGTACATGAAACGCTTATCGAACCAACCATGCTCGCCTAAATAAAAGCCTTGGTCACTTGCATAGATCACGATGGTGTTTTCGGCCAGCCCGGCGCCTTGCAGGTAATCCATCAAACGCCCTAAATTATCATCAATAGACCGGACTGATCGCAGGTAGTCTTTGATGTAACGCTGGTATTTCCATTGAAGCTGCTCTTTTTCGTTCATGTCCCCCGTAAGATAGACCTGGTTCTCTATGCCGTAGATACTGTCAAATTTGGCCCTGTTTTCCGGGGATAGGAGATTGTAATTGCGCACCATACGTGTCACTTGCCAAGCAAATTGTTTCAGGGGAATTGGCAATTGTTCAAAATTTGGGTCGTCCAGGATCTTTTGGGCATTGTCCTGTTTTTCTTGACTGGGAAAGAGCTTAAGGTCTTGATAGGTAGATAGATGATCTTGGATGCGCATAGTAGCCATTTTAGCAGCTTGTCCCTTCCCCTCGAATTGATCATAGAGCGTTTGTGGCTCCGGGAATTCCGTGTCGGTATAAAGATCGAAGTACTTGGGATCCGGCCACCATGCCCGGTGCGGCGCTTTATGGTGGTACATGAGCATAAAGGGTTTTTCCTTGCTACGCCCCGATAACCAACGTAATACTTTGTCGGTGATCACATCGGTCACATACCCTTTTGTATCCTCTTTGCCCTCCGGGGTCAAGAAGGTAGGATCGTAATATACGCCTTGGCCGGGCAGTACATCCCAATGATCAAAGCCGGTGGGGTCGGATTTCAAGTGCCATTTGCCAATAATGGCGGTTTCGTAGCCAGCTTCCTGTAAAATTTTCGGCAGGGTCTGTTGCGAACCGTCAAAGGGCTTACCCATGTTGGTCTTCATTCCATTGAGGTGACTAAACTTACCGGTCAAAACCACGGCCCTGCTCGGGCTGCAAATGGAGTTGGTAACAAAACTATTGGTGAAGATCATCCCCTCTTCAGCCAGTCGATCCAGGTTAGGGGTTTCGACCAACGAGCCCCGGTAGGCGCCAATGGCTTTTTGGGCGTGGTCGTCGGAGAAGATAAAAATGATGTTGGGACGAACAGAAGATTGCCCCCCCGGTTGGCATGCAACATTAAGCCAAATAAATCCCGGTAAGACCAAGATCATAACATATGCTTTCTTCATAGTTAGTTGAATTGGTGTTCTATCCGTATGATCCAAGTAAGGAGCCTGCGCTTTTGTAGCGGCTGTTGCCCATTCCGGTCTCGTATAAGCGTAGTGCGGGATTTCGGCGTGATGATATCAATCTGCCGCAAAATACAACAAGATTTAAAAGGCTCAAATTCAGCAGTTTAGCCCGCATTACGCTTATGTAATGTTATCAGCACATCCTTATTGGTCTATTACTTGATTGTTGGGTTGTTTTGTTATCGAGTAAACTTGTTCATTTTCCAATGTTAAAAACCACAGGTATTCACTTTATTACTTTTTTCTACTATCAGAAAATAAACGGAATAAGTCTTTTTGTCTGCTTCATATAGTCTTTGTACTGTTCACCAAATTCTTCCATCATTAGTTTTTCTTCATCTGGAACGCGAGTAATTAGCAGGATAGCAAGCCCCGCGAACATAGTGCATGCATAAAACCAATTGGCTGTAATCAACGAAAAGGAGACCATTTGAAAGAGCATGGCGGTGTACATTGGGTGTCTTGTCCATTTGTAAACTCCTGACACAATTAGCTTGTGTTCTTTTCTTATTTCAAGAGTGGGACTCCAATTATCGCCCAATGTTTTATGTACTGTATAAAACAGCCACATAGCGAACACCCCGATGATGAATCCGAGTATGCGTATACTGCCAGGCAGATAAAATTGTCCGAACGACAACCAATTCGTAAATAGCCAAATCAGCCCGGGAATGGCTAAAGAAAAGAACATCAACCAAACTAGTAATTTTTCCCGGCTTTTTTGTTTAACTCTAGTCGTTACAGCGTGTGTTGATTTGTATCTCTTTTGATAATAACCACGAATTATATTCATAGATAAAACCAAAGTCGCCAGCAGGATCTTATAGATTATTTCGTTCATCGTCTATTAATTTTTTAATAAACCTAGCAATTTTATTTAGATTAGACTAAAAATAAGTTTAGATAAATTTAATTACTTCGTTCCAAGCAAACAACTCTGCAATAAGATTTTCTGCATTATGCTCGTTAAGTTGTTGTTTCAATGGTACGTCATTTAGGGTTGCTGATAAGATTAGGTCCTGTGGACGGTTCGTTTCAGCATCTTAGGTGTCCTTAAACTTTTCCATAGCATGTGCTATCGCACAATTGTTAAAGCATTCATTAGTTTATAGCTTTTCCTCGTTCACTTTTTTGATAGAATAGACAACCATTTTCACCGGCCCCAACAACCCTGAGGGCTGTAGATCATGATCTTTTAGTACATCAAAATGGTACGTTGTAAATGTTTTTCGCTTTGATCTACGCTCCCCGGGAGAAGCTAACCAGGGTGGATAGGCTTTGATCGGGCTGTCTTTTGCTGAATGATAAACTACATCTTGGGGCCAGCGCTCGTCCCCTACCAAGCGGTTGATCATAGCATTCGTCACCTTTATCGATAGTTTGTTTTGGCCTTTTTTCACAAAACCTGTGACATCCACCTGGTAGGGAGGTTTCCACAAGCTGCGAACTTTTTGATCGTTGACGAAAACTTCGGCAATACTTTTTACTTCTCCCAGGTCAAGAATTATACTTCTTTTTTTCGCTCCTTTTAGGGTAAAGGAGGTTTCGTACGTAGCTGTACCGGAGAAATACCTTATCGCCTCGTCATCATGTTTTGTCCAGTCCGTTAATTCTTGGAAAGCAACTTTTTTAAAGGCTCCATCGGCCTCCGCAAAGCTAACGTTCCACCCAGTTTTAAGCTCCTTTTCCAAAACGATCAACCTGCTTGACTTGCGCTGCTTATTTTTTGAAGGCGATATAGGTTCTTTGAATACGACAAAAATGGAGCCGTGACCCTCCAAAGTTAGGGGTAGCGTAATCCCCTTTTCATCTTTTGTAAACTCGATCTCTTCACAAACCCCCGTACCAGGATCCCATACTCCAGGTATTTTACCAGGCACTCTAAACCGGGCAGTGACCTTGACCTTGTTTTTGGCCGGATTTGCGATGAAGTAAATATCTGTTTCTCCGTGCTGCCTATGTATGTAGTTCAGCTTCACTACCTGGCCCTGTGGATCATACTGAAAATCTGGATCGACCTTTAGAGTATCTAAAGCCATTGTTAGAGTGGTATCCCAGGTGATTTTGCCTTTCCCAAGGGAGTTCCATCGAGTCGTATTTCCTGCTACGTCTCCCCAAATTTCATGGATGACCTGCATTGTACTTGCGTCATAAACGATTTCGTACAGGTCGTTTTTAGCTTTTTGTGGCCTAGGGGCAACGATCGTGGCTCCCTCTTGTACTAACCTTTTTATCTCGCGGATCAATCCCGGCGTCATAACCGGGTCCCTAAATACCAGCAGGTGGTAAGAAGCACCGGAAGGTAAGTATAATTTACCCTCTTCTACCCGCATTTGTTTAACAAGATCAAAGTTTACGCCATCATAGTCATACCCCGATGGCAGTCGCGGTCGCAGCTCATCTCTTAACCCAAGATACCCGGGGATCCCTTCGCCGGTGAAATAGCAAACGTCCCTCACCGGTTGTCCCTGCTGTAGTAAAAACTGGCACCTTGTCAAATAGTCAAACCAACCTTTAGCATGCATGAACCAGGTATTGAGCCGTTGAAAGTGGTTTCCAAACCGGGTCAGTGTGAAACCCGGACCTATTTCGTACGGCTGGTGTACATAGCTACTCAAAACGAATTGGTTAACACCCAGTGTAAAGTTTTCATCCCCTATTTTCTTGAGATCATGAGGCATCAATCCCCAGGCTTCGGCCCGGCCCCCGGTGAATGCTTCTACCGCTACTTTTTTCTTTCCAAGTGTATGGGCTACGGAAGCTGCGTTTTTACAATCCGCTCTCGGCGTGCCTTCAGTAGTCCAGGACTCCCCCATCGGGACATCGGTATGCTGATGATAGAGGATAGGATCGTATAAATAGTGCTGCATCCCGGACCCTTCTCCCAGGACTTGGATGCCTTGTGCTTTACACAACTCATGCATCTTGGCCCAGTAGTTTTCACTGATCAACCCGGCAATGGTATTTCTTAGGTCCTGTAGGAACCGGTTTGATCCTTCATAGGAATTTGCCACCCTTCCCCCAGCCATGACCGGTAACCAAGGAAGGATGGAATATCCATTTCGCTCATAAAAAAGGGTCTCGAAACCCTTTGTCCAGTTTTGTGTACCCGCTTCCCAACTCTCCATTTGCATGTAATCCAGCGGTTTTCCAACGGATTTTAGGGAGAGGTCATTGATTTTAGCGACATAATGATCAAAATGGATTTGGGTAGCTTGGGCATCCATCTTATCGCTTTCAAACCCCCGGCCCGCATCGGAAGCAGGTCCGTTTCTTTTGAGTGTCGAGGTGTACCCTATTCGAAGGATGGTCCAAGCCCCCGGGGGAGCTTTCCATGTGAGATTTCCTTCTTCATCCACCATTTGCGAAAGGTCGATGATGTCTTTTTCGGGAAGGTACATGCCCTGTGGCAGTTGTTCCTTCACCGATGCATTGAGTTCACGCTGATGCACGAGCTGACGATCATGGCGGGTCCTTTTTGACTGGCCGCTTTTCGCTTCCCAAAGATGGACGGCGGGCGACCCGTATACTCTTATTTCTCCTACATCTACCTTTTGCTGGACCAATCGCATGGGGTGGCGATCGTTGCCTTTCGAAAAATGCACATTAACTCGCAAATACCTAGCCGTGATCTTAGGAAAAGATAGGGTCGTGGTTTTAGCAACACCTTCGGATTTAAGGTTTAATGGAACAGTTTGGTCCAGTTTTTTAAAGTTGCTGCCGTCGGCAGCATAGGACACACTGGCATAGGTGTCAAAGAAATTATTGACCTTCATATTGTCAAATTCAATCCTCCGTAGATCTCGTTTTTTGCCGAGGTCAATCAACAGCCGGGTGGTGCTCCCAAGGCTGTCCCTTTTAAAGCTCGCCCGGGGCTGCGGGTTTCCATCGATCAAGACCCCAGGTTGATCGACTTGACCTTTTTGTAACGAAACATTCTCAATATCCCAGGGCATTTCATTGGAAATGGCGGGAAAAGCCAGGGTCGCTATTTCTTTGTAGAAGCTTCTCACTTTGGGTTTGGGCAGTTGCATCGTAAGGTTGGCATTGCCAATAACCGTTGTATCTTTCCATACGATCTGTTTCATCGAGTTTTCGGGTGTGATCCAAGGCCCCCCTGACATGCTCCAGCCGTCGCTGTTGAAAATGCCAAAAGTCAACCCGAGGCTATCTGCCTTTTTCATGGCAAATGCAACATGATCCAACCACTTATCCCCCATAAAAACCACATCCCCCGGGGGTAGCATGCCTATGTTGAACAAGATCACACCGCCAATTCCGACCTGGGCCATGGCTTCCAGGTCGTTTGAAATACCTTTCTTGGTCACGTTGCCATTCATCCAGTGCCACCACGTAAGTACCTTGCTGTCGTTCGGTGGGTTTTTAAACTGATCCTCCAACGATTGGGAATAAACCATACGGCCAAGGCCCGGTAGCTCCATGGTTATCACCAGGCATAGCATGAGCCTGGGCAATAAAGTAGTTTTTTTAAAACCGATCATTTTTATGAGATAATGATCCATATTATAATCCCGTTTTTTCCAGTTCTTCTTTCGTCAATGGAAATCTTTTAGAAGGGGCATGTGAAGACTGCATGATCTCTCGTATTTCCGAAACCACCCCCGGGTATTCTGCAGCCAAGTCGGTCGTTTCTCCTAAATCTTCTGAAAGATCATACAACTCAAATTCTTCTTCTTTGACATAATAGACCCCTTTCCACTTTCCTTTTCTAACCGCTTGCTTATACTGCGTTTTCTTGAAGTCAATCGTTTCGTTGAACTCCCAATAGAGGTGATCGTGGGGTTTTTGCGGTTTTCCCAGCAGTGCAGGTAAGAACGAAATACCATCCAGGCCTGCCGGTACCGGTGCACCGGCGATCTCGCACACCGTGGGCAGCACATCCCAAAAGGCAGAGACATGCCCTGAACGGGCCCCCGCCTGCACTTTCCCCGGCCATTTTACGATCATAGGGGAATGAAAACCGCCTTCGTAGAATGACCTTTTGTACTCCCGGAAAGGGCCATTGGAGTCGAAGAAGTCATGCTGGTGACCGCCTTCGTTATGCGCCCCATTATCGGTAGTGAAGAGGAGTACGGTGTTTTTAGCAATGTCCAGTTCCTCCGTTTTAGCAATGACTTCTCCTACGTAAGCGTCTAATGCTTTCATCATGGAAATAAAAGCACGTTCAGGAGCAGGTAAGGTATCGTTTTTCGGTACGGGATATTGATCATGGTACTCCATAGGGGCATGCGGAAGGCTGTAGGCAAGGTACAAGAAAAAGGGGCGATCTTTATTGCGTTCCATAAAAGCCATGCCCTTGTTCGTAACCAGGCGATCCATGTTGGCGGGCCGCTTTTTGAGTTCTTCCTCGGTTAGGTGGTAAAGTTTCCCGTTCTCATAGATGGGTTCTGTATTCAACTTGGAATAGGCTTCATAAGGTTTGTGCTTCCCATCTTCATCCCAAAGCCCGTCCACCATGACGTTGACCTTATTCGGAAAATCGGAGCTCAATTTACCCCAGTGATAATCAAAGCCGCGATCGTAAGGCGTTTGATCGGTAAGTTCTCCTCCCAGATGCCACCTGCCAGACATCCCGGTTACGTAGCCCGTATTTTTTTTGATCGCTTCCGGGATAGTGATCACCGCGTCCGTCAATGGAGCTACACCGATGCCCGGGAAGAATTTGTTGCCCCTCACCGGGGAGTGCCCGGTATGTAATCCTGTCATGAGCGAGGCCCTGGAAGGCGCGCATACGGCAGAGCCTGCATAATGTTGGGTAAATAACATACCCTCTTTGGCCATCCGGTCAATATTTGGGGTAGAAAAAGAGCTTTGTCCTAAAAAAGAGAGGTCTCCCCAGCCCATATCATCGGCTAGGATATAGATGATATTGGGGGGATTCTCATTTTTGGACTCCCCCTGCTCCATGGACTTTTTACACCCGAACAGGGAAATCAAAAGGGCGGCCATAAGAAATACTTTCATTATTTTTTCCATAAAAGCACCTGGGTCTCTCCCGGTTTTAGTGTTAGGGTCGTTGGGTTATTATGACTACTGAATAAAAGGCTTTGGGGCAATATTTTCGGCCTTTTCATCTCAATTTCCACTTCTTCCTCATTCTTATTGACCAGTACGGTAATGTAGTTTTCCCCGGATCGCATTACCCTTAGCAGGACTTTAGGATATTGCCGGGCGAATTGGAAATGGACCGACTCCAGGGCGCTTGAAAGCTCTTTGGAAAGCCATTGGGCCAACGGCGCGTTATCTTTCTGCCAAGCGCCTAATCCTACCAGCGAAGGGATCCAAACCACCTCTCCCTTTCCATAACGATGCCTGCTGGCGGTCACGATGTTTTGTCCTGTGCCGATCGCTTCAGCGTCAAACAGCTTTAGCTCTCCTTTCCACAGGTGGGCAGGCAATGATCCGCCTGGATCATCCAGGGTTAGTGTGAAGAACTCCTCAATGTGCTTGAATTCATTTACCCCGGCACCAAAGACTTTTTGTAATGGCCACCCGGTGCGCATCACGTTGTGCACATTTTCATCAAAGTATCCTGTAAGGCCACTGGCAATCAATTTGCCCCCGGACTTCACAAAGGAATCGATCTTATCCCAGCTACGCGAAGGCAGGGCGACCTGGTTGGCCAAAATGACCACTTGTCCTTGGCCGTTCTCCCAGTTGAAATCGTCAGACGCTACTAAGTTGGCCGAAACACCCATTTCCTGTAATGCCTCATAGTAGGCTAACGCTGACTTGATACAAGCTCCCTGGCTACGACCAGCATACCTCGGAGCTGGAGCCCATTTCACCTGGTAGCGGTTTTGGATGATCATAGCTTCGGGCACATAAACGATATGAACGTCAGAGGTGACGGGAGTCGCTGATCCGAAAATGGACGGATTGCTTCCCAGGGTCTCTCCCACTTTTTTCGCCATCCGCAGCCGGTCAGTCGGTTCGTTATAATTCGTGATCATACCCCATTCTCCCGCCTCTGCCCCGGTCGTGCGCTGGTTGAGCGACCAGAAAATGATCCCTTCGGCCCCACATCCGATACTGGTCCAAAGCCATTGGGCTATTTCTTCTTGGGTAGGATTCATAGGGTAATAGCTGCTGTAGGTATTGTTGCCTCCTTGCAGTTCCGTCACCCAGAAAGATAAAGGGCCGGCACCGGCGCGTATGATATCATTATTCGCTGAAATGGCTATGGGATATTGATCACGATCAAAATAGCCAAAATGCCAACTCGGATGCATCGAGGCGCCTAATGACGATAGAAAAGGATGCCATTGGGAAAAGTCATATTCCGGGAGGTTATTAAACAACATATGTGGATTTGCATGCTGCGGATGTTTTGTGTCGTACCTTTTCACCTCGTCGGAAAGCCACTGAAGATACCATGTATTGTAGTCGCGCAGGAACATTTCGGGTAAAAGCTCCTCTTTGCGGTAGCCATTGTCATAGTTACTTGCTTCACGGTTCGCCAGCCATTGCTGGTATTTTGTTTTGGTAAAAGGTTCTTCCAGGGGCGCCTTACCTGCCCCGGGTTCGTTGATGAGCACCCAAGTATATAGGGCAGGGTGGTCTTTAAAATGCGTGACCACTTGCCGGATGTACTCGGCAATGCGCTTTTGATGATTTTCGGTTCTCGGGAATTTAAAGCCCCCCACATTCCCCGGGTCGACGGCTGGAAATAGGGTGGCGAATACCTTTATCCCATTTTCATGCGCCAGGTCAAAAGCACGATCATAGGCACTAAAATCCCAGTTTCCTGTCCCTTGGTTTAAATGCTCTTCGAAAATCCTGATACGTGTGACGGTCATTTTGTTTTCTTTGAGCAGGTGGAACCAGGTCTCAACATCCTTAGCTTCCTGTGCCGGCTCTATGATCACCTGTGCTCCTAAGGCGGGGATCTCGGTGGATTGAGTGTAGGCAAGAACGGCGCTCCATAAGGTAAGGAGAATAGTGATCGTATTTTTTATCATGGGTTCATGTTTGGTTGGCTTTGATGTTTGAAGCCACTTTGTACAATCCACTTGGCAGCAGGTTCAGAGAACCTGGCAATACGGGGGCACGGGTTTGGAAAACCCGCGCCTGGTAAGGGTAAATCAATTTTGAGTTCATTGCTTTTTTTCAAGTACTTTCTTATACCTGGGAGGGTACCATGCATCTATTTTTTGTTTTAATTGCTCAACTTTCCTAGGAAATCTTTTAGCCAAATTGGTATTTTCATAAGGGTCTTCGATGACATTGTATAAGCGTACGGGTTCACTCCTTACCTCCTTATGGATCAAATAATTATTCGCTTGTTCATTTTCGAAAGTTCCCTCATAGGACAGGACGAGTTTCCACGGTCCTTCCATGCACCAAAGGTATCTGAGCGAGGCCTCGGGGTCGTCTTTATCGACAATATCGTGCCTGTATGCCTCTCCAAACAGAATATCCCTCTCGATAGGTTCTTCCTCTACCAGCTTATTCCAAAGATCAAGCCCCGGCAAACCAGGGGGTAATTGTGCCTGGGCCGCGCCAAGAATAGTAGGGAACAGGTCAATATTAGAGACAAGTTCATTCCTTAAAGCTGGTTTAAGCCTACCGGGCCATGAAAACATGATCGGGGTCCTGATCCCACCCTCCATGGGGGTCTGTTTACTGCGGGCGGCAAACTTGCCACTGGTAGCTTGCTGAATCCAGCCATTGTCGCATAGGTAATACACCAAGGTATTTTCTCTTAATCCTCTCGCGTCAAGAAAGTTGATCAATTGGCCACAGGTGATGTCAAACCACTCTACCATAGCATAATATTTTGCAATGTAGGGAGACTTCACCCGGGAGGCGTATTTCTTGTAGAGTGAATCCGGGGGAGTATGTGGGTTATGCGGCATAAAGGGCGCATACCACAGGTAAAACGGCTTATTTTCAGCCATGGCAAAATCAACAAAACTGAAAATAGTATCCAATCCTTGTCGCCCTATGTTCAAACCTTTATCGCCATGCCGGGACCCCTCGGTCATACCATGGGTAAAGCCCCCGCGTTCAAAGCTACCTTCCCACCATTTCCCGGATTGAAAGGACAGGTAGCCTTCTTTTTGTAAAACCCTGGGTAGACTAGGGTTCTGATCTATGCTTTCTAAAAGCTCTTCCCGTGGAAAAACGGGTTTCTTATTTTTTTTCAAAGGGTCGTTCCCAGTGATCTTATGCTGGTGTGGGTAAAGGCCCGTGGCAATGGTCATGAGAGAAGGCCTGCATATGGGGGTGGTTACATACCCTCTTGTGAAAACGATACTTTCAGAGGCCAGCTTATCGAGGTTGGGGGTTTCAATCACCGCGTGCCCCATGAAACCATAGTCATCCCAGGCCTGGTCATCGCTAAGGATCAAAACTATGTTTGGCTTCCCGGGATTGTCGTTTTCCTGTTTATTCATCAGCTTTTGCGCATTTATCGTTATGGGTGACATAAACACACAAAAGAGGGGGAATAATATGACCAATCTCATTAGATATTGTCTTAGTCTCAACTTTAGTCCAGCAATGGCCTGGCTGCATTTGTTTCACTCGACTTTTCAGTCAATCTCAAGAGGTACAGACCCTTCGAGAGCTTGAGGTCTACACGCCCTATCCCAACTTTATTCCTGTTCTTTTGGGCCTGCGGAGCGTCGAGCAAAATCTCCTTCCTTTTGAGACTGGCCGGGTTCATGTGGGATTTAGCATAGGCTTTCAAATTTATCGCTAGTTTCCTGTTCACCTGTGTTGGATCAGGATTCCCCAGGAGGATGATCCTTGGGGAATCCTTTCAATGGGAACAAAGATCATTTGACCAGCACTTTAAAAGTCTGTACCTGGTTGATATTTTCTCCTGTAATATGTAAAAGATACAGGCCAGGCGCCAACCGGAGATCGGACAAAGGCACTGAGATTGTGTTGTTTTTGATTATGACAGACTGTAGATCAACAGCGTAGTGCTTACCCTCCATATTCACCAGGTCTAGGCTAGAAACATCCTTCGGACCCGGCGTTAACACGATCTGCAAATCATCTTCCAAACGTGAAGGATTTGGATAAACCATAATTTGCTGTCCAGTAGGGGCTAGTATCTCACCAGGATCGCCCTGCCTGGCGGCTGTTGCAGAACAGGTGGCACCACCTGATGCTTTTACCGTCGATTGATCCACCCCGTTTTCATCCTGCCAGGTGATCTTCACGGTATTTGCCCCGGGGACTGTTGGTGTGAAAAAGAAATTATCCCCTGGTAATGCTGTTATGTTCCCGTCTATGCTGGTCCCGTATACCTGCCAGTAAACCGGCACCTCAAAACTATTAGGGTTTCTCACCCTCCAACGTCTTTCAACGTCGGGGCTTTCGGAACACATTGATGTTAATGTTAGTTTTTCCACCCGGTACTCCTGGACGTACTCGTAACGTACAGCGTCGGCCACTGTTACTTTTGAGGGAGTGGTATCATTGTTGACCCTGACAAAACTGGTATCCCCAGCACGCAAGACCAAGGTTTTAAGCAAAACCCATTTCCCGCCGTCTTTGGTTTGGTCTATTACCAATGTGTCTGTTGTGTTTCCATCGTTCACCTCGTAATTCACGCTGCTATCCCTATCACCCGTCGAGATCCATCTTGAATAAAGGTTATAGATACCCGTTACCCCGATACCGGTTGTATAGGTGGCCGTTCCAGGCGCCGTCGTCCTGTTCACGCGGTAATTATTTCCTAAGAAACGCTGCCCCACGGGAGCGAATGTTGCAAATGCCCACGTGCCCTGGGTTTGGAATCCTGGCGTATTGTTATCGATGATGATCTCGGAGTTGTTAAAGGCTACGAATGCTTTTGTAGATTCCCCGAATGCATTGAATGCGCGAATACTGTAACGATAGATTTTATTGAATTCAATCGCATTGTCTCTAAAAACGGTTCCATTAGCGGCAACCGTGTCGAGCTGAGCAAAAGGGCCATCATCTGTGCTGCGCTCAATGATGAACCCGTCCTCGTTGGTGGCATTATCGAACCACTCCAGTTCGAGGCTGTTGGTATTGATTGAATTTGTTTTTAAGCCTGAAGGTCTTAAAGGAGGCGTACGATTTACATATTCCCATCTCACGGCATCCGCTACCGTGACCGATTGTGTTTTAACGGGTTCAACAGGTGTTACTATGTCATTATTGATCCTCACAAAACTGCTGTTACCTACGGCCAGGTCCACGGTACCTATCTGTACCCATTGGCCCCCGTTTTGTTTTTGATCCACCACTACGGTTTGTGTGGCACTCCCGTTATTAATATCGATCTCTACCTGGCTGTCCCTGTCCCCGGAAGACACCCATCTTGCGTAAACATTATAAGTTCCCGCTTCGACAATGCCAGGACGATAAGTAGCAGCGCCGGTACTGTTCGTACGATTGACTCTAAAATTAGGCCCAAATTGCTGGTTAGGATTATTGCCGGTAGCCCAGATGCCCTGCGTTTGGAATCCCGGTGTATCGTTATCGACTATAATGTCCTCTACTGTATCGTCCCGGAAGGTAAACATGCGAACGCCAAATGACGCATCCCCTACAAAAACTCTCCCGAATACTTCCCTGTCGCCGTACAGGTTCCTGATCCATTGGCCTGGCACATCGATGGGCGTGATCAGCGACCAGCTTTCCCCCAGGTCTTCTGACTTCCAGATCCCCCATAGTCCATCGGCTCTCCTGGCCCCTGAAACATAAACGGTCGGTGTAGTGGAACCCGGCCTAGGTGCGCCAAAAGTCACGCAGGTAGGATTAAGCCTTTGGAAAAAGGTGATCTCTTCAAACGTATCCGTACGGTCGGGTGCAGCACCATTAGCCTTCCAGATGCCATTGGAACCTGTTGATATCCAGAGCTCTCCCTCTATACCCGGTGCGGTGGCCATTTTAGCTCCTCCACCCCTGGCAGCCGCAAATCCACCTTGTATACTTCCCCGGCTTGGAAGGTTCTCAGTGGTTACTTTGCTAAAGGTTTCTCCGCCATCATAACTGCGGTAAAATTCACCGTTGCGATCGTAGACGTAAAATGTATTCCCGTTCACTCGGTCAGATTGTACCAGGTCGTCAAACTCATACTCGATGTTGCTGTCCAGGCCGCTATTGATGGTAGATACCCCGCTTGGCGTGCTCCATGTAAGGCCGCCGTCTTTCGTATAGCGAAGGTTTTTCTTGATCAGTACTACCGCATTATCCGGATCGGATGCTGATACGGCTATTTTGGGGCCACCTGCGCTGGGGCCACCTTCTCCTATATTTTCAAAGCTGGTCCCGATGGATGGATTGGAAACTTGGTCAAGCAGATCACCTCCATTGGTAGACCTAAAAACAAGTGGAACATAACCCGGTACCCGTGAGGCAGTAAACCACACGACACCTGGGTTGCTTTCACAAAAATCAATACCGGGAAAATTGGGTGTGAAGAAGCCTTGAGATTGTAAGCTTTCGGGGATCACGGTTTGACTCCCAGGGTATTGATCCAGGTCATCTTCATAATAAACAAATCCCCGCACATCGGCCATCCCAGTTAATAATCGAGCCCTAGATGTCCCGGGCAATGAAGTCCCGGTAATGTTAATCGTCATTTCATTGCCTTCTTGCATCGCATCCCAGGTAGTTACAGGCGCCCAAATGTCATCCGTTTTCCAAGCGTGGTAGCTGGAGGAAACATAGGCACGGTTTGCCGGCGCTGATGCCTGGTCATCAATATAAATGGAAAAAGCGTTTACTTGATTCGGTTCATATCTACCACGACCCCAACCTGCGATGCTTCCAACCTGTGTCGGAACTTCCTCCCAAGTATCCCCTCGATCGTCGCTCCTATAAATAGCCGCATCAATCCGCGTACCTGTTGCATCATCATATCGTGCCCTTGAGCAGATGACAACATTATTGTCTAAAGGGTCGGTAGCCACGGTTCTTACCTCCACATTTGTGCCACCAGGCCCTACCGTGGGAGAGATATCTTCCCAAATACTGCCGTTCCAGTGTGCTAATCCTTTGTCGTGCGCAGCATACAATTCCCCGTCTTTCGAGATCCTCAAGTAGCGTACGTAATTGCCGCTGACACCACTGGGCCCACCAGGCAAAGTAGCCGTCCATTGAGAAAAAGTATTTCCACCATCTTCACTTCTATAGATCCCCTGGGTCTTCACGGTAACGTACACGTATTTTGAGCGCTCATTTGGAGTACCTATGTCCACACGCTCGCGTGTATGATCGACTACAATACTGCGACTACCAAGCGTTGGGAAATCTGTCCCTGGCAGCTGCGTCCAGTTGCCTCCTCCATCCCGGGTGTAGTACAGCCCTTGATCTTGTGAGCCGTAATAGACCACTTCTCCATTGGCACGATCCACTACAAGCGCCTCTCCATAGTTACGATCGTCCCGATCATCCGGGAAGCCATTTGTGAAAATCCTAAGATTTAGCGATTGGTTCCATGTAGTGCCGCCATCTGTTGATTTATAAATGCCTCTAGATAACGCGGCATATAAAATATCATCTGTATTAGGGTGAAGACCGAGCCCGGCACATCCCTCCATGCGTTCCCCATAAGTGGGATCGAAACTGTCTGTGAGTCGTGTCCATGCTGGGTCAGCAGGTAATTTTTTGTACATACCGGCCACATCTGTTCTCAGGTACAACATATCCGAAGAAGGACTGCCTATGAATCCGAAGGTACGTCCTCCTCCCCCAATAGGCACCTGGCTCCAGCCGGTCCTTTCCTGGGCCTGCAGTCCCAGGCCATATATGCAGAGCAGCATTACCCATAGTTTTAATAATTTCATCATGGTCTTCTAATTTGGTGTTTGATATGGCGCACTACTTTTGTGTAAAGCGCGTGTCATTCTTTTATAAATTTCGTTTTAAGTAAAGCGTTATTGCCCTCCAGGATCTTGATTACATAGATCCCCGGCTCAACCTGGTTTAAATCAATTGAACTTGGCATTCCGTTACTTTGCATCTCCAAAGAACCTTTCCTGATCGTTTTGCCCAATGGGTTGAAAATATGAAAGGTGATATTGCTTCGTGTTCTACTTGGAATGTTAACATGAAGTTGACCCGTAGTAGGATTCGGATAAACCTTTAAAGATTCATATTCCTTTACAAATTGCTCTAAGCTTTGTTGATCCATTGCGGCTGTACGGGCGCCACGGGGTGTACCTGCCCCGCTGGAATTGATAAAGCGTATCCCTGTAAAAGCATCGCCTACATAAACACGTCCGTAATTTTGACGATCGGCGGCCATAAACCTTGGCCATTGTCCCGGATCATTACCTGGTGTGATGCGGGTCCAGGTATCCCCTAAATTCGTTGATCTCCACACTCCCCATTTACCATTAGCTCCACTCTGCTTACCGTACACGTAAATGGTTGGATTTGTTGTGGAACTATGATTCTTTCCCCATGCGAGGCAAGTAGGGTTATCATTAGCAAAAAATGGCACTCTCGAAAAGGTATCCGTTTTATTGGACCCTGTGGAAGAAGACCTCCAGATACCGGAAGCTCCCATCGCGATCCAAACTTCTTCTTCCATACCCGGAGCTGCCGCAATATGGATACCACCACCTGCATTCGCGGCCAATACGCCCCTATTAAATCTTCGATTGGGTAAGCCGGTTTGGCTTTTATCTCTCCTGGTAAATGAAGCGCCGCCATTGGTACTACGATAAAACGTGCCGTTGGGTGAAATAAGATAGAACTTATTACCATTTACCCTGTCAGATGCAATAGCCTGGTCGAATTCATATTCGATGTTAGAAAAAAGAAAACCATCGCCACCCCTGATTCCCCCTGATGAGCCCCAAGTACTCCCACTGTTAGTGGTGTAATAGCATTTGCCTTTAACAGCCAAAAGAGCCTTTGCACCATTGGTGGCGGAAACAGCGATCTTTGGACCCCCTGCGTTGCCGTTGCCAAACGGATTCCCGACATAGGAGAAAGACGCTCCTGCATTTGAAGACCTGTAAACCGCGCAGCGATACTTCACCTCCCTTCCCTGGTCATCCCTGTATATCCTACTGGCCGTAGCCCAAACTACGTCCGGGTTGCCTTCACAAAAATCTAAACCTGTAATGTTTGGTGAAAACTGTGCATTGGGCAGGTTGACCCTCTGTGTGGGATAGCTTGTTAAATTGTTTACATATCTAAATCCCCGGACATCGGCCATCCCGGCAATGTAATCCGGTCGATTGGACCCGTTTGTATTGGGAAGAGATACCCCGGCAAAATGTATGGTCATCTCGTTACCCTTGTAGATAGCATCCCATGTCGTGTTGGATGCCCAAATATTTTTAGTCACCCAGGGATAATAATTTGAACACACGTATGCCTTTCCTGGTGTCATACGATCAAAGTACACGGCGAAAACGTCAGGCCCGGCAGGTCTATACAAGTTCCGTGACCATCCCGGCATATCCCCTTCGTTTGTCGGCACATTTGTCCAGGTACCTCCTCGATTACTGGTTCTCTTCAACCTGCCATTATGAAAGCATAGGAGCTTTGCGTCGTCATGCGGATCGGTAGCTACACAGGTAACTTCACCCGACTTACTGGGACCCGGGGTAACGTTAGACCAGGACGATCCATCCCAACGTGCCAGCCCGTTGTTATGAGCAGCGTATAAGTCCCCATCTTTAGACAATCGTAACCACCGAACATAATCTCCATTATTAGGAGGTAAGTCGGCCTGCCAATGCGAAAACCTATCACCACCATTGGTGCTCCGGTAGATACCTCCTCCTTTTACCCCCACGTAAATGTATTCGGACCTCCCCTTGGTCATTTCGCGGGTGTTATCCACCACGATGTTACGTATCCGCGCATCACCCGGGATACCATTGGTAATTTTTATCCAATCTTTGCCTGCGTTGGTAGACCTCCAGAGGCCATCCCCCTGCGAACCATAGTAAACAACATTACCATTTTGCTGATCTACCACCAGCGCTTCTCCGTAGTTTCGATCGTTACGGTCATCTTGCGTACCGTTAGGTTTGACCGAGATATTTAGTACGCGGTTCCATGAACCACCGCTATTAACGGATTTGTATATTCCCCTGGATAACGCGGCATAGAGGATCTTATCATCACTAGGGTGAACACCTAAACCGGCACATCCCGACATGGGCTCACCATACCATGGCCCAAAATTAGTAGTTAACCTTCTCCACGTATTGTCACTTACTGACGTTCTCACGTACATGCCAGCGACATCTGTTCTCACGTAGACCTTATTGCTCGTGGGGCTGGCGATGATACCCACGGTTCTACCGCCACCACCGATTTTGGCGTTATCCCACTCTTGCGCAATTGAAATAGCAATCGTCAAGGCATAAACCGCTGCTAACAAAACAATATTCTTAAAATTTAGGGGTAAGATCATGACTGTAGGTTTAATGATTGTAAAAAAAGTTTAGAGGTGATCCCAATCCTTTAATGACCTGTCGGGGCGGAACCTATCCACTTTTTGCTTTTCCCCGACCAGGCACGATTTGAACTACCCGGATGTTGAAACGACGGAAACGTCCACGGATATACCAAGCTTCCACAGAGCCCTCTCCGACTATATTTTCATTATCTAAGATAACTGGAAGAGCATCTATGAATCTTCCGGGAATTTTTCAAAATATAGTACTATTTTGATGAGGCCGATTTAACCGAAGAATAATAATTTCTATGTAACGGATCTCCAAAATCATTCTTTGGTCATCGGTATTTTTTCATAGGCGGTATATGGCCTTCTCTTAAAACAAAAAAGTGGCAGCCTGGAGGCTTCCACTTTTAATCCATTTACAACTAATGATATGCTCAATCTATGTTCGGATTACGACTTACTTCCCTATTGGGAAGGCTTCTCACTAATGAAGCATCATCGTAAGGTACTGTAGCTGGATTATCTTGATTGCCTGGAACGGGGACCGGTCTTTTAAGGGCTTGCAGGTAAGCCAGCCTCCTATGCTCCATGGCAAATTCCTTGATCCATTCATGTTCTACATCTGTAGCAGTGGCAGTAGTTAATGGGTCGAGTTCTGCTCTTTGCCTGGTTATATTGATATCTTCTGCCGCACCTGTTCCATCACCACTTTCTACACGGATGACCGCTCTCATTAAATGCATCTCGGGATACCTGAATATTTGCCAGGTTATATTATTCAACTCGTATTTACGAGTCCATAAATTAAAAGATTCTAAATATTCGTTGTTTGGATACATTGGATCTCCGCTCGGTGTACCACTATCCTCGGCTTCGAATCTTACAAACAGGTCCCTGTAGCGTTGATCCTGTGCTGCAAAAGCTTCATTGTCCCAACCAATTTCCCTTAACATTCGCTTATTAAATGCTAAACCACGATTTTGGCCACCACCGCCGGGCGTTCTTCTGCTGTAAGCTTCATGGACTATGGGCGCCCTCCAAGGATTATTAGTTACAAAATCCAATTTAAACACTACCTCGGGAATTTCGGGAAGATCCTTATCTTTCCTGGTATAAATACCACTTAACATATCATCATGCGGCGGCACATCGTACCTACCTGCGTTAATGATCGTGTTGATTTGTTCCAACGCTCCACCGTCACCGTCAAAACCACTCGTCCAAAACCCTGATCCCATTCTAAAATACACCCTGGCCAATAAAAATCGTGCTGCATCTCTTTTAGCGCTGGATGCACCATACCACACAGGATCCCTACTAGGATCGTATGTTTCGGGCAATAACTCTATGGCCCTTTTTAGATCTGAGATTATTGCAGCATACAGTTCTTCATTTGAGGCCAGCGGTTGAAGGTCTGTCGGCGATCCTGGACTGGTTAGCATTAATGGAACCGTCAACGCATTTTGGTCTGAACTATAAGGAGGTGCAAATACGGTGGCTAAGGTATAATGAGCGAAGGCCCTCAAAAAATAACTTTCTCCTTTTAGTCGATTTTCCCATTGCGGATTATCCGGGGGAACGTCATTTTCTTGATAAAAATCCAATATATTATTTACACTGCGCAAAACAATGTACGCACCGTAAAAACCGTGATCCACGAATCTATTTGTATTTTCACTAACCTGCCTTTCATAGATAGGTGTTATCCACCTGCCAAAACCGGTTTCATTCAGCCTGGAATAGGTTTTAAATTCTAGCATATCAGAGGCAATATCATTGTAAGCCCATAATGAGATGACATTTCCATTGGCACTTAGCGCAAAAAGAGACCAATATGCCCCTCTTATGTAGTCATCCAGTGTCTGATGTGTTATATCATCTACAGGCTGGGTTCCGCTGCCCCTGTCAAAATCCGTGACGAATTCCTCACCATCACAAGATACCACAGATAGCATCAACACAATCGAAATAAAATTTAATATATTTTTCATTTCCTTATTTTTACAATTTAATATTCACTCCACCAGAAGCAGTAAATACTTGCCATAAAGGCACACTATTAATTACACCTTGTGCCAAATTTCTTTGTGTAGGATTGCTGCCGGTTTGAACAAATTCCGGGTCAACGGTATCGAACCTGGAGAAGGTGGCTACGTTTTGGAGATTTACAAAAACGGATAATCCACTCAGAATATTATTAGTTTTTTCCGAGATAGCATTAGAAAAATCATAACTTAAAGAAATAGTCCTCAGCCTGATAAAATCACCTTTTTCTAACCATTTATCACTTCTATCCGCTACTCTTTCTTGAATGAATTCTCCCGGGACATTAGGATCCTCAACGGGGATCAGGCTATTGAAGGCTAACACTGGATATTCTGCATTCGTATTATCGGGAGTCCATGTATTTCCTACTAAGTCTTTTCTTAAGACGGTTTGTCCTACACCTACATTTCTCCTAGCCATATTATCATATATATAATTACCACCTTGGAAAGTGAATTGAAAATAGATGGATAAGCCTTTGTATGAAAAGGTATTGCCTATACCGCCAAAGAAAGTGGGTAAACCTGTTTTATCCTCCTGGATCACGCTATGTGCTTCAAAGGCATTATCTAAGTTCCTGATCGTCCTTCCTGTAAAAACACGTTCTCCTGTAGCCTCCAAAATTTCCTGGTCCACCTCACGAATGAGCATAACTCCATCTCTATCGTACCCAGCAAAAACAGGCAAGTAGAATTCACCTATAGGTGCACCCTCTTGCACCGTTGTATAGGCACTACCAGGGCCTCCAAAAGCGGTGAATGTTGTAGGAGAACCATCAAAACCAGGGAATAAGCGTTCTACCTCATTCCTATTTGTGGAAATATTAAAACTGGTTGTCCATGTAAAATTCCCTTTGGATATATTTTGAGAAGATATTTCAAATTCCCAGCCCCAATTCTTGAGTGTTCCCACATTAGCAATTGAAACGGCATCTGGCCCCCCAGGAGGGTAAACGCCTTGGGAGAGGGCCAATGGAATGTCTAATAATATGTCATCGCTTTTACTTTGGTAATAACCAATACTTCCTGATATTCTACTGTTGAAAAGCTCAAAATCCAGTGCTGCGTTTATGGTCGACGTACGTTCCCATCTTATGTCATTTGAGGCTAATCGATTTTGAACGAGTCCCCCAGGGATCAAATTGGTAGGGAACCGGGCGAAATTCAAGAATCCATCAATATCTTGTCCTGTTGGAATTTCCTGGTTACCGCTAATCCCATAGCTCCCGGAAAGTTTTAGATAGTTTAAAACCTCTAAGTCGTAGAAGGATTCCCGTGATGCTACCCAACCCGCCGAAACTGATGGGAACCAGTCAAATTCATTACCATCGGCGAAAACGGAACTGCCGTCCCGTCTCATAGTTCCTTCTAGATAATATTTATTATCAAAGTTATAGGTCAATCTACCAAAATGGGAAAACAGCTTTCTTTCTTCGAACACTGAATTGTTAAGCTCGAACCAAAATGACCCATTGGGTTGGATTGTGGGCCCCAACTCACTTATTTCCTGGGGGGAACTGGCATTTTCTGCATTTATGCTTATTCTTCGCCCACCATTATATACTCTCTCAACCCCTAACAGGCCTGTAAAATTGTGTTTTTCTTTAAAGGTCTTGGTGTAACTTAATGTAGCGGCCAGGTTAGATTGTGTAAATTCATTCTCAATATACTCTAACCTTGGCAACCCATCTTCAAAGATGTAATCTTCACCATTATCGTAATCTCCCGGGG
This sequence comes from Fulvivirga sp., assembly GCA_028280565.1. Taxonomy (GTDB): domain Bacteria; phylum Bacteroidota; class Bacteroidia; order Cytophagales; family Cyclobacteriaceae; genus Fulvivirga. The sequence goes on from JANQLQ010000070.1 coordinate 62,493, forward strand.
TTTCTTCTTCTGCCACCCTAGCAGTTGTAAATCGATTCTCTCTACCGGTCAAAAAGCTACCACTTGCTTCAGCCCTTAGCACCAAACCTTCAATGGGAGAGAGTTCAGCGAATATAGAACCGATATTTCTGAATCTTTCCCGGGTTCGGTTTGCAATATCTCGCCTGTCTAAATAGGTGAGGTTATTTCTTCCCACAGGATCAAAAATAGTTCCATCAGGCAGGGTCTGAGGTAGTACAGGAATTGCTCCATCATATAATGTTCCAAAAAGTGCCCTGTTACCCAAATTACCCTGGGCACCACCAGCTTGCACAACATTATTGTTATTGCCAGTTTCCCTGGGAACGTCATTTTCATAAATTATGGAATAACGAACCCCAAGTTTTAAATAATCCGTGGCATTAAAATCGACATTTAGACGCCCGGTATAACGGTCGAATTGTGTATCCCCGAAATTACCTTCCTGCGTCCTGTATTGACCGGAAAGAAAGTAGGAAGTTTTTTCAGTGGCGTTGCTTGACGAAAACGTATATTGCTCGTAACGTCCGTTTTCTTGCATTAAATCCACCCAGTCCGTATTCGTTGTATTGTAGAGATCCTGGTCCCTGTATATAGGTCGATGACGTGTATCAAATATAGCATTACTACTATTACCTATAACATCTGAGTTGGGATCATCCAACCCGCTATTTCTTCTACCCAAGGCTACGAGACTCCTCCATTCGTCCGCATTTGCTAATTCCAGGTCATTGATCGGAACCGTAGCACCTGCTTCAAAACTAAAGTTAAGTGACTTTTGTCCAGCTTTACCTGTTTTTGTCGTTACGATTATCACACCATTAGCACCCCTAGAACCATATATAGCCGTGGCACCAGCATCTTTTAAAACTGTGACACTTTCAATATCCTGGGGGTTTATGAAATTGAATGCATCTGTACCACCAGCCCCCAATTGGATGCCATCAATGATGAATAATGGTTCTGTAGCAGAGGTTACGGAGCCAGTGCCCCGGATCATAATACGCGTAGCACCTCCTGGTTCACCATTAGAAGCTGTCATTTGAACACCACTAACAGTGCCCTGTAACGCTTGTGTAAAGCTGGGGGTGGGTGTCTTTGCAATTTGTTCAGCATCTATAGTTGATACTGCATTTATTATATCGCTGCGTTTTTGTGTACCATAGCCTACTACTACAATCTCCTGCAACGATGTAATGTCTGGGGCCATTGTTGCATCAATGGTATTCCTGCCATTAACCGCAATTTCTTCCTCGGTATAGCCCACAAACGACATGACCAAGGTTGAATTCGGACCCGCTATGACCAGGCTGTAATTACCATTAACATCGGTAACAGTACCGTTAGTGGTACCTTTTTCCAGCACGGTGGCACCGGGAAGTCCCACGCCATTTTCATCCATGACTTTACCCGTAACGGTAAAGGTCTGCGCCGTAGCAGCAGATGCTAAGAATAAGCACCCCATGAACAGGCCAAAAAGCCCTATCGTTCTAGCTGTCGCGGCACTGTTTTTCAGTAAAATTTTGCGCATAAATTAGGTTGTTTACGTACTTACAATTGCGGCAAATTCTAAGCGAATGCCCTAGATTTTGACACTATATCTTTTTTGAATGTTGAGGGTTTGCCATCATTAGGATCAAAAATGACGGCAGGTATTTCACTATAATTTCAGTTTTTAAAGTAAAATTTTAGCGCTTCGACAATCTTCCAATAATCTTTCAAAGAGTGACACTATTTTGATGAAATCGTTTGAAACCCGTAGAAAGGGAAGATTTTAGGTGTTCAAGGTATGTAATAGGCTCATTTTTAAGGTCCAACCGGGCGATGATATATCTGGCCGGCTAAGCCTACACAAGAGATCGTCCATTTTTCCACACCACCAGGTGCTGTCTTGGGCGAGTTTAAGGTAATTTAGATCCCGCATTTTGGATCTACCTTTTAAATTGATTGTACGAAGGTTAAAGGCAAAAAACTTGCTAGTAAAGGGCTCAAAAAAGCACTTTCGTTTTACCCAAAGAAAAAAGGCAGTTACAAAACCTGTTGTAACTGCCTGATTATCAAGAGCCCCCTGCCGGGAACAAGTATTGCATTGAAAATCAACAAGTTATATCCTAATTGTGAAGCAAAACAGGTCATACCTCTCCCCTATTGTAAGCTAAATCGTGATTTTTGGAGATCCTGGCTAAGATTTGCCGGATTTCTTTGACTGCATTCCTGTCTCCAGAAATGTTGAGCTGGACGCTGGTGGTAGGTGTTAGATCTGTGAAATCGTTAGGTGTGATGCCGTATAACTCCGACAGCTGGAGGATGTAGCCAAACTTGATATCCGTGATATCGCCATGCTCCCAGCGCCGGTAGCTGCTCACATCTATGCCCAAGCTATCGGCCACTCCCTGCTGGCTGATTTTAGCAGCCTTCCGATGGTGCTTAAGCATACTACCTAGTCCTTTCATAACCGCTCAAAAGTGAGTGCTAATATAGCAAAAATGCGCGGTCATTAGTAGCGATTTGTATTAATACGTATGTGGATTTACTAACATGTCCTTCGTTCGTAGAGGACAACCAATTATTTTAGAAGACAGAATACATTTCACATTTAAATTCTAAGACAATGAAAAAGCTTTCTATCCTTCTTTTCGCCCTCTTGATGGTATTTGTACTAGGCACAGTGACAAGTTGTAACGATGAAACCTACGAAGGTGTAGAAGATACACTCCTTGAAACGGGTGGAGATGGGCAGGATCCTAAAGACAACAACAATCCCCCTGCAGGCATAAGGGATTAAAAACATTGCAAATGCAAGTTTTTTCTTACAAGGCTGGCCTTCCGTCCGGCCTTTTTTCTTATCTTAAAATCACCTGATTGTTAAAAACTGTCCTGCAAATATGAAATTACCAGTCTACCTGTCGGCTTTAGTTCTGTTTTCTATTTTATTTTGTTATAGAGCTCCCGGGAAGAGCACAAACGAGCCTGGCGAAGGCTTTGAAAGTGAATATGATAACGCTTACAAATCCTTGGCGATCCCAGATGCCCAACGTGCGGTGAGCCTTGCCCATACTTCCTATCAAAAAGGAAAGGCATACCACTTGTTGGGGTATATTTATCGTAATAAGGGGGACTACATCCAGGCCACGAAGCAATTTTTAAAGGCAGAAAGCGCTTATCATCGTGCCGATGCCAAAGCCCTGCAGGCGGACATATGCGAAAAACTAGGCGTTATATTTTACAAGACATTGAACTACCGCAATTCTCTTCTTTTTTATAACAAAACCTTACATCTAAGAAAAGAGCTGAACAGCCCTAAAAAGGCAGATACGATGTTTAACATAGGATTATCTTACCACAAGCTGGGAAGGTATGACAGTGCCGTCACCTATTTGTTTGCCGCGGCTGATGAATATGAAGCACAGGGAAAGGATGAGGACGTCTCCGATGCCCTTCACCAGGTAGGCTTTATACAGCACGACATTGAAGATTATGACAAGGCGATAAGCTACTACCTAAAGTCACTTGATATCGCCACGCAGCTGCAGGATACTACCAACCTAGCCAGGATCAACAATGACATTGGCATGACCTACCTGGCCACTGGAAACCTGCCGGCAGCGGAAGTTTATTTAGGCCGATCATTGGCGATCAAAACCGCAATGCAAGACAGTGCCCTCCTGATCAGTACATACTCTAACCTCGGCGAGCTCGCGCTACAACGTGGCGACACGGCCACAGCTCACCAGTACTACGGGCTGGCAGCCTCTCATTGGCAACCGGGAAACATATCTGAACATGCGGTGGATGCCATTGCCTGGCTCATCGAACAACAGGTAGGAAACATAGCCAACCTAAGCATAGACCTGGCTACCATCACCCGTGATGTATATGCAAACAATCGTGAGCTCACCAAGATGAAACTATTTTTTGAAGGACAGCTGGCCACACGCCTGCACGAAAATCAAAAGAGAAAAGCTGCACTACAGGCTGAAAAAATAAAGTGGGCAATAGGTATTGGCCTGGTTTTGTTAATTTTAATGGCGTTTGGAATCAGGTACTATCGCAGGTCTAGGCGCAACGAACGTAAGCTCACTATGATTAGACGCATAGCCATGCGTTAGTAGAATATAACTTAATGAAAAAGCTCTATCTTATAGGTAACGGATTTGACCTGGCCCATGGAATCCGAACTGGTTACAATGATCTTTTAGACTGGTACAAAAAAAGGGTAATGACAAACGTTCGACAAAGAGATTGGCACAAAGATGTTTTTTTACATGCTAAATTGTATTCTAATCGTAACCTCCGTGGGCATTCCGTGCGTCATAATTGTCCAAGTGATTTCAACGCCTTAATAGCTTCACAGGACTTGGTAAAAGTTAAAAGCGAATTTTTTAATGATCTGTTAAGCTCTCACAGGGAACGAAATTGGGTCGATATAGAAAGCTTCTATTTTGAAAGCTTGAAGCAAATTGCTGAGATACCAAAGTCAAAGATATCGGCTTCAGATCGGCTTCAAAAGGTTGAAAATCTGAACAAACAGTTTCAAGGTATCCAAGATTTATTGGTAAAGTATCTCCAGACTTTAAAACGGAATGTCGAACCTATTCCAGCATTTCTAAAGTTATTCGACGCAAACACCCATCAAAAATTGTTTCTCAATTTCAACTATACCAACACCCTTGATTCATACGTAGAGAGATTCATAAACAGTAAAAAAGTGACTCAAGTCGCCAATATTCATGGTCAATTGGGAGAAAAGGAAAATCCAATAATATTTGGATACGGGGATCAACACGATGAAATCTATACCATCTTAGAAAATTTTAATGAATTTGAATATATAAAGTTTATTAAGTACCCTAAATACCCCCTATCAGATGGTTTTCAAAAGTTAACCCAGTTCATCAATAAGTCATATGAAAAATTTACCGTAGACATTATAGGTCATTCCTGCGGTCTTTCTGATAGAACATTGCTCCGTGAAATTTTGGAAAACAAGAATTGCCACAGTGTCTCTATTCATTACTATCCAGATAAAAACGACTTTGAACGTAAATCATCTGCACTAACAAGACACTTTCAGGATAAAATCGTCTTTCTTAAAAACATTCAACCATTTAATACCAGGTTGCGATGTCCACAAGCTAAGTAAATGAAAAGTGTAGGCTCAAACAAATAGCCTATTATTTTTCGTTAAGGTGACTAGTTCTTCTTACGATAATTTCACATTTTGATATCAATTCAATTTCCCTGTATGGTTCTTCCTTTTGGCGACCATTACTATCTTTAACCCAATACATTAAAAGAGGAGCTTGATGTACAATAGTGACAAGTTCCCATGTCCCTTTAATGTAAACTTGCTTCCCTCGTTTATATCTATGTTTCTGGATTCTCAACAAGATTATTTCTTCTTATCCAAAGCCAGCTCCAGTATCTCATTAAGCTTTGCCTGCAGGGCTATTTTATCATCTTTTAGCTGGCTTATCTCATCTTTCAGCTTATCAATGGTCTTTTGCAGTATTGAAACCTTATTACCATATTCTACATTTGACTCACGCAACACAAGTTCCTCTGGAGCGAGTATGAGTTCATCTAATGTAACGCCGAATTTTTCGGCAAAGTAAATGAGGGTTTCAATCTTAGGCTGCGTCTTACTACCCTCGTAATCGCCAATTGTTGCCCTAGAAACGCCCAATTCCGCACTTAAATCGATTTGACCGAGGCCTTCACCCTTCCTGAGCTTATATAAATTGGGGCCGAAATTGTTTTTCATAATAAGTATTTTTCCAGCTTTTGCCGAATAAACTTGTATACGCAGAGAATATCCTACATATTTGTTACGCATTGTTACGCATAAATGCGAATCAATCCAAATTACAAATAATAACAAACTATGCCAGCATCAAAAAAAGAAAAGGAACAATGTGAGGCCATTTTGGCCAAAATCAGTGACTTGGTGCCCGGCCACTATGTTCAATCCGTCCAAGAGCGGATGAAAAAAATCGGCTGGGAAGTATCTACACCTGAACAGATCCGCAATGTCCGGCAAGGCCGTGTAGCAGATCTGCGTATCGTCTCCTGCCTGCAGGAAATCACCAAAGAGCATTGGGCGGAGCGTGGAGTTAATGTAAAGGTAGCCTGATCATGATCGCCGAAAAGCTCGAACCATTGGTAAAGCAGCGCGAGCAATCGTATCGAAAGGCTTACTTCAATCAAGCGCAAAAACTGTTCGCCATTAGCCAGTTAAAGAATGTGATTGACTATTGCAGAGGCAAACCAGAAAACCAACAGCTGAACTGCATAAGGCCCTACAAACACCATATCCAGGAGATCCTGCCGAGCCGCTTCAGCCGGTTCAAAGGCATCCGGGAAAAACTTTCCAACCTAATCGAAAAGCTATGAAACTAGGAAAATTCTACGTCCTGCCGGACATAGTCACCGCCATAGATTGTGGTGTGCCCGAGCCGGTGTTCGATGCTCATATCAAGGGCAAAAAAGTAAGGCCGCTCGCCACCAGCGGGAATGACAGGGTGGTATGTACAGACGCCGCCGGCCAGCTCTTCTACGTGGATCGCAAATTCTTAAAAGGCTGAGCCATGGAGCATTTTATGGACAGGCTCTGGAGAGAAAACATAGAGAACGATCTTAAGCTGCATCGACAGCTGGTACAACTTAAAAAGAGGTTCTTCTACGATGACAAAAAGCTGGCCATGCTATCTGAAGAGATAGAAAGCCTGGAAACTACACTACTTGAGCAGGTCCCGTGTGACCTGCTGGAGAATTTACCCATTTAAACAAAAACTAACTATGAACATGATACGTGTCATTAGGCTTTCCGTATTGGTAGTAGGCATAATCATTAGTGCAGCATGCCTATTGCCGTTTGTGATCTTAGCCTCAATCAACACTGGGTATGATTATCTAGCCAAGGGTATACAGGGTGTGATAAAGTCGATCCGCCAGTACCTAAGTCGTAAAACCTATACGTATTGGATGTGTAAATATGGCAGTAGGTTTCATATCATACCGTGTTTTTCAATTGCCATAGAGGACCTTGGCTTCCAAGATGATTACAGCGCTTTGTGTATCGAAATCGGGTGGTTAAACCGCTGGTGTGCTATCGAGATAGTGCTAAAAAGAAGGGGGGTGCACCATGGTTAACAGCAAACTCACTACCCGCTCGCTATTGATCCACAACATTATCAATATGCGACAGGCCTCGGAAAGTATCATTTTCTCCAAGAGTAAGGAGATCGTGGCCATCACCATCCGCACATTCCAGGACGAACTTAAACGATATCGGTCATAACAAGGTAACCATGCGAAAATTTAAGCCTAAATGCTACATAGTGTATCCAACAAACATGGTGTATGAAATGACCTGGCCAAGTGATTGGGGGAATGTCTGCCCTGCAAACCTTTCACCCATGCTTAGTGAAGTTCTAAAGGTTAAGGCCATTGGCAGCGAGATAAAATTGATCTGGAACGCATCACATAGGCATGCAGTCGTGAAGGACAATAATGTTACCTACCAGCAGTTGGAAGACTACTTAAAAGCCGACTGCTCATTGTTGTCCTTTCAATCAGTACGTACCCGAACAAAAGCGGTTAAGGCTATTGAAAAAATGGGTGGTAAAGGCTTTATCTGCATTGACAGCTATCGGGAGGTTATCCTTAGCCAAGCGCATTATCATGTTAACAAATCTTTCCCTTTACCAGCTCAAAAGATGGAAATAGCATCAACACCGGAACCGATAATCCACGAACTGAAAACATCACCTCAACATTTTAATGCTATAATGTTCGGTTTCAAGGCTTTTGAGATAAGGAAGAACGATAGAGATTTCCAGGTAGGGCATTACCTCCGCCTAAAGGAATGGTACAAGGATCAAGGGTATAGTGGAGATCAAATAGTAAAACGAATCAAGTACATCGTTTACGGTGGTCAATTCGGACTCCACAAGGATTATGTAGTGATGCAATTAGAAGACGATCCTATTGGTCCCTTAGGGAAGTTGAAGAGTTAAAAAGAAGAACACCATGAGAGCAATCTATAGACTAGCCGGCGAGAAGTACTGGAAAGTCAAAGGCCGAAGAGTAGTAGAAGTAAATTTCGAAGACAGCGATATGGTCATGATCGTGTTTCACAAATTCAGCTGGTTACACCACAAAAAAATGGGTGTAGTGATCCGTAAAAGCGACTTCGATAAAGCATTTAATAAGGCACTTAGAATCATCAAAAAACAATAATCATTATCCGGACATATGCCCCAGTACCTCTCCAAGGAAAAACTGTTTGAAGCCACTGACGGTGGCCTCGATATCATCCTTACTTACTATCCTGATGCGGTACATGTGGCAGATAAGAAGAAAACCCACTTCAAGATCCGGGATGAGAAGACGCCCTCGGCCTCTCTCCGGAGAGCGGAAAACGGGCTGTATTATGTGACAGATTTCGGTGGCGATGGCAAAGCGAAGAACGCCATCGAGATCGTGATGTACGAAGAGCAGCTGGAGTTTAAAGACGCCATCAAGTACATCGGCGAGCGGTTCAAAATAACCAATGACGGTACAGTAAAAACGTACGAAAGCGAATTCCAACGCCGGCCGGCCAACGATGAGGAACCTGAAGGCGAGTACTTCTTTGACATCAAAACCGAACTGAGCGAAAACGACTTTAAAGTGATCTTTCCCAGGTACAAGGCACCGGCCAAAGATTCGGACAAAAAATCGGACAAAGACCGCTACCAGCGGGCGCTGGATAAGTACAATATATCAGCGCTCAATAGCTTCACCCAAATCAAGAACCGGCAGGCGCTAATCACGAAAAGCACGGAGCACTATCCCATCTTTCTTATCGAGGGGCCGGGCTTTAAGAAGATCTACCAGCCGCTGAATAAGGATAAAAAGTACCGCTTCCGATACACCGGCAAGCGGCCTAAGGATTTCGTGTTTGGCCTGAAACAGGTGGAAGAAACGTACAAACGCCTGAACAAAGAAAACAAAGACCAGCTGCAGTCCTTGGACGAAGAGGCCAAACCCGAAGAGCTCGCAGAGCAGAAGGTACCCGAGGTGGTGCTCTGCAGCGGGGATCGGGACGCGCTCAACGTAGCAGCCATGGGGTACGAGGTGATCTGGCTCAATAGTGAAACGGCGACGTTTGATAAGTTTCTTTACAACAAATTACGCAGGAAATGCGAGGATGTATACAACCTCCCGGACATCGACGGCACCGGGATCCGGGAGGGGACTAAACTCGCCCTGGAGTTCCTCGACGTGCGAACGATATGGCTCCCCGACTACCTACGCAATCGCAAAGACTTCCGAGGGAACCCCTGTAAGGACGTTCGTGATTACCTACGCTACTATACCGAGTATGACTTCAAGCAGTTACTCAAAACGGCCGTAGCCTGCCGTATGTACGATGTAAAGTACATCGACAGGGGCACACGCTACGAGTTCAATAACGTGCAATGCTATGAGTTCTTAAGGCTTAATGGCTTTTACCGTTTCAAGAGCAACAATGAAAAGACGGGATACATCTACATCCGGATCATGGGGAACGTGGTGCACGAAGTAAAAGTGGAAGAGATCCGCAGCTTTGTGAACTCCTTCCTGCAGGACCAGAAAGAACCTGTGCAGCTCCGGAATACTTTCTTCCGGACCAACCAGCTGGGCGAGACTAGCCTGAGCAACCTCCCTATGAAAGAGATTGATTTTACGGACTATGATAAAAAGCGGCAATATCTCTTTTTCAATAACATCACGTGGGAGGTAGGCCCTAAGAAGATCCAGGAACATAAGCCGGGATCCCTGGATAAGTTTGTATGGGGCGACGAGGTGATCCCCCACTCGGTCAACCTAGACGACGACTACTTTTCCGTGCGTTACGATCCCGAGATTGAACGTTACCATATCGATATCAAGGAAAATGACTGCCTTTTTTTCCGGTACCTAGTCAACGCCAGCCGTGTGCACTGGCGCAAGGAGCTGGAGCACGGTGAGCCACTGAGCCCGGAGGAAAAGTACGAGCAGGACCTGCACTTGATCAACAAGCTATATTCCCTTGGCTACCTGCTACACCGGTATAAAGATCCCTCGAGGCCCTGGTGTGTGTTCGCGATGGATCATAAGATCTCGGAAAGCGGGGAGAGTCATGGCGGATCCGGGAAGTCCATCGCGTTTAAGGCACCACGCTACTTTATGAAGTCGGTGACCCTCGATGGCCGTAACCCCAAGCTTACGGACAATCCCCACCTCTACGAGCGGGTAACGGAACATACGGACTATATCCTTGTTGACGATGCCAACCAGTATTTGAAGTTCAATTTCTTCTTTGCACCCCTCACTGGAGAGCTCACGGTAAACCCAAAAAACAATAAGCAGTTCGAGATCCCCTTTGAGCTGGTACCTAAGTTCTGCATTACCTCTAACTACACCCTCCGGGAGATCGACCCTAGTACGGAGCGCCGGCTGCTGTACACGGTATTCTCAGACTATTACCACTACAATAGCAACGGCGAGTACCTAGAAAGCCGCAGCCCTAAGGATGATTTTGGGAAGAACCTGTTCCTAGACTTTGACGAAATAGACTGGAACCGGTTTTTCAACCTCATGGCCCAGTGTATACGGATGTACTTAAACTTCGAGAAGATCAATCCACCCATGGACAACGTCACCCGGCGCAACCTTATGTCGCTCATGACGGAGCCATTCAAAAACTGGGCAGATCTATACTTCAACGAACAAGGCGAACGCCTAAACAAAGAGGAAAACAAGAAAGATGCCTACGAGGATTTCGTGGCCACGGCACGCATGAAGAACTGGACCATGAACCGCTTCACCAAGGCCCTACGCTTCTGGTGCCTATACCAGGGATACACCTTTAACCCCCCGGAGATCGCCAACAGTAACGGCCGGATCATCAATAAGGTGAATAACATAACACAGGAGTTTGTGTATATCAGGACCACTAACGAAGTGGTAGAACAGGAGCAAGAACCGTTTTGAGCCGAATAAAAATTACTGACTATGGAAGTACTAAAAACAAAAAACTACGATTTGTTCCAAACGGTAATCAGTAACCGTGAGGTGGATGACAGGCACGTCAACAAATTGGCGGATAGTATTAGGAAGAAAAACCTTTTGGCCATCAAGCCAATCATTGTAGACGAAAACATGAGGGTCATTGATGGCCAACACCGACTGGAGGCGGCGGAGAAATTAGGTGTAGAGATACACTATGTCATATCCGGATCCGTAACCAAGGACGATATCTCTGCACTGAACTCCGTCCAGAAAAACTGGAAAGCCGAAGACTATCTCAACTACTATACACTGGAAGGTGTGCCGGAGTATGTGGAGCTCAGCCAATTCCTGAATAAGTATCCCCTGATCAAAATCAGCACGGCACTGATCATGATGAACACATCATGGACAAGAGATCTGTTAGGGTTCAAGAATGGCCACATCAACGTGGGAAACAAAGAGAAAGCCTATCTACTTGCCAACTACCTAAACCAACTAAGGAATATTGGTATTGAGTTCGCTTTTTCAGTCAAATTCATTGCTGCTCTCCGGAGAGCAGTCGATGCCGAAGGTTTTGAGTTTGATACCCTTCTTAAGAAGATCCAACAGAACCTTAGGGGGTTTGTGCCTTGTGTAAACGCTACCATGTATTGCGAAATGATCGAAGAGTTCTATAACTATCGATCTTCGAAGAACATAATCAACCTTCGTAAAACGAAGTAATGGCACACCCTGATTCAATAATCCATACAACCAAGTATACCCAAGTTAAGAGCCTGCAAGAGTTCCGCACAGAACGAGGCAGCCGCCGGCTGAATATGCCCTATTACAGGCGGCTTTCAAATGGCGTGTTATGGTTTGACTTTATCCGTAGGGATACGGATGTAGAGCAGCTCGTGAAGTGGATCCGGGAGGGGTGTATATACAGGCATGAAAAATAAGCGACCATGAAAAAAAAGACCACCATCTTCAAACCCGACCACGTCCGTAAAGGCAAGGACCTCTACCTGCTTCCGGAGGTGGATATCATCTACTGCGAGATATGGATGGCAGAGCGATCTAAGAAGTACAGCACCTTCACTTTCACCGTCTATGCTGGCCAGGTAGTACGTGTACCGATATCACGCTGCGAATTGCTCAGCAGGCCCTTGGGTGAGGTATTGCTGGAACTTGAGAAACAGAATTGGAGAATGTTGAGAATTATTTAACTTTTGAATCATTATGCTTTAAAATAGTGCAATGCAAAATACTATTAAATTCTCAAAACTTAAGTCAATAATTGCTGAGGCCGAAGATGGTGCAACTATCTCTAATTTTGAGGTTGTGGATACCCTTGAGAGAGTTAAGATTGAAATTGCTAAAAACCTTTGCTTAAATAATATCTCGTTCAACATGCACGTAGAGTTCATTTTGTATCCTGAGTATGAGTTTAAATGTATCCGTTGCAAAGCCAATAAAATCATTTGTTTCTCCAAAAATTTTGATATTGGTCGAAGCAAATTATTTCTCAAGGGATGTCTTTTTGATCAGCTATTTATCGAGTATTACAACGGCGTGTTTAAAAGTGAATCTTGTAAAATAAATAGTATTCGTTTACGTGGACAATTACATTTTGCGAATATGCCCGATGAATTGAAACTGGAAACAAGTTTTTTTGCAAAAAACTTATCAGTAATCAACGCTGAGATCCTAGCCTTTGGCACCTTGATTTTTGATTGCGATACAATAACTTTTACTAAAGTATCAAACCTCAAATCGAAAAAGACTGTGATTTCCTTTGAAGGTAAATCAGTGAATATGAAAGGTGAAATTTCTTCTATTGAATTTCTCATAGCTTCAGTTTCGGATAGCTTGAGGTTTGAAAATGTCAACTTTAAAGAGGTCACTTTCAAAGAATTACATGTATATAAATCTCTTGAAACTCTTAACAGCAACATCGAAGACTTACGGGTTCAATTACTGATGTTGTTAGATAAAACCAAATTGAAAATAAATTCTCTCAACTCAACATCAAGGCTAAGGCTAATGTGCGAGCGCAACAATTTCATCTACTATGCAAAGTATTTCCAAAGCGTAGAGCAGGACAAGTATTATAACACTCTTACTTGGTCAAAAAACTTTCCTGAGAAATTGCCTCTTGCCTTATCTCTATACACAAATACTTTCGGACGTAGCTGGTTCCTTCCAATAGTTTTACTGTTGGTTTCGACCCACACAATCTATTTAGTTGCTTGTTATTTTTATGTCTACCCAGATCTAACTAATCTGTGGAACAAATTCTTTAATGGTCACTCTTGGACCTTTCTTTTACCTACACATCGTTACAGTACCGTATTTCCAGATCATGAACACCTGATGTACAAGCCGGTGGTATTGTTTATTGATTTCATTCAGAGGGTTGTTTCTGGCTTCATGATTTTTCAATTTATACGGGCGTTCAGGTTTAATTTCTCGACAAAGTAAGGGATTAACTGCCTGAGAATGTACTATAACATATAACCCTACTAATAATTACTGTATATGCGATTCTCAGCGCCTTCATTAAACAAATTGTCATGGCCCTAAGGCCATGACGCCATATTTATCTCTCCTGCCGGCAGCCATCACAGCTGTACGTCAAACACGTACTGGTACTCACTATTAGGTCCCTAGCATATTGGTATCTTTTATGTGTACCTCATGTCCAAATATCGTCGCAAAACAATCATTCACTTTCCAATATTTTATTTTCCTATTCCAATATGCCTATTTTCAAGCTTTGCTCTCCCCAATCCCCCACTGTCTAAACTGTCCAAAAAAGTGTAACTCTGTAACTTTACACCTAAAGCTCTGTATTACTGCAACTTATAGGTTACACTTTTAATTAAATTTTTGTAACGGTTACAAAAAAAAGTGTAACCATAGAAGATAGATAGCCCAGTTACACCTTGGTTACAATTTGGTTACAGTTTTGCGAAATGAAAGTGTAACCCTGATAATGGCCTATACGATCAATGAAGGCTGATTTTTTGAAAAAGTTACAAGGTTACAAAGTTGCACTTTTTTTGACGTAACCCAGGTTGAGTGGTCTCAATCACGGGAGATGAGGGCAGTGTAAGAGCACGTTGTTTTTATACAAAAACAGGCAAAATATTATTTTTCTAAGGTGTTTTCACGGAGGTTTTTGAACACCTCTAGCGCTACAATTCCTTTCTTAGTAAGACTGTAAGTGTTTTTTTCTTTATGAGAAAGGTACTTTTTTGTCTCTGGAGAAATGTATACAGAATTAGGTATATCAATTGACCTTTGACCTGAACTCAAAAAACCCGAAAAAACATAGTTAATGTCAGAATGAGACATTTCTCCAAATTCTTGGAAAACACTTACAAAAGTGGTTAGACCAAAGTGCTTGGTTAGTTCCTTTAACGCGAGGTCTACTATTTTCAATTTTCCCAATTCATCAATCAAATCACTGTATTGTTCCTTTAGTTCATTATTCTCTTTTTGAAGGATTTCAATTCTATCATTCAAATCCTTTCTCTCCTTGTATTCATTAAGAGACTGTTGTTCTTCCAATTTTCGCCTATTCAAGTTAATATTTCTCTCTGATTGATCCATCGCTTTTTCATGCCTTATTTCTGACCTCCATTTAACACCTCTGGCTGTTAAATACTCGAGGCCCCACATAATGTAATCAGAACCCAAAAGGAAAACCAGGGCACTTAAAAGTGGGATTAAAATATAGCTGTACAAATCCAAGTATTCCGAATGAATATAATGAAGCCTAGTTTCAATAGGCTGGGTCGAATTAATGAGTACAAGTACAGCCTCCCAATTGAAGATGAGCACCGCTATAATATAAGCAGACAGATAGGGTTTTCTCAAGCGACTTTTAAATCCATCCAGGAGGTCATTTGCTAGTTCAGAGAATGTCATAATGAAAGCCAATTACAGGTAAAAAATGAAATTAAATCATTCTTACATTATGTCCGTTCCAAGAGTTGAACTATTTCGCTAAAAAAGGTATTATTGAGTTATAATCACTCACTTTTGCATGGTTCTGAAACTGCCCGTCCGCCCACATGTGCTCAAATACTTGCAGCTCCACTACCCTATCCCTTTTGCAGTGAACGACAAGGACCGTATTGGTAATTACCTCTACCTACTTATGCGCCGGCCGTTGAATCATAACATGCACTACATGCATTTAGGTCGCTACAGTGAAGTGCTGCACATCGAAGTCACACACTACCAAGCACTAGATCGTGGGGCTACCAACCTCACACCCAGTACGGTGGTAAACTTCAACGAGTTTGTGGATGATCTAGTAAAAGAGGAGCTTAAGATCTATCTCAACTTTATCGAAGAATTTGGTACCGGTACTTGGAAACAAGGAATTTACGACTTTATGGATAAGTACGGTTTCCAAGAAGGTACAGACGCCACCTATGACAACTTCAAAAAATTCTACTACCGCTACCGTAAGAGTACCCAGCGACGCTTGGCTACGGGATAACAGCCCAACGCGAGCCTGCCGGCGAGCTAAATAAATAGTATAGTAGGCCTACCACTTTTGTCCTCTGCTTTCGCGGATGTCCGCTATAGGTTTGTCCTATGGATCTCAACTTCCCAATATCCGGAGATAACTATGGTGGGCTAAAGCTATTCTGGTTTGTACCTGTAGAGCACGTGGAAAGTGAAACGGATAGCAATGTAACCCTTCAAGATGGTAAGGTGTGGTACATAGGCAGGGCTACTAAGTTCAGCCCAGAGTACCGTGAGCGGAGCCGTAGCTTAAAATTTGGGACAAAAAAAACACTCACGCTAGATGGGGAAATAGCCAAGCTATCCCCAGAGCTGGACGCGATCGTGAGTGTTATGCTTGGCCGCAAGTACCTTGTCGTATACAGCGACTATAACGGGTACCTGAAAAAGCTCGGCACGGTAGAACAACCGCTCACCTTTGAATACTCAGCGAATAGCGGCAAGCAACCCGGTACGAAGAACGGGATCCAGTTTGAGTTTACCGGGGTGATCACAAGTGACGTCAGCTACTACACTGGCTCTTTGCCCACCTCGGGCAACCCGGATCCTCCCCCCGTGGTGGTAGGAGATCCCGTCACGGTGAAATGGAATGACGATACAGTTATCGCCATTGCCAGCCCGGGTGCAACGGTGATCATCCGGTCAGAATTTACAGCTACAGAAATTTTAATTATATGACCCTGCAGGAACTCCTCGCCGATATCCAACAAAACATACTCCCCAGTGGTATACCTAATAATATCGATGCTGCCAAGATCCGCCAAGCGATCGGCAACATAGCTGGGTTTTTTAACCCGGCGGACGGTGATGCCGTATTCGAGGGTTTCATACGCCATGTCATTTATGAAGGTCAAAATCTACAGGCCTTCGAAAGCTATTTCGTAACACCTCGAAAGTCAAAAACGGGTGAGTTTGCCTTGTTTTACGATCCCACTTTTTTTAGGGGGATAGTACTTGCACGGCAGGTGGGATCCGGGCTGGCTCCAGCTCCTGCCGCCTCCGGATCCTTTACCCTAAGTGCAGCACCTTTCGACGGCACTGTCAAAAGCCAAGTGCTGAACATCGGTGCTTTAACGAACGACTTAGAATATGCCATTAAATTCTACAGGGCCGATGGCATTATCACCAATCCCGTGGTGAGGTACAACGGCCAAGAGGTGACAGCAGCTTCCATTGATTTCTCCTCCGGGGTTGTGGTTATGCCGTTTGTAAAGATCCTGGGGCAGGACACCATAACGCTGGAGTATGACCTTTTCGCCAGCGGTACTGCCAACACGCTCAATTACAGCGTACGTGCTTTAAAAGCTCCAGCTGGGGAGCTCTCCGGGCAGTACGTGTATCACGTTGAAAACGGCGGCATTGGCGACTTTACTTTTGATTTGATCATCGAGCAACCTGGGAATATCCCGGAAGCAACACCCACCGAGTTTGGCCTGGTCAAAAAAAGTAATAGCCTAACCGATTCAGGCCCGGATAAAGTTTTGAATTTGGATGCGCTGAAGACAGCATTAGCAGGTAAGCTTTCACTTGGTACAAACACACTAGGCATTGCTACCTATCTTTTTAGCGAGTTTCAATTTGACGTCCAGCTTCCAAATGCAAGAATGGACTTCAACGATGGAAGCCTGGACTTGAATTTCCCAAACAGTGGATTCCAGTTTTTCGATGGGGCGTTCGTGGCTGCCCTCACTGGCAAAGGTTTTGCCGTTAACAATGGTGACGGTCTGTACTATGAAGACATAGTGGGTTCCTACAAGCGCATATTCCAGGTCCCCAGTGGCGACGGTTCAACCGATTTTAGGTTTGAATTCAGGAATAAATCCACCAATGCACTGATTCAGAGTTTTGTTTTCAATGAAAACGGGGCAAGGTATACGGCACCTTACGTTGGATCAAACCCTCTTGACATTGTTACACGTGAATGGATACAGCAACAAATAGGGGCTATTGGCAGTGGGGCTGGGCAAGGGGTACACGTCCCTGTTCAAAACATCACCAACTTAAAGGCGATTGATACAACCAACGCAACTAACTACCCTGATAAGTGGTTGATCAATGTAGAAGACAGCGGTTTGTATCGTTACGACAGGGAAAGTACCGCAAGTGAAGCCCTGCCACGTGTGGTTTCTCCTACTACAGGCCCTGGGCGATGGATTAGGTTAACTACACCGCTTACAGATCACGCCTTGTTAGATTTTCTGCAAGGTGGAGCTCCCGGGGAATACTACCATTTAACCGCTTCTGAACATGCCGCTGTCCAAGGTCTGTCAACCGCACTGGCAGGTAAGCTGGCGCCTTCTGACCTATTTAAATCAACCGGTTTGTATTCAATCCCGGCTTCATCTTACATAAGGTGGCAGAATGCTTTGATTTCACTCACTCTCGATGAAGACGGGTTTAACTTAAGTCAACAAGATGGGGCAAACAACAGGTATATAGACATCTTTGTATCATTATTTAATGACTTGGCAGAGTTCAGAACTTTTAAAGATTTGTCTTTCCAAGACATGGCAGGCAACTTAAGGAATATACTGATTGCGAACCCGACTGCCGATCAACACGCTGTAACAAAGGGCTGGATAGAAGCTAAGTTGACAAGCGAAGAAAAACTACTTTCTGCAACATCCGTTAACATAACAGCCGAGGAAGGTAACATTCTTTCAAGAACGGTAACAGGTACGGAAAACATTACCATCACCAACCCGAAACCAAATGGGATTTTCACAATCCTTGCCACCGGTGGAACTGGCCTTACTGTCAACTCGCAAACCCTTAGGGGTGATCCTTACGACCCTTCCAAAACCAACATTGTTGATGTCAGGTGTGTGCGTACGTCACCTGCTTTGTACGAGGTAATCAATAGCGCGGTATGAAACTGGTAGGATTTTTAGCCAAGAAAAAACTGCTTCTTTCTGCCGGCACACCCCAAAGCCCGGCAGTTCATAAAAAGGATTTGGATTCATTCACCTTACCAAGCTGGATATTGGAGCCGGGCGGCTTTGAGCAATCAGCAGATGAAAGCTTACCGGTCATGGTAATGCTTCATGGTACCGGTGCCCGTGGCAATGGAATTGATGTACTATTGACGGTTGATTTAACCACACCCACTACGGAAATCAATGATGGAAATTACCCACATAAAATACTTACTGTCAGCCCCTATAAAAATGCCGGGGATTGGTCAATCCCTGACGTGGCAGCATTTGTTCAAAGCTTGCTGGATAATATCAAAAAGTACAAAATTGATAGTACTAGGATCTTTGTAACAGGTCTTAGTCTCGGGGGTATTGGGTCATCACAATACATTTTCCTGCAGTCTGCCAACGAGACCAATTACATACCCATTGCAGGGGCATTCCCGGTGGCCGGAGGAACGTCAGGGGTTGGGCCTACCGAGGCACAGTATCTAATCGATAAGAATATCCTTGTACGTGGTTGGCTGGGGCAAAATGAAACGAATGGTTTCGCCACTGTCATGAGCAATAACGCCAGCGAAGCTAACGGAATACAAGCCAATTCTTATGAATTGAACATCGTGCCGGGTGCCGGTCACACTGTTGCTACCTGGGGTGTTCCTTACGGTGATCATTCGCCGAACTCGATCTACGCCGATGTAGAAAATTCTGTGAGTACAAATGTAATACCTCCCGATGTCATTGAAGAATATGCGATTCACCGATATCGGTTTGATGAAGTTCTCCAACAGGACGGTACCACACCCGCCGCGATCGGGGATCCTGTATACGAATTCGTAGATATCGCCAGGTTCGGGAGGCATAACCTAGTTTGGGCAGGTACCGGCACACCGCCCCCAAGGACAGCCACCCACATAGAGATTGGAACCGCTAACAACATAGTGTGGCAGCACCTCCTTAATGCACCCATGGCCCAACCTTTATCATTTTTTGTGGTAATGGAAAACTTGGCGGGTGAAAACTTTGACACTTTCATAAACACCCAGGGGGCTGTTGTGCAGGCCAATGGCGGGAACCTTCGCCTGAATGCGGGGACCACGGCAACATTTAGTGGGGGTAAACCTGCGGATGGAGCAACCTCGATTTTACAATTCAACCTCGACGGGGCTAACTCCGAACTCTTTGTAGGAAACATTGCGAATGCTTCCAATCCTCAAAACGCCGGTGCCAATAAGGTCACCCTATTGAGAATAGGAACTAGTGGTGGCGGCGCGAATTGGCGTTTCAAAGAAATGCTTTTCACCCCGCTGCTGGATCCAGCAAAGGCTACGGAGATTTTCAACGCTTTAAACGCGGTTTACTAGTTGTCCTCTGATCTCAAACCTTCTCCTGGTAGCTTAGTCCTGCATTATTAAACGCAGCATTTTGGAGGCTTCTAAAAAACAAATTCTACATGCATTGCTACGCGCCCAGTGGCTGATTGAGCCCTACACGGCAGCATCCTACTGGCCACGGATCCAAAACTTCATGATGGGCAAAGAGCGGCCCGGGGCCTTCTTTTTCATGGATGAGGATGAGGATAAAAAG
The DNA here is from genome assembly GCA_028280565.1 of Fulvivirga sp. Lineage (GTDB taxonomy): Bacteria > Bacteroidota > Bacteroidia > Cytophagales > Cyclobacteriaceae > Fulvivirga. The sequence continues at coordinate 82,556 of JANQLQ010000070.1, forward strand.
GAAGAAGAGCCACGCGTGGTGGCTTTCTCCCTGGTCAATGGCCAGTGGGTAGCACACAAAACCACGGGACAGGAATCCATCTTCAGCAATGCCCCGGAAGGATCCATAGCACTGGTTCCCATCCAAGGGTCACTTATGAAGGCGGATTACTGTGGAGAGCCGGGCATGGCCACCATGTGCAACTGGGTGAAAGAGGCCGAAGGTGCAGAGAATATATCCGGGATGCTGCTCATACAAGATAGCCCGGGTGGCACGGTAGACGGAACCGAAACACTGGCCAACACCATAGCCACATGTGCCAAACCGGTAGGCGCCTTTATTGACGGGATGTCAGCCTCGGCATCGTACTGGTGCTCCTCACAGGCCAACTTTACCACACTCTCCGGCGAAACATCCGAGGTAGGCAGCATAGGCACCATGTTCGGGATCGCGGATATGCGTGGCTACTGGGAGGAGATGGGCGTGAAATTCCATGACGTAGTGTCTGACCTCAGCCCAGACAAGAACAAGGATTTTTACGAGCTCTTAAAAGGTAACTATGAGCTGATTAAAAAGAATGCCCTCAATCCCATCACAGAGGTATTTCACAGCGCCGTACGTGCCGGCAGGCCGGATGTGAAAAAAGAAGCACTGACCGGCCAAATGTACCTGGGAAATAAGGCCATAGAAATGGGACTGGCCGATAGCATCGGTACCATGGAGGACGCACTGGCCCAAGTACAGGACCTGGCCAAAAAAGGCGGGTCCTACCAAAAACGTAACCAATTAAATTCTTATACAATGTTCGATTCAAAACTCGACAAAGCTGTCAAAGAACTGGCGGCTAAGGTTAAAAAGGGCGAATCCATTACGATGGAAGACTTAGCCCCAGTCAACCAGGAGCTGGAGAACGCAGGTTTGTCCAGCTTTGTGATTGCAACCAAGGAGGGCCTGGTGAAGGCCAAGAAGGCATCGGATGAATACGATGCAGTAACCGCTGAGCGTGATGAGTGGAAGAAGAAAGCGGAAAGCCTAGGTAAGCAGCCTGGAAGTAAGCACACCTCTCCCAAGGGTAAAGCTGGGGAAGGTGGAGAGGCTGAAGCCGAGGTGGTAGAGGAAACGGAAGAATTCCTTTCCTACCAGCATAACCTGGATGCCATGGCAGAAATAAAAAACTTGGGATAGGCCATGGGATTGGATATTGCTCAAATAGTGGCGGAATTCGAGGCCCGGTACCAAAATCAGGGTCAAACCGCCCAGGACATCAGAAGGCAGCTTTTTGAACCGTCCGTAACCGAATCTTTTTTCCGTACCATCCCATGGAACCAGGACTATTACCGGTCTTCCTTTGCTGATATCGACGAAGTAACGCAGGCATTTTCAGTGCCCTTCGTAGCCAAAAGTACCAGCTCTTTCAAAGGCCATGAGCAAAAACTTGGCGAGTTCAAGATCGATGTGCTCAGGACCCCGGACAAGCTACGTCATAGTTGGTTAGGTTTCTTGGTTAGTATCGCTGAGAAAGATCGTAGCAAGTGGCCCATTATCCGATGGATCATCCAACAGCAGCTCATACCTAAGGCCCAGCAAGAAATGGAGCTGGAGCAGTCCTATTGGGGATGGGAGGTAACAGGGTATGCTGCCTTGCCTACCGTAGACGGGGCTACTTTCACCCGTGAGTTCGCCTCTGACGATGTGGCTACTCCTGCCAATGCGGCTATGGATGGCATCCGGAAGCAGATCATCAAGATGGTAGGTGATGGCCGCACCAATGTGATCAACACTGGTGCTTTGAGCACGGATCCGGTTGCCTTCGTTGGCCAAATTGAAGCCTGGATACTGGACATACCTAGGGCACACCGGTCTCAGATGGATTATGTTTTCATGAGCGAAGATTTGAAGAACCGTTACATAGACGGTCGTAGGGCCAGGTATAACGCACAATACGCCCAGATGAGTGATCTCTTGGCTATTGAAAAAGTGATGACCAAGGTGCAGGCCCTACCCGGGATGGACACTTCCAATAAAATCTGGACTACCATGCCGATGAATCGCGTGAAACCTACCCATGTAGATAACACAGGCCGGTTTGACCTGCAGAAGTTTGACAGGACAGTGAAGCTGCTGACGGACTGGAAAAAGGTCTTAACCTTCGATGTGCCCGAATTCATCTACACGAACGACCAGGAAAACGCAATTACTGCCGCGGATATCACCGCGAGGTATTGATTTTGACTTAAACCTAGCTATAAATGTCAGAGAAAAAATCAACGGAGCAGCTCCAGGCGGAAATTGCAGCGCTCCAAGAACAAATCAAAGAGGAAAGGGCTAGCAAGACTACCCTCTCCAACGAGAATGCAAAGCTCAAGGCGGACAATGCCACGCTTGAGCAGACTGCCAAGGAAGCGGTAGAGGCCGTTGCCGAAGCAGAGAAGACGCCGGCCAGTAACAGGCCCGAGTTTAAGCACAGCAACAAAACCTATGTGCTGGTAGTGCCTAAGAGCACCTACACACGACAAGGCAAAAAGCTGAAGGTGACCGCAGAGACCCTCAAGGAAGATAAATCCCTTCTCGGTGAACTCATCAAGAAGGGATCCGGGGTGCTGGTAGAGAAGAGTGAACTCACTTACAAAAAAGCTACGGACTAATGGCCTACGATTATAAAAAGCTAACGAAAAAAGGGGGCAACAACGCCCCCGGCATCAAGAAAAAGGTACTGGTGGCCCCAGTACGTACGTTCGCCACCATTTCCGAGCCCACCAATGCCGGTACTACGCCAGGTGATGGCATCGTCATAAGTACCGACCATACTTTTGGCCTGGCCGATGGTTTTGTAGAGCTCTACACTACCATGGACACCGGTGAGCTCACGGGTGAGCTGATCGGAGAGCGTGACAGCCGTAGCACCAACCCCAAGGTGGTAGCCTCTCATCCGGGCTTGTATGCAGAGGCCATCGAGTTTGCGGATAAGGCTAAGGACGAGGATTGGATCGTGCTGGTAGAAGGCCTCGACGGTGTGCTAATCCAGGTGGGTACGCAGGAGCTCGGCGCTGACTTTAGCTACAGCTTCGGCAGTGGTAAAGTAAGTGGTGGGTACAAGGGCCTTGTATTCAACTTTGAATCCTTCGGTAAGGCCTACATCTACGAAGGTGTTGTAACCCTTAAACCCTAGTTCCTATGCATACCGAACATAAGCTATCAGCGGCCATAGCGGCCAAGTATGAGTGCACCATCACACCTACCACGGTATTGGTGCCGCTCAAGGATAACCAGGGAAACGTGATCCGCCCTACAAAGCGTATCACGGTTGACCTACGTACAGGTACGTTAGCCCAGGCAGAAGAGCTCGTTAAGCACGGCTTCAAGTACCTGGTGCCGAAAGAAAACAAACCTGCTTCTAGCGCTCCAAAGAGCGAAAAGAAGTAGGGTACATCATTTCATGGTTAGTGGTTTTCATGGTTGATTCAGCCCCTCTCACGTGTTGACAGGGGCTTTTTTTACGACACATCTTATCTTATGAAAAAAATACTCCTTCACGGCCTAAGCATTTTCTTGGGCTTTACATTGATCTCCTTTAGTGAAAAAGTGAACAACATCAGCGGCATTGATCGTTGGTGGCCGGTGTTCTTAGGATCCGGCATAGTTATCGCCAGCCTCACCGTAATGCTGGCAAGATCCGACGCCAAAAAGTACATTCAAGGCCTGCACTGGAGAAGGGTCCTGTACCGGTCGGCTTTCTTGGTGGGCTGGAGCTGGGTGATCCTGCAGTATTCCGGTTACCCTCTTTCATACCAGCATTGGTTCATTCCTTCCGGGATATTCGCCAGTTTCACACTGTTCAATGCTTGTGTATTCGGGATCATCTTTGATCCCATCACGGCGCTGGAGCGCGGCAAAGCGTGGGATTACGTTGGCAATGAAGCCTGGTACGATAGGTTACAACGGCATGTGAACGTTAACCTAATCTTCGCGGAGATAGCCGGATTGATAGGCAGTGTGTATTGGTTTACTGTCTCGGTATGAAGCCCGGGAGTCTTACAGCCTGGTTCGAGCACCAGGACTATGAAAAGGGGGTGATGCTCTATGAAAAGCTGGCACCGGGCACCCCCCTTATTTCCCTTTTCCGGGTCGGTTGTAATTCATTTACAGAGAAAAAGCTCTACGAGGAACTAAAGAAGCTACTACCCCCACCCTCCCCGGATCCGGACGGCGACCAACCTGGAGAACGCGAGGAACTCCCTACATGGACCGAAGAGCAAAAGCGAATGTTCCGGGAACGCGCCACGGCCCATGCCCAAATGAAATCAGCCACCAACGTCACCGACCGCAGGGCTTTAGCGTTCAGAGTATTGGCCATCACCGATCGTATCGAAAAAACATTGAAAGGACCTATACCTGCAGCTGGCCTGCCGGAGGATCGCTCAGAGCTGGTCAAGCTCCGAAACAATAACCGGTCCTATATCAGCAAAAACCAAAACCACCCTAAGCGCCAACTGGAGGTTAACCGCCGAAGGCTTGAGAATGAAATCATTGAAAAGAGGTTAAATGAAAACTGACTAAGAAAAAGAAGCGATGATCCTGTTTATTCCTTGGGTCTCCAGGGATTGTCTTTCAGCCGGTTTAACACGTCCGGAATCGAGTCCAAGATTTGCCGGAAACGCGAGGTGTTCGTAGCTTCTTCTTCAAATTCGTCCTGGTATTGGTCCTTCCATTTGATGGTAAGCCTGGCGTGTAGAACTGGGTCCAAGTGATGGATTGGGCCAATGATTTCTATATGGTCTTCGAGGTCATCCACAGGCCGCGGCGGGCATGCAGCTATAGAATACATTAGCTTTCCTTTCTCAACAAACACTGTCATTCGATGAAACCTCCCGAATGACTTCACTTTATAAACCCCCGGCTCGACCATAACACAAAGATAATCAATAACTAATATATTTAGTATTTACTACTTTAATTATGTATTAACGATCCACGGCCTAATATGTTTTTTCGGTTAAACCTGGGTTAAGCTATTGCGCAACTCACTGTAATTGAATACTTTAGAGTTTCCCCTCATTTAATTCCCCTTTGGTTTTATTGTTGATTGACGTGGTAGTGAAGTATGGATGTGTATGTGTTGTTCGAAATAGGCCCGTGCGGTTTGGATGCCTACCTAGGGACTTTTTCAAGTGAATCTAAAGCAGTAGAGAACGCAAGAGTGTTTCTTAATGCCGTGCTGCTCTATGACGGTGACGAAGTCATGAGCTATGACGATGTGATGAAAAAACTCACTTCGGATAGCACGATCGTACTTACTGACCAGCCTAACAAGTGTGACGGGGTGATCATACTCAAGTCGAAAGTTGATGTTGCAAATTATAGTGTGAAGTAAGTATGTGTTACGATGTTGCAGCCCAAATCCGTTCTCAAATAAAGTACGCGAGGTATTACGGGAAGTCAGAAAAAGAGATAAAGGACTTAGAAGATCAATTGCAGAAGTTTGATTTTACCCCACAATACCGGGTTGACGGGTTTAGCCGGGACAAGGTAAAACTATTGGTCGTCACGAATGATCAACCGGATCAATTTCAACAATTTGAATGGCGGTTTATCCCAAGCAGCACTAAAGATCTGTCGGAATTGAAGCTAAACACCCTCAATGCAAAAAGCGAAACGATCTACACGTCTTGGAGTTACAAGCATTCTGCGATCTCAAAACACTGCCTCATATTCGTAGACGGATTTTTCGAACCGCACGGGTACGGTATGACAAAAAAAGAAAAGCGATACGGGAAGCCGATAGAGAACTATGTCAAGAAAGCCTACTATTACATTGAATCCAAAGCGGATGAGCCCCTGGCCTTTGCAGGCCTCTGGAATAGCTGGACTGATAAAGAAACCGGGGAAGTACACGACACTTGCACGATCATCACCGTACCAGCCAGCCCGCTTTTGACGAAGATTCATAATGTCATGCAGCGTATGCCTGCGATCATTCCTAAGAAACTGCATGCGGATTGGTTAGAGGCTGTTTCAGAGCGTCCCGACCCTGTAGTGAAGGGGAAGGCTATGTCCTTGTTAAAGCCTTATGATGACGATTTATTGAAGTATAAGACCGTGTACAACATCAAGAAGCGGGACAGTTTTGGGAATACACCCCAGACGATTGAGGAATTCGATTACACGGGGGATGATGAGTTCCTACCTATTTGAATTCCACTCACCGAATAAAGACCAAAGACTACCTTCCCAACAACGATCTATAGCGATTATAGCAACAAAAATCAATACAATAATGGGTAGGAAGTAGTTCAGGAAATGAGGCTTGATTAACATAAAGTTTAATACATTCTTTGCAAACTTTGGATCTTTCCAAAGGGGGAATCCCACATATATGCACCTTGCTTCAGTGATTCTTACATAGTAACTATTAGTAAGCCAGCTTATGTGGACTATGGATTCTGTATTCTGGTGTTTTTCAAAAATAGGCTTTGGGCATTTGTTTACATTTGTTACATGCTTTTTAAACGCATCATATCTTTTTCCTTCAGGA
>JANQLQ010000143.1 GCA_028280565.1 Fulvivirga sp.
AATGGGCTTGGTTGCCGGCGCCCTTTTCTTTTGTTTCGTTTTCTTTCCCCGAAGGGATGCCTATGGCATGGGCGTGCAAAAGAAAATGAAAACTGGACTGAGAACCACTAAATACCGCTTAAACTGCTCATTACGAAGCTGGCATTACCCGAAACATCTCAAAAAGATAGCCTAACTTGGCAAATTAAACGTTCCCCTGTCAAAGCTAACTTTCAAGGACGCACTTTTTTATATGATTATGAGTCACAAACGAGAACGCCCGGATTACAAATCCTATTGCCTCGACAAGTACGCATTACGCTCCGCTAAATGCGCACTAGGTGACTGGATAGCGTGTTTTGCTTGGAAAATGGGCTTAGAACCACAAAATCCCACTTAAACTGCTCATTGCGAGGTTGGCACCACCCGAAACATTTTAAAAATGTATGACCCTAGTCGTAGGTTAAGCGTAGCGGTCCTACGACTTAATAATCGGGAGGGCGTCCGCTCGGAAATGGTCTTAGATCGTACACTTAAAAGCAGGGAGACTGCTACATTAATTCCAAATCAATCCTCCCGTTTAAATTTTCATGGCAACTGTTTTCCGCGGTAGACTCGTTTTTGGAAGAATGACCCAATCCTTTTTGAAAAACGTCATTGACAAAACCGATCAAGCGGACGCTCTACCCCATCGTAGGAACATTTTAAAAATGCACCTTAATTTTCCAAAGCTAAACGCTCTCCTATCAAATCTACTTTCCAAGGGACACCCTAACAAAGGACCAGCTATCTTGGAAATCAACCGGCCCATCGCTCTCCATTGTTCACATCATTCATATCTCAGGGAATCCACGGGATTTACCCGTGCAGCCTTGATGGATTGAAAGCTGATAGTGATCAAGGCCACGAGCATTACTGCGCCACCGGCAAGAAGGAAAACTTGCGCGGGGATATCAATACGATAGGCAAAAGTACCCAACCACTGCCCCATAAAATAATAGATCAGCGGCACCGCTACCAACGTGGCAATTAGGATCAATTTGATAAAATCCTTGGACAGCAATATGAAAATAGCGCTAACCGAAGAACCTAAAACCTTACGTATGCCGATCTCTTTTGTTTTCTGTTGCGCGGTATAGGCAGACAACCCAAACAAGCCTAGGCAGCCCAGCAGGATAGCAATCACGGCAAAAAAAGTAAATAGATTCCCAAATTTTTGTTCATATTGGTATTGCCGGTTGAAATAGTCATCCAAGAAAAAGTACTCAAAGGGATTCCCGGCGAAGGCTTTGTCCCAGCTGGCGTTGACATGCTCAACCGTTTCATCGAACCGGCCCGCAGAGATACGCATAGAGTAGAACTCGCCGCCGTAGTACGTGCAATAAAACATGATAGGATCCAGTCCCTTTTGTAACGCTTCTTGATGATAATCGTTGACTACACCTACCACGATGGGATTCCAATCGAAATCAGTGATACTCAAGGTCTGACCCACGGCATCCGAAACATTCTCAAACCCTAGAAGTGTAGCGGCCGATGCGGTGATCACTATCGAGGTGTCCGTATCATTAGGATATTCCGTAGAGAAGGTTCTACCCGCCAAGACCTCCATACCAAACACCTCGGTAAATTGATCATCCATACTATTCAAGCGTAGCGTAACGATGTTATCATCGGCATCTCCATATTTTTTTACACCCGATTTATACTCTCTCTTTTTCCCGGGTACGGTCAGGCTGGTGGAAACCGCACTTACGTTCGGGTTTTTTAACAATTCGTCACGAAAGACGTCAATGTTGGATTGGATCGCTTGTCGATCGTTAGGCGTTACCCCGGGGCGTTCTACCACCAATACCCGGTCAATGTTCATCCCAATGTCTTGATCCATCATGTAATGCAGCTGGTCATAAACGATCAGCGTGCCCGCGATCAGCGCTACGGAAGTGGTGAATTGGAATATCACTAACACTTTTCGTAAGAAAACACCTTTGCCTGATTTACCAAATTTACCCTTTAGCACGGTTACCGGCTTAAAGCTACTCAAAACAAAGGCAGGGTAAAGGCCTGATAAAATGGTTCCCACGATCCACAACGTCGTGATTATCGCCAAAAATTCCACGGTAAACAGGCCAGGGAACGAAAGCCCTAGCCCGCTCAAGTCATTAAAAAACGGGAGTGCCAAGGCCATAAGAAGCAGTGCCAGCAACACCGAAGCCAAATTAATGATTGCCGATTCTGCCAAAAACTGCCGGACCAATTGATGTTTAAACGCACCCATGACTTTCCTGACCCCAACTTCGGCGGCGCGTTCCAAGGCTTTGGCCGTAGATAAGTTAACGTAGTTCACCCAAGCGATGACGAGGATGAACACGGCCACCAGTGCTAACGTGTAAACCGTAGAGGCTGTTCCGTTGGGTTCAGCCTCCTCGGCCAAATGAGAATATAGGTGTATACTTTCTAAAGGCTGCAATGACAATTCGTCCCTGCGATTTCGCTCTGCTAGGCCCGGGGAATATTTCTCAACTATACCTGGCAACTTGCTTTCCAATACCTTGGGATCTGTACCTTCCTCTAACTCAATATAGATATACATATCTTTTCTTGCCCAGCTTTGATCGTAACGGCCGGGAGCCCAGTCTCCACGAGTAAAAAGTGTTTTGTAAGAAAAAAGCACGTCAAATTTGAGGTGAGTATTCACTGGAAGGTCTTTAAAGACACCGGTCACCTTCGCCAATTCATTATTCCAATCATCGTCCTCCAGCCTGAGCATTTTACCCATAGGATCCTCATCCCCGAAATACTTTTTAGCATATTCTTCGGATATCACTGCCGAAAATGGCTCTTGTAAGGCTTGTTCTGCACTGCCATACTTCATTTCATACCCGAACATGGGAAGAAAAGAGGAATCCGCATAAAGGAATTTCCTATGCTTAAACTGTATTGGGCCATTAGGCGCTGCCTCGTAAGTGATCACAAGGTTATTCTTATACCCCATGTTATACAACCGGGCATATCCCCTTACTTCGGGGAGCTCAGCGGTCAAAGCAGGACCTACCCCGGGATAGTTTTCAGCGCTGGCCAAGATCAATTCATTATTCAAGTACTGCTCCAGCGCTACACGATAGATAGTAGAAGAATTACGGTGGAACTTATCATAGCTCCATTCCGACTGCACGTATACGATTATAAGAAGAAAAGCACTGATCCCGATCGAAAGACCTGAAACATTGATAAATGAGAATGTTTTGCTCTTGAGAATACTTCTCAAGGCAGTTTTGAGATAATTTTTGACCATGGTTGTTGTTGAGTTTTTGAAAACTAGTTAATATGTAGACTTTCTCGACCTAAAAAGGTTACAAAAATTTAATAATCTTTTACTATCCCGGGGTAGGTGATCATTTGTCACGTTGACGTTGCGAAGGATACTTTCGCTTGTACCCATGGGTGAATCTCCGTGTGTTTGAGTGCAAAACTTTCACGGCGCTTAGGACAGGTTTCATTACACCCCAATGACCTCCACTACTTGTAAATCCCAGGTTTAGTCCTTTTCATGATCAACGACTACACCTTTTCATGATTAACGACTACAATAAATAGCTGGCGAGTACATCACCGGCCAGGTAAGCCAGGAAAGCAGCTAGTCCTCCAAGGAGTAACGTCTCCAATATGCCCTTGACATGCGAAGTCCGGGTCACTTCGCTTTTAAGATAGCCTACGATCATCAGCGCCACACCCGTGGCTACGCATGAGATGGCAAAAAGGTCGCCCCGGAAACCGAATAGGGCGGACATCAAATACGATAGCAGCGGGATGATCCCGATCACATTGAAGGAAAGAAAAGTAGCAAAAGCCGTTTGATACGGTGATTTTTGATCTTTTGTCATTTCTAGCTCTTCTTTCATCATGGTATCGACCCATACGTCATTATCGGCTGTGATCACGCTGACCACTTGCTCTAACAACTCACCTTTAAATCCTTTGGCGGCATAGATATCCCGGATCTCTTGCACCTCTTTGTCACGTACATTTTCTATTTCCCAGTATTCTATTTTTTTATGTTTTTCGAAATTGTCACGCTCGGCTTTCACTGCAAAATAATTGCCTACAGACATGGAAAATCCGTCGGCAATAAGGTTAGCAAACCCAAAAATGATCACCCAAATGGCATCGGCATTTGCGCCAGCGGCCCCGGCCACTACGGCAAACGTGGTGACCGCTCCATCAATGCCACCGTAAACAAATTCGGAAATGTATTCTTTGTTAAAATGCCAGGCCTTGCCCCCGCCGTGTAGCGAATCTTCGGTAATACTCGTATTCATAATGAAAGTGGTGAAAAATCCCATTCCTGCGAAGATCGATAAGAGACCTGGCCCGTATCGATCGTCAAGGGGGAATCGATATTATTATGGTAGAGCTGCCCGGTGCCAAGGCCTTGGTGCCCCTTTGCGTTCATTTCGTAAGTGAGCTGCGCTATGGCATTCAGGCCTATGTTAGATTCCAATGCTGAGGTCATCCACCAGCCGATCCCCATAACTTCGGCTATGGAGATCCATTCCAGGCAAGATTGAATGCCACCTACCAACGTCGGTTTGAGAATAATATACTGGGGCAAAATCGTTTCCAATAGCTTTTGTTTATCTTTTAGCTCATGAATACCGATCAATTCTTCATCTAAGGCAATGGGTACTGGGGTGGTTGCGCATAGTTCCTTCATCATACTTACCTGGCCCGCGGCTATCGGCTGCTCTATGGAATGCAGGTTATATTGATCAAGCTGGTTGAGTTTATCAAGAGCCTCTGAAGGTTTGAAAGCCCCGTTAGCGTCGACACGTAAAATCAGTTCGTTCTGAAAATACCTGCGACGAATAAAATCGAGAATATCGCATTCTTTTTCGAAATCCATGGCCCCGATCTTGATCTTTATACAATCCGCGCCCTCCCCCACCTTATTTGCCACTTGCAAAAGCATGGACTCGGTATCCCCCATCCATATTAAGCCATTAATGGGGATGCCTTTTTGATCATGATAGAAGGAATTGTCAAAGATCATTCTTTGTCCTCCTTGGGTAAGGTCCAGCAGTGCTGTTTCCAGCGCAAAACGTAGGGATGGAAATGCCGCCCCGGCCAGCTTTCCGGCCAGCGCATAGATCTCGGCTGTGCTTTGTGGCATAGCTTGCTGTTCGAGCTGTTGTAAAATATCGGCTAAGACCGGCTCAAAGTCCTCCCGGTCGTCGATACTTAGCTTTTTCAAAGGCCCTGCCTCACCTAACCCAAATACCCCGGGATTATTAGTATCCCAAACCTTAATGAACCAAGTATCTTTTTCAGTGAGCACGCCTCGGGACGTTCCAGCATTGAACTTAAAAAAGAGCGTATATTTTTGATAAGACGTTTTAAGCATACATTCAAGGTAAGCAGGGTAAATATACTAAGTTTAATGGGGATACATTCTTCACTTACCTTAACAAGTACACCGAATATCTTGATGTGTCACAAAGTAGTTACAACCCATAAAAACAAGTACTATCTTCGACTATATTTGCGGCCATATGAAATACGCGGCTAAAGATATTGATCTAAAAGAGTACCATTATGATCTTCCCGAAGATCGGATCGCTAAGTTCCCTCTCCCCGAGCGCAGCCAGTCAAAATTACTTGTCTATGACAAAGGTCATATCTCGCACCATTCGTTTTTTGAGATCGATCAAAAACTACCCGGTGATAGCCTTCTTTTTTTCAACAATACACGTGTAATCCCTGCACGGTTGCATTTTTATAAAGACACGGGTGCACATATCGAAGTATTTCTATTAGAGCCCTTTGCCCCAACGAGGGATATTGCCTCTGCCATGCTGATCAAGAAAAACTGCCAATGGCGGTGCATGGTAGGAAACCTAAAAAAGTGGAAACCGGGACAGTCACTCTTTCTATCCCTCGAAAACGAAACTACCCTATCCGTAGAGGTTGTTGATAGGGAAGAACAGGTCCTGCAGTTCAACTGGGATAGTGACGATCCATTTGTTGATATCCTGCAAAACGTGGGGAAGGTGCCCCTGCCTCCTTATATCAAGCGGGAGCTGGCCGAAGAGGATAAAGAGCGGTACCAGACCGTATATTCGGAAAAGGAAGGGGCAGTAGCCGCTCCTACAGCAGGATTGCATTTTGATGCGTCTACCCTGGAAAATACCCGGAAAAAGGGGATCACTTTGGATCACCTGACACTTCATGTGAGCGCCGGCACGTTCCAACCCATCAAAGTAGAGAACGTGCTGCATCACCCCATGCATTATGAACAGGTGGAGGTCTCAAAAAGCAATGTTAAAAACCTGCTGGAAAATGAACAGGTAGTCGCCGTAGGCACCACTTCCATGAGGACCTTGGAAAGTTTATATTGGTACGGGGTGGACCTGGTTCTGCAAAACAAAACACAATTTGATGTTGAAAAGCTCAGGCCCTACCAACAAGAAACAGGCCTGCCTACTACCCAACAATCATTGGAGGCTGTATGGGAGCACATGGACAAGAATAACCTCGAAAAGCTAGGAGGCCTGACAGAGATCTTCATTGTTCCGGGTTATCATTTCAAGGTGTGCAAAGGGCTTATCACTAATTATCATTTGCCCGGCTCTACCTTGATCTTATTAATTGCCGCGTTTATCGGGGAAGATTGGAAAAAAGTATACCAGCAAGCCTTGGACAACGACTACCGCTTTTTAAGCTACGGGGACAGTTCCCTGCTCATCCCAGCGTAAAGAGAGGTGGCTTAACAACTATTTTTGAGTAACAAAGCATCATCTTCAAATCCCGAAGAGGTGGGATTATTAAAAACTCAAGTGCATATGGAGAGGAGACATCCAGGAACAGCGTGGCACATTTGAGGACTGTGGGTAAGCGGCCTATAGGGGTTGGGCAGTGCGTTTGCGGGGAAAATGGGCTTGGTGACCCTTGGTGCACTTGCGTCTTAGTGGCCGGGGAAGCTTCGCCACCAAGGCACCAAAGCTCAAAGAACCACAAAGGGATCTTCTTTACGATTTAGTTATTTTTATATCGAACTCACGTTGCGAGGTCCGCATTACCCGAAACATTTTTAAATGCAGCCCCATTCGCCAAAATTAAACGCTCTCCTTCAAAGCTAATTTTCAAGGACTCACTTTTATATGATTGATCATGGGCACAAACGATAACGCCCGGATTACAAATCCTATGACTCGATAAGTTAAGCTTTCGGGAAAGGTTATGATCTATTCACAAAAGATGATGAAATTTAGCTATTTACGTACAGTCTCGATCTTGTCGTTTCGTCCCACAAGCCTACAGGATGAAACCACAGGAAAAATAAAAGTGACTAAATCAATTTTCACCGGTTCCCCGGCAAGAAGGCTTAACCAAGAAGAAAAACTATCGAGGCATCCTATCGTAAGCTCCAAGATCTACCAGCTTGATCTCCACGCGACGGCTTTCCGTGGCATTTGATTTTTCATCTTTCGTTGCGCCATACCCCCTCGCGATGATCCTTCTTCGAACGATCCCTTTCTGGTTGATATAATCCAGCACGCTTCGTGCCCGTTTATTAGAAAGTTCCCGGTTGAATTCCTCGTTGCCTTCTGCCGAAGCATACCCGGAGATTTGCACCCCTAGTTTTTCATCGGATTTCAATCGAGAAAGCACCTTATCCAAGGGTTCATGATAGGAAGAAGTAAGGTCACTTTTACCCACCTCAAAATATACCTTTACCACCTCTCCCAGTTCAGCTCCCGGGATCTTAGCTTTGTTTTTTGAGGCAGCTTCTCTTTGTCGCGTGGCCTCCTCGGTCACATACATGGTGGGCAAAGAAAATATCGTTTTACCGTCAACCTCCTTTTTCTCGAACTTGCTTTCATCACTTTCGTCATAGTAATAAACCCGGGTGGCCTGTTCAAGATTACCGTTATCATCGAAGTTCACATCATCGATCGGGTTAGTGCGATAAAGAAGGTCAGTGAGATAATCAATCCCGGTTTGATCATTGGCCGCGATCAAATCGTTCATAAGATCATAAACATCGATGCTGTCACTTTTGACCAATGCAGCCTCATGGATCTTCCTTAAATCAGTCACCGCTTCTTCATGGGTATCATAAAAAGCATTTTTCACTTCCACCGATTGCCCCACGGTAACGTCAAACTGCTTGATCGTTTTCAGATAAATGCGCTGGTAAAGCTCATAAAAATACGTTTGGCCGGGCACATTAATATTCAAGGTGTATGGTAAAAACCCTTCGGACTCGATGATCATATCATAATTTTTCGCCGGCGGCAATATGATGAGATAGTTCCCGGTCTTAGGGTCTGGCTGGTAAACGAAATCCAACTTTTTGCCAGACTCATTATCGATCACATAAATAGTGGTAGGAAGCGCCTTATTCGTTTCTCCGTCCAATATTTGGCCTTTTACCATAGTTAAGGGGATGTTGGCTTCCTCCTCCGGCATATCAAGCATATAGATATCTTGCCCTCCTTTTCCTCCCTTCCGGTCAGAAGAAAAATAGGCCTTCCTTCCGTCGGCGGTCAGCGTGAAATAATTGTCATTAGCCGTAGTATTGATGGGGAATCCCATATTTTCAGGCTTGGTCCACTCCTCATTGAATAGCCGTGTAACAAAAATATCCCGGCCTCCCATAGTATTATGTCCATTAGAAGTAAAGAATAAGGTCCACTGGTCAGGATGTATGAATGGGGCGTCTTCATCATACTTTGAATTGATGACAGGGCCTAAATTTACCGGTTCTCCCCACTCTCCTGACTCGAGTTTTTGGGAGGTGTAGATATCCATACCTCCATACCCCCCGGGACGGTTGCTGGCAAAGTATAAAGTTTTTCCATCCGGGGTAATACTGGCCGTGGTTTCAAGGCTACGCGAATTGACCCTGTCCCCTAACGTGGTAGGCTTAGACCATTCCGAGCCTGTTTTATTGATCGCATACAAGTTGCCTGTATTCGCAGCGCCACCAATAAATATCAGCATCCTCTGCCCATCCGGTGAAAGACCTGCCGTACCCACATTGTAATTGGAGATCACTTCGATCCTGCCGGGTTGCGCCCATTCGCCGGAGCTGTTGTAGGCAATATTGATCTCTTCGATGAACTTTTCATTGGAACGTGTCTTACCGGTGTTCGGTCTAAGCGCTGTAAAGGCCAGCACGCTCTCGTCGGCCGATACCACCGGGTTATACTCTGTATATTCCGTGTTAATGGCAGGTCCCAGCGTTAAGATCTTAACATTTCTTGGGCTGCCCATCAAAGCCAGTGCGCTCATAGCCTCTTCAAGCGCCTTATCCACGGTAGCTAAGGCCTTAGGGTCATTTTTCAATGTAGCCTTATATTTCCCATAAAATTCCAGCGCCTTTTGGATTTGCTCATCTTTATGATAGGCTTGCCCCAGGTCAAAATATGCCGTGTTCGGCAATTGGTCCATACCTGTCTTGATCGCTTGTTCGAAATAAGGGATGGATTTTACCTGTTGATCAATTTCACGAGCATTTTCATAACAAAGTGCTGCCCTGTATTGAACTATAGGGTCTTTAACACCCGCTTCTATACCCTCCAGGTATAAAGGCAATGCAGCTTCATAATTCCTTATTTTGAAGTACTTATCTGCATTGTAGATCTTTTTATTGATGTCCTGCGCGGAGGTAACAATAGAAACTGATAGTAAAAAAATAAGAAGGACCGAACGTCCTACAGTTGAAAAAATAAGTTCCATACGCTTCAAATTATTTACCCAAATTAAAAAATATTGCAAATCTAAGAAAAATAATGAACCAGATTTTGATTTTTCTTGCCCGGTGAGTATCTCATTCAGGGAGCACAACAGGGGGATAAGGGGTAGGCTCGAGGCTTTAGCTCTGCTAGATATCCTATCGGCCAGCACGGCAATATATGTAAACCCAGCAGAGGCATTTTATTCATGCTATTCAATCTTAATCATACATGTATACTCTTAAAGCCAGTTAAGTAAACTTTACGGCTTTCATTTAACTTTCAAACATTGAATATTTCTTGTGGTTCGAGTATTTCATTAATATTGAGGTAATTACGAACAATCTAAGTACTTAGGAGCATTCCCGAAAATGACCAAAACCAATAAATTCCGAATAATCAAGACACAAGTTTTACAAAAAGATCAACAGGCTAACCATAACAAACGGCTCCCCAGGCCATATTCAGCAGGGCGAGGTTTTTAGGCAATTGGTGACCTAATTTTAATTTTTAATATTAAATTGAAATTTGTTTGTGGTGTTATGGGCTTTAAGGCTACCGTATTAAGAGCATTAGACATCGAGGCCAGCGAATTATCAAAGGTGTCCCTGCTGCTGGGCATGGGCTTCTTTATGGGCATTTTCCTGGCCACATTGGATGTTGGCGCTTCCAGCCTTTTTCTTAATAACCTGGAAGAAGCTGAAATAGAAAAACAATTGCCTTTGGCCATTCTCACTGCTGGTAGCCTGGGTATTATTTTCACCGCTATCTACAGCTTCCTACAAGGACGGATACCGTTTACTTACCTCGCCCCGGGTGCTATTGTAGTGGTAACCGTTTTCTTAATGGGCATAGAATGGGCCTTCAGGAATTTTGATGACCTGCGAAATGTATACTTTTTTGCTTTTACCTTCATTGTCCCGTCTAATTTTATCGTTCTCCTCGTATTTTGGGGAGCTTTCGGGCGAATGTTCAATTTAAGGCAATCCAAACGGATCATCGGCAGTATCGATACCGGGCAGCTTGTGGCCTCCATTCTCGCCCTGTTTTCCATCCCCGTGCTTTTGAATTACATACGTACAGAAAACCTGCTCTTTGTCAGCCTCTTGAGCATGGGAGGGCTCTTCGTGATGTTGCTCATCATCATACAGAAAAAACTATTCGTCAAAGGCATACGAAGCGGCTCTAGCCGGGTGAAATACGCTTCCCTGTTCAAAAATAAGTACATTGCTTTAATGGCGATCTTCGTCACCGTCTCGATGATCGCAGTGAATTTTGTCGACTATTCTTTCCTGAACATGACAAAACTCCAGTTTGACGAAAAGAGCTTACCCAATTTCCTGAGTTACTTTGAAGCCACCGTTGTTATTTTCAGCTTTTTGTTCCAGACATTCGTTACCGATAAGATCATAGCCATCTATGGGTTAAAAGTTTCTCTCTTGATCAATCCTATTCTTATCGGGCTGTTTACGGCCCTGGCCATCCCTATTGGTTTCTTTTTCGGATACAGCGTAGATAGCGGGTCCTTGATCTTCTTTTTTATCATCATTTCGATGAGCAAACTTTTTAATGCGTCATTAAAAGATGCTTTGGATGGCCCGGCTTTCAAGCTCTATTTCCTCCCTATTGACAGTTCAATACGTTTTGACGTACAAACCAAGATCGAAGGGGTCATCACCGCTTTTGCAGGGCTCCTTGCCGGTACATTGCTGATCGCGATCGAAAACATCCGGGGTCTTGACCTGATCTATATTTCAGTATTCACATTACCCCTAATGGCTCTGTGGTATGTAGTGACTACGAAAATGCACAATAACTATCGCCTTACCCTACAAGACTCCCTGGTAAAAAACAAAAGTACGCTCAGCGAAACCGCCGAGAGTGAACTTGGCGTAGACCGGATACTTAAGAATGAATTGGACAGCCCTGCCGACGAAAAAGTCATTTATGGGTTGAAGCTCATGGAAAAATTGGAGCCGGCTTTGTATGAATTGTCCGTGGTAGAATTACTGGAAAGCGAATCACCAAGAGTACGCGAATATGCCAAAGAGCAGGCAAAAAAGCTGGACTTAGAACTGGGCGGCAAATCGGCCGTGGGTCACCTGGCCCGGCAAGCCGCTGACCATGTTGAAGACAGTGACCTTATTTCGATCGGGATCGAAAAATTGGAAATACTGAGCAAGTCCGGAATAGGCGCCGATCGTTTCCTCGCAGCTAAACTGATCCGGCAAGTTACTGACCCTAAGCGCATTTTTATCCTGCTGGAACTCCTACGGGATGTGGAACCGAAAGTAAAAATGGAAGCCATAGCCACTTCGCGAAAGTTAAGGCTAAAGGAGACTTATGGCGTACTCATAGAACTGCTAGACTCCCCCACTTACTGTAATGCCGCAGCTGCCGCGCTGGTAGAATGTGGTACAAGCGTTCTTTTCAGCCTGGAAACAGCCTTTCATAAGTCGGGGCAGAGCGATATGGTCATGATCAAGATCGTGCAAGTGATCGGGCGAATAGGAGGAAATAACGCCATGGAACTGCTCTGGAAAAAGATCGAATACCCGGATCGAAGAATCGTGAAACATATCCTGTTATCCTTACGCTATTACAACTACCAGGCCCGGGAACGTGAGATAACCCTGATCACAACATTGCTCGAAAATGAAATTGGTAAAGCGATATGGAACATGGCGGCCATCCAGGAGCTACCGAATATCAAACATTTTGTTTTCCTGAGAAATGCGCTGAAAGAAGAGGTCAACGATAACTTCGAAATGATCTACATCTTATTATCCATCCTGTATGACCCCCAGTCAGTACAGCTGGTAAGAGAAAATGTGGACATCGGCACGCCTGACGGCGCTGCTTATGCTATTGAACTGCTGGACCTGTTCGTGGCGCCAGACCTAAAGCCTAAACTTTTCCCGCTTGTAGATGACATCGATGTAGATGAAAAGCTCAATAAACTACAGGCGCATTTTCCCAGGGAGAAGTATACTGAAATACAAGTTTTAAACTATATCCTGAACCGGAATTATAACCAAGCCAACCGCTGGACAAAAGCCTGTGCACTTTACAGCGTTGTATTTATGCCGGATTTCAGGATCAGCCGCGGATTAGTAGCACATCTATTCAATATCGACCCTATGCTACAAGAAGCCGCCGCTTGGGTCATTTATAATAAGGATCAAGAAGCCTTTCACCGGATAGCCAGCAGGCTTCCGGCGGAAAACAAGCAAAAACTCGAAGAGACCATTAGAAACAATACACCGGAAGGACGCCTGAAAGATGGTTTTTATTTGCGCATGGAAATGGTCATGTTCTTAAAAAAAGTACCCGAGTTCAGGAATATTAAAGGTCTCATTTTAGCCAATATGGTGGACAAAATGCAAAACCTTAACCTTGCTGAAGGGCGCCAGGTAAAAGTGAATCGGTCAGAAGAGGAGGAGGAGATCTTCATTATAGCGGATGGGGAAGTAATGGTTGAAAACGAGGGGACAGAAGTGGTCTTGGTCAAAAAAGGAGAAGTCTTTGGAAATGTTTTTAGAACGGGTGAACGAATAAATGCTACCGGTATAACGGCCCATAATGCTGCCGTGCTATTTGTACTGCCGGTATTTGATTTTTTTAACATAATGGCGCATCATCACGAGTTGGCACAAGTCTTCTTGAAAAATATCGAGAAAAAACTCTTGAAAACCGCCGGGAAAATTAAAAACTAAGGTCTCAATGGCTTACGAAATTGACGTTTTGATCGCTTACGCTGATGCGGACAACCACTCTACCGAATCGAATAACGGATGGATAGAGGATTTTAAGAAATTCCTGGAGTTAATGCTAGTACAAGTGCTGGGGAGCGACACCAATGTCCTGTTAAAATCAGAACATGACCATATCGCCGGTGCAAACATGAAAAAAGCGGCCATTTTAGTACCGATACTATCCCCTACCTTTGTAGAATCCGGGGAATGTCTCGATACTCTTGAAGATTTTTTCAAGACCGTAGAAAAAGATCACCCCACCCGCGTGTTTAAAGTATTGAAAAAGCCCTTGTCCCAATCCGAGCAGCCGACGAAGCTCCGTGAATTACTGGGATACGAGCTTTTTAACTTGAATATGGACACAGGAGAGGTCACCGACTATACCAACTTTTTTACGGTAGAGGCGGAACGAGACTTTTGGATGAAAATGGTGGACTTGGCCTATGACATCCATGAGAGCTTGCTGGCGGTAAAATACAAGGACAAAAAAAGTGATACAAAATCGATCTATGCCCGCCGGTCTATCTACCTGGCCGAAACAGGGCATGATCTTGTGATCCAAAAAAACATCATTAAACGAGAGCTGCAGCGCCATGGCTACCGCGTACTGCCCGATCATACTTTACCCCATGACTTAGGCGAACTCCGGAAAATCGTAGAAAAAGTGATCGAAGAATGCAGTTTTTCCATCCATTTGATCGGCAGTTCTTATGGCGAGATACCGCAAGGATCGGATCAATCCGTGGTAGATATACAAAACCAACTGGCCACGGAAAAAAATAGTCGCGTAAAGAACAAAGCTGAATTCACCCGCCTGGTATGGATCTCCCCCCAACTGGATAAAGCCAGCGAAAAGCAACTTGCATTTATCGAAAGCATCAAAAGAGACATGTCGTCTTCCGAAGGTGTGGAAATATTACAAACCCCGTTGGAAGACTTTAAAAACATTGTGAGGGGCGAACTGATCGAAGGACGAGGGGATAAACACCTGCTGGGTACTCTTGGCGACGTTAAAAGCAACGCTCCCCGGGTATATGTCCTGCACGACAAAGCTGACATGAAGGAAGTGGCGAGCGTTAAAAAATACATAGAGGATGAAGGCTATACCGTCCTCACCCCCACCTTCGAGGGAGAGCTGCTAGATCTGCGCCGGCACCATATCGAAAACCTCCGGGAGTTTGACGCTGCGATTATTTTCCAAGGTAAAATGAATCATCAATGGGTACGGATGAAACTGTTGGACCTGCTGAAAGCCCCGGGCTTTGGCCGCAAGAAGCCCATACAAGGAAAAGCTATCATCAATTCACAACCTCAAGAAATCCTGCCGGCCATCTATGAAAGTGCGGACATTACCTTGATCCGAAATGTCGAAACGGAGTCTTTGGATAGCCAGCTCAAATCATTTTTAGAAGACCTTAAAGTAACCGCCTGATGAGTGTTGAACTGATCAACAAAGACGCCCAAGTTGCCGAAAACCCCTTTCCCGGGTTGAGGCCTTTCAAGATCGACGAAAGCCACCTGTTTTTTGGCCGCGAGGGACAGAGTGACGAAGTGTTGATCAAACTGTCTAAAAACAGGTTTGTCGGGGTCATCGGTCCTTCTGGAAGTGGTAAATCCTCTTTTGTCTATTGTGGTGTTCTTCCCATCCTTCATGGCGGATTCCTGGCCGATGCCAGCCCACGTTGGGAGGTAGTCGTCACCCGTCCCGGGGCGGGTCCTATCGATAATTTGGCGGAGTCTTTGCTAAAAAATGATGTCAATTACCTCGCTTCCGATGCCGACGAGCAAAAGATCAAAAGAACGATCATTACCACTTTGCTCAGGAGCAGTTCCTTAGGTTTGGTAGAGGCCGTCATGCAGTCCAAACGGTCTGAAGATAAGAACTACCTCATCCTCGTAGACCAGTTTGAAGAGCTTTTCCGGTTTAAGAACAGCACCAGGGGGAGCGTAAACGAGACACTGGCCTTCGTCAATCTCTTAATGGAAGCCGTTAACTACGCGGACGCTCCTATTTACGTGGGCATCACCATGAGATCGGACTTCATCGGGGATTGCGCCCAGTTTCCCGAGCTGACGAAAAAGCTTAATGACAGCCACTACCTCATTCCCCAGATGACCCGCGAGCAAAAGCGCCGGGCCATTGAAGGACCTGTAGCCGTAGGAGGCGGTCAAATCACGCAGCGTTTGACCCAGCAATTATTGAATGACCTGGGAGATAATCCTGACCAGCTTCCCATCTTGCAGCACGCCTTAATGCGTACCTGGAGCTATTGGTCCACCCAGCATGATTTCAAATTGGAAGAGCTGGATATCAAGCATTACGAGGCCATTGGCACCATGTCGGAGGCGTTGTCGCTACATGCTAATGAGGCCTATGAAGAACTGGAAGACGACCAAAAGCAGATCTGTGAGTCTTTGTTCAAAGCCATCACCGAAAAGAGGGGAGAAAATTTCGGTATACGGCGACCCACACAGCTGGGTGAAATCGCAGCGATAGCCGCGGTGCCGGAAAAAGAAGTGATCCAGGTGATCGACCGCTTCCGTGACCCAAGCCGTTCTTTACTCACCCCGGCCCACGGCATATCCCTTGACTCCGATTCCATGGTCGACATCTCACATGAGAGTTTGATGCGCATCTGGGTACGATTAAAAAACTGGGTGGACGATGAAGCCGACGCTGTACAGATGTACATGCGCCTTTCCGAGGCAGCAGCTATGTACCAGGTGGGGAAAGCCGGCCTTTGGAGACCCCCGGACTTGCAGCTGGCGCTCAATTGGCAAGCCAAACATAAGCCCACACTGGTTTGGGGCCAGCGGTACCATCCTGCTTTTGAGCGCACAATGGTATTTTTGGAATACTCCAGGAAAGAGTTTGAGACGGAACAACGCATTAAAGAATTACAAGCCAAAAGGCGCCTGCGTATCGCCAGGATCACGGCACTGGTCATGGGTTCATTATGTGTGGTGGCCCTGGGTTTCCTGGTATTCGCTTTTATCCAGAAAACAGAGGCCGACCGGCAAGCCAACCTTGCGGAGGAGCAACGTATTGAAGCAGTAAAGCAAGGAGAACAGGCCAAGAAAAACGAGATACTGGCCAAAAAAAATGAACAGGACGCGTTAAATAACTTAGAACGCGCTACAACAGCCGAAGGCATCGCCGAGCAGAAAAGGCAAGAGGCCGAAGATGCTTTGATCGTAGCCCAAGAGCAAAGGTCTAGGGCTGAACGTGGTGAAGGCCTGGCCAAACAGCAAACCGCGCTAGCGCTGGCAGAGAAAGAAAGAGCAGACGCTAATGCAGAAGAGGCCCGGGAAAATGAACAAAGGGCCTTAGCCGAAAAAGAACGCGCCGACAAGCTTCGTTTCCAAGCCATTGCCAAAGCCATGGCAGTGAAGTCCACACAGTTCAGGAAAGAACAGGGTGAAGACCAGGTCATACTCAAAGGACTATTGGCCCAGCAAGCCTATAACTACAATACTCGGTATCAAGGTAACATTTACGACAATGACATTTACTACGGGCTATATGAAGCGCTGCGCGACTTAGATGACCCTATGGCCAAAAGCCTGGGCGGGCACGAAAAGTCGATCCGTGCGTTGGCCTCAAGCCCGTCTGGCAATCATGTATATTCCGCCGGCACCCTTGGCAAGGTACTCAAGTGGTCAGTAAAAGGAGTAGAACGTGTAGCCGATACGCTGGCCCCCGCCCGGGGTGAGACCTACCTCTTTAGAGCACTCGCCGTAAGCAAGGACGATAAAACCTTGGTAGCCGGGGGCAACTTACCCACCGATGGGGAAGGAAAGTCATTTGTAGAGGTGTATGACTTGCAAGGAACGCCAAGCCGCCGCCAGCTTAAAGGCTTCAATAAGCAAGTGTGGAAGCTGGTTTTCCACCCGGATGCCAATGTATTTTATGCCTTGGATAACGAGGGGCTAAGTATCAAAAGATCTGATCTTAATAATGTTAAGGAAGTGATCAGTAGTGAGACCCGTATCAACGACATTGCGTTAAGCGCCGACGGCAAATGGCTGGCAGGAGTGTCCCGTAACGGGGAAGTGTTACTTTTCGACATTGATAATAATTACACCCCTTCGGTCATCTACAAACATGGAAAAGATCTGCAGGCGATAGGGATGAGTACAGATAATTCCATTGCCATAGGAGATGCGGACGGCCTCATCAAAGTAATTAACCTGGCCGGGGACAGTGATCCCACAGAGCTTATAGGCCATACTGCTGAAATCGATGAAATTGAATTCAGCACAGATGGAAGGTTTATTGCTTCGGCTTCTAAAGACAAAACGGTCAAACTTTGGAACCGCAGCGAGGTGAATACGCAACCTATCAACTTAAAAGATCATCCCACATGGGTTTGGACCATCGCTTTCAGCCCCGGCAATGACCAGGTACTGGCAGGTACTAGGGAGTCCCTCGTCAGGGCGTGGCCTACGACGATCGAAGCTATGTCCGACAAAATCTGTCCAAAACTGGATAGAAACCTGTCCGATGACGAATGGACCTTGTTTGTAAGCGAGGATATCGATTATGAGAAAACCTGCCAAAACATCCCCTCCAATGATTAAGTTCAGCTTCCTTGTTTTGTTAATTGTATTTGGCATGGCTAAAATAGCGGGGGCCCAAAATACATGTACACAGTCGCTGAGAAGTGCCCGGACCGCGTATGATGAGGGCCAGCTCCAGCGGATTCCCGCATTACTGGAAAGCTGCCTGGGCTCACGGACAGGATTTACCGATGAAGAAAAAACAGAAGCCTACCGCCTGCTTATCCTGGCCCATATTTTTATGGATGAGCCGGCCGAAGCCGATGCGGCGATGTTAGCGCTACTCCGGTTTAATCCTGAATTTCAGATCAATGAAAGTGCCGACCCGGCAGAATTGATCAATTTGTATGGTACATTTAGAACAAAGCCTATTTTCTTGTTCGGGGGCAAATTCGACATTAACTACTCACTAGCAGAAGTCTTAAACTTCTACGGCCTCCATGATCAAAACACTACACAGGATGAATACGAGGCCAACATTAGTTTTGGCGGATCTTTGATCATTGAAAAAGAATTTACCGACAACCTGTCTGCAAGGGCTGAACCCAGTTTTGTGACCAACCGCTTTACGTATACCAATCGCTTCCTTAGTGACGTGGATGACAATACGATTGCCGAACCAGAAGCCATCGAAAGACAATCATGGCTGGCGTTGAAGCTACGTGGCCAGTATAAGTTGCTGGAAAATAGTTTTAATCCAACGGTAAGTCTCGGGATATCCACTCAATACCTGCTATTTTCTGACCTGGACGTTAACACCCTGATACCTGGGGGAGAACCTGCCCAAGGCCCTACCGTCGACCTTTCAGGGTCGGGTAAAGATATGCGCCGGGCTTTGCGCTATGCTGTACATGCCGGCATCAGTGTAAAACGTAAGGTAGGACGTAATTACATCATAGCTGAGCTGGACTATGCCTTTGGCTTAAACAATATTACCAAATCCAATTACGAAAATGAGCTTTCCTGGCGGTATGGCATGGCTTTGAACGACATACGTGTCCACACACTGACGTTTTCCGTAGGGCTGCTCCTGCCCAAGTACAATCCCAAAAAATTGACCAAGTAATGCATAAGCTACTGGCAATACTATCATTATCCTTAATAATTTGTTCCTGCGCGGGCGAAGAAGATGCCGATCCCGGTTCGGCAGACACTTTTGTAAAGCTTTTCGGTGGGGCTAACCTAGACGACCCGCAAGTAGTAGTGACAACCCCGGATGGGGGGTACCTGGTCTTAGCCACTACGGAAATCGATTCTGTCGAAAGGACCCTCTTCAAGATCAAACTCATAAAAGCGGACGAATTTGGGAACCAAGCCTGGCAACGTATATACCCTGGATCCAACGAAGTAAGCTATAAAGGCCGCTCACTAGTACCCTATAATGACGGTTACTTGATAATTGGCGATCGTATAAACCCGGGAGATGAGGAGTTAGGTAGTGAGGAGGAAACTTCTTTGTTGGTCCTAGGTGTAGACCAAATGGGTGAACTTACTGACAACATATCGAATATCACACTTCCATCAGCCTCCCTGCAAGGCTATGGAATAGTGCCTACGCGCTCCGGGGACTTAGCGGTCGTAGGAAAGATCTCTAGCGACACTACGGATAACAACATCTTCACTTCACGACTTGATGGTACAGCCCTACAAGTGATCGATGACTGTACGGCTCAATATGAGGCCAACGACGTTGACCTGGTCAAGTCCTTTTTTGAAAGGCCGGACGGAAGCCTCGCATTTGCCGGGAGCATCGCTAATGGATCCAACGGGCAAGTATTCGTTCTCCCGGGCTGCCAAGCATCGGTACTTGCAGGGCCCAGCTTAGTACCGGGCGCCACGGCTAGTTATACCGTCAATCAACTGGCAGAAACCACCACGGGACTAGCTGTAGTGGGCACAACAAACATTAACAATAACCAAGATGTTTTCTTTGCCCGGTTGACTTCCTTAGGGGAGCAGGTATCCCTAACCGTCTTTGACGACCTGGGACCTGCAGATGATCAAGGGCTGGCCATAACCACTGCCTCGGATGGTGGCTTCATCATCGGGGGTCTCACAGAGATCAATACCAGCAACGAAGCAGATCTCATGATCAGGAAACTAAATTTTAGCGGCGAAGTCCAATGGACCCGTGTTTACGGCGACTTGAACGAAGAAGAAGTCCGCTTCATCCAAGAAACCCCGGATGGCGGGTTTGTCGTCTTGGGTAAGATTGAATTCGGGGGCATAGATAATATCGTACTTCTTAAAACCGACGCACAGGGAAATATAAACTGACCACAGGGTAAACCCGACGTCTAAAACCACAGCAATGAAAAAATATAGGTTGGCTTTTTGGAAAGGTTGCATGATACAATTCAAATATGGTATCCTCCTGCTATCCTGTATAATGAGCCATCAAGTTACAGCGCAGATCGCTACTTACTCTTTTGGAAGTTCTAGCGGTAGTGAACCAACTTTTCCCGCAGATGCCCAGCCTTCCAACGCTTCTATAAGTGTTATGACACGAGGCCCCGGGATCACCGCACGTAACTTTGCCGGTGGTTTTAATGCAAGGCGCTGGCCTGTAGGAGGTTCTTTGGGCACCAATGATTACTATGAGTTTACTCTAACCCCGGATTGCGATTTTAGCATAACCCTTACTTCACTGGTGTTAGATGAACGTTACGATGACATTAATGCTGATGATACTTACAACTGGGTAGTAAGATCCAGTCTCGATAACTACAGTTCTGACATTGCCGCACCCTTCATCGTCAATGCCACTACGGCTGTCGAACCCGGGACCACCACGGGGAATGTCATTGACTTGACCGGGGGAACATTCGACAACTTGGCGCAAGCTGTCACCTTCAGGCTGTATGCTTATAGCATGCAACGAGATGATGCCGAATGGGGTATCGACAATGTGATCTTGAACGGTTCTATCGACGCATTGACCGACCTGCACACGGTCAACTTTGAGATCGACAACTGTGGATACGAAGCCGTAAATGCCAGCAGGGATAGCAACAATGAATACTTTCTTCGGTTTAACCGGGATAATGAAGCCTCGGGGCCGCTGTCTGCAGACCATGACTTTGCGAATGTCCCCATCACTAACATCCAAGGGGATTATTATTGGGCATTAGAACAGAACCAGGACCTTGATGCCTCTCCCAGCCAAGCCGGCCAGGTGATTTTCCCACCTGTGGCTTCGCCATTAGATGTTACTTTGTTGGATAATTTGAGTGTTACCTTTTTGATCGGGGCCCCTGGTAATAACGATGAATATAACTCAAACGATTCACTGGCAGTACAGTACACTTATAACGGGGGCACTGACTACACCACTATCGGGGCCTTCTATGGCGCCTCCAACAGCCCATTCTACCAAGATACCGACCTTGATGGAAGCGCTAACGTCTCCGGGGCCAATGAGTTGGATCGCAACTTGCGTGAATTTACTTTTAATATTCCCAAGTTTGGGCTCAACCTGAACTTAAGAGTAGTGGCCTACACCACGGCAGCAGGCGAAGAAATAGTTTTCGACAATATACGGGTACAAGGTGATCCTGATAATATAGCTCCTATCGTTTCGGCGCCGACAAATTCGCCCCAAGTCTTAAGGGAAGGCGCTACTTCCACGTCTACAGTGGCCACAAACGAACCCAGTGATATTTACTTGGTGCTCACTGGCCAGCCCGCATCCACTTTAACACAATTGCAAGATGCGGTCACTAATAATAATGGTTTCGTGGGACAGGCAAATGCTGTAGCTAATACGGCATACACCGTGACATTACCTGCCTCGCTTAATGATGGTGTCTACGATATTGTAGCCATAGATCCTGCGGGGAATGTCTCCACTATCTTACCAGGCTGGCTCACAGTAGATAATACAGCACCTGCAATACCTTCAAGCCTGGACCTGGACGCCTCCGATGATACCGGGTCATCGAACACCGACAATATAACGCAGGCCACTACAGGGCTCACGATCACCGGGAATGGGGAGAACGGCTCCTCGATCACCTTGACCAGCAGTGTGGATGGGAGCTTAACAGGATCCGCTACCGTAAGTGGTGGCAGTTGGTCTATCGATGTTGATCTTAGCGATAACCAGTCACATTCGATCACTGCAGTAGCAACCGATGCTGCCGGAAATACGAGTATTGCCTCAGCTCCCATTGTTATTATTACGGACAATACCATTGCCCCTCCAGGGACGCCAAGTTTAGATAATGCCGACGACACGGGGGCATCTGACACGGACAATGTTACGATGACCCTCACAGGCCTGACCCTTAGCGGCAGCGGGGAAGAAAACGCAGTGGTGAATTTGTCCAGTGACATAGATGGCGCCCTAGGATCTACCACCGTGAGTGGGGGTACTTGGTCGTTAGATATTTCACTTAGTGATAACGATGTACACACGATCACGGCGATCCAACAAGACCCCGCGGGAAATACCAGCCTTGCTTCAGCTTCCTTGGTAATCACAACGGATAATATAGCCCCGGCGATACCTTCTATCTCGGGTCTTGATAATGCCGACGACACAGGTTTTTCAGATACCGATAACATTACCCAAACTACTTCTGGGCTTACGATAGATGGTGGGGGTGAAAACGATTCCAGGATCACATTAAGCAGTGATATCGACGGAACCCTAGGAGTGCAAACGACCGTAGCCAGTACGTCCTGGACATTAGATATAACTTTAAGCGATAACCAGCTTCACAGGATCACCGCCCAAGCTACCGACCTCGCCGGGAACACCAGTATTAGCCCCACTCCTTTCGAGATCACCATTGACAACACACCCCCGGCGGCCCCTGCCCTGCTGGATTTAGACAATGCTGATGACACGGGGGTTTCTAGTATCGATAATATTACCCAAACTACCTCCGGGCTGACCATTAGTGGGAACGGGGAAAACGGGACACGGGTAGCGCTGTCCAGTACTATCGATGGCTCTTTGCCAGGGTTTAATACCGTTGCAGTAAACTCATGGACATTGGACATTGCGTTATCCGACAATGCGGAACACAGCATTACTGCCATAGCTACTGACGCTGCCGGTAACGCGAGCACGCCCTCGGCACCCCTCATCATAAGGACGGATAACCTGTCCCCTGCTATACCGGACAATGACCTGGTACTGCTTTTAAACGGAACAGGCCAAGAAACCATAGCTTTTAGACTCGATGAGGAGCTCGGTATTTTGGAAGGAGGTGCAGCGACAGGGTTTAGCGCCAGTACCGGGGCAATTGCCTCCGCGGTTTATTCAGGCAAAGGCGCTACGAATATCATTACGCTTACCAGCGTTTCCAACGGAGATTGGACAGATGCCACTACTATCAGCTACACTACGGGAAACAATGTCACCGACCTGGCAGGGAACGAGATAAGTGCCATAGTGACACAAGGAGTAAGCACTGCTGACGTAACTTTTGACCCCGGTGATATTGCATTTACTGGCTACAACTCGGACGGCGGCGCTTTGATAGACAACTTTTCATTCGTTCTATTGAGAGATGCCGAGGTAGGAACAAAAATACGCTTCACCGACAACGGGTACGATGGCCAGCAAGGCTTCCTGAGAAACACCGAACGGACACTGGTTTGGGAAGCTACAAGCCGGATTTTTGCAGGAACAGAGATCATTATAGATAATGATGAAAGTACCACCGCTTACACGGTAAGCTGCACCTGCCCGGAAACTAACGGTTTGGACCTTAGCAATAATGGGGACCAAATACTAGCTTACCAAGGCTTCTCGGGCAACCCCACGTTCATCTCGGGCATTCATATGGATGGGGACAACATAAACGGGACCACATCTTGGACGAATGACCCGGACGCAGATAACGATAACTCATCATCTTTACCCCCGGGATTGACCAATGGCACAACGGCTATCGCCTTATCCAGTCCTGAAGTGGACAATGCACGCTATAACTACAGCGTGAACACAGGGACGGTCAGTAGCCTGCTTGGTACGCTCAACGCCGCAGGGAACTGGGACACTGACAATGCCAACAGGGTGACTCTAAGTGCCGGGGATCGATATGTACTCCCGCCGGATGTATCCTCACTGGCCCCGGCCGATGGTTCAACCACCAACGCAAGCTTATCCAATTTGACCATCACTTTTGATGATAACATAGTTGCAGGTACTTCTACTGGCAGCGGGGATATTCAATTGATCAATGTAACCGATGGTAATATCGTGGTGGATTCTTATAACCTTGGTGACCCCGAGATCAATATAACCGGGAATACAGTGACGATTGATATTAGTGGCCTAGGTGGATTATTGAACGGCAGGACTTACGAAGTCGATGTAGTGGAATGGGCCTTTGTTAACGCGGACGATAATCACAACGTAGCCATAGACGGCTCGTCGGAATGGTCGTTCGAGGTGGACGCCGTGGCGCCGACCGTGGTCTCTATTAACCGGAATCCTGCTGTTCCGGCCAATGCTAATTTTGGGACCTCGCAATCTTCTGTATCTTACATTGTAACGTTCAGTGAAGCGATTACATCGAGCACATTAGCAGCTACAGACTTCGTCACTGCCGGTGCAGCCTCCGGGGGAACCGCCACGATCAACTCTACCATCACCGGCAGCGGGGACACGTATACAGTGACGGTTGACAATATCAACCTTTTAGGTGATTTGACTATTAATTTCACGGGTGCAGTAGAAGATTTAGTCGGAAATATAGGCAATACCACCCGTCTCGGGGATCAATCCTTCACCATTATCAACCCAGAACCTAGCCAACAACCCACGGCTTTCAATGCTGTTCCGGGGACGGATAATTTTACGCTGGATGTATCCTGGACCGCCGGGGCAGGGGCTCAACTTGCCCAAGGTTACTTACTTTACATCATAGGACCTTCAGGCAGTTTCCCCACTAACCCTACAGATCTGATCGCCCAAACCGATGATCTTGATTTTAGCGATGATGTAGGTATTTTAAATGTAACAGGGGCTACCTCTACCTCTATTAGCGGGCTAAACTCTGCTACCCAATACAACTTCCGCCTGTTTCCCTTTACCAATAGCGGGAATCAAATTGATTACAAAACGGACGGCGTTATACTGAATGGCAATGGCACTACCAGCTCGGCACAGTTTACCAGCCTGTCTTTTACCGGCAGTGCGCCCACGGTCTCTTCATTGACCAATAGCCCCGGATCGGCAATTGATAATTTCTCTTTCACCATAACCGATGACGGCACCAACCCCACGGCAGATAACGCCCCGACCTTGATCCGGCAATTGGTCATCAACCTGGGGACGGGCAACGACATTGACTGGACTGATGCACTGGCCGGTGTAGAGCTAAGTGACGGCTCCAATACGTTCAATACCGTGACCAACGGGGGTGACATCTCCATCAGTGACACCCAGGTTTCGTTTTCGAATATCCCCACGGGTGCCGGCCAGTTAGGAGAGGTCCCGGACAACGGTAGCAAGATCTTTAGGCTCCGTATTTGGCTAAGGAACCCTATTACGAATGCCACACTGCGCAACACACTGGACGGGTTGAACTTCGCTTTCGAGGTAAACAGCGCAAGTATCTCCTATGCCGCAGGCAGTAGCCGTCTCGCCGGAAGCCAATCCGCGAGTTCCGGGGCCGCGAATAATGCGGTTACGGTAGTTGCTACTACACTGAACTGGGAAGTTCAGCCTCCAAGTACGGTCGGGGTATTATCAACTTTTGCAACAGCGCCCGTTGTAGAAGCCGTAGACGCCAACGGGAACAGGGACTTGGATTACTCGGGTCTCATTACTAACCTGGCCAATACCGGTGGGATCGCCATGAATAACAGTCCCGCGGCATCCCCTAACACCTTCAATACAGGGATATACACGTTTAACATCACCCCTGCTACAGGTTTTAGCTATGGTGATGCTGGCAACGGTACCCTAACCCTGACTGCCGCCGGGCTAACAACTTCGCCACCATCAAATGGGGTAACGGTAAGCTACTCCAACGGCACCACGATCAGCGCTGGTCCGGGGATCGAACCTCTAATCTTGGAGTCTACCCAGACTTCCATCACTATGCTAACAGTGCCTTCTTTTGATTTTACAGTTACGGACGATGCCAGCACAACCATTGACGACCGGGTAGGTACAGATATTACCCAACTGGTGATCTCCGCGGCTGGGGGCACAAACACACTTACCGCTAACTGGGCGGATGTAATTCAGCAGGCACAGTTAGTAGAGGTAGGCAGCGGCACACCGGTAACCCAAACAGCCATAAGCAATAACAGCATCACCTTCGACCTCACCGCTTCCACCATCGGGAGGATCAATGATAATCAATCCAGGACCTATCGCCTATTCATAGCGCTTAGAAGCCCCATGACAGGGGGTATGGACAATGTAATCGATAACCGGTTCATCAATTTCAGGGTCACTGACCTGCAAATTACTACGGCACCCGTTTCCAGTACGTTAGCCACATCCCAATCTGTACTTTCCGGGGCAACGAACAACCGGGTCAATGTAGAGGCTACCCAGCTTGCTTTTGAACAACAGCCTTCCAATACATTTGTCAATGAAACTATGTTGCCCACGGTACGAGTAGAAGCCAATGATAACCAAGGCAACCGGGATTTGGACTATTCTGGGAACGTAACCGTCGTTTCCGACGGGTCACTCACCTCGGCCCCGGTCACTGCGAATTTAACGAATGGAACAGCGCTTACTACCGCCATTATTCATGATGCTATAGAGTTGAACCGCAGGCTTACCGCCGCAGAAGCCATTCCAACACTCACTACCCCGAGCGTCGCCAGTACACCGTTCAATATCATTGCGGGGATCAACGAATCGGATATTGTGGCTCGTCCTTTTATGTATATTGAGAACATTCCTTATGTTAGTTTTACCACCACACCGGTTACGGCTAGTAATCCGAAAGTATTTGAATTTGACATTCGTGATGGTGCCAGTGGAGGTACCGCCACAGATATAGACAGTTCGCCTACGAATGTTACTTCGCTTGAATTTACAGTAGGCAATATCGGCTTCTTATCGGAAATAGGTCTTTTTGATAGTGGTGACAATAGTATTGCAACAGGAGCTATTACCGGGAATACCGTTTCTTTCGATCTGTCGGGCAGTCCTCTTGTGATCCCGGACGATGGCATTGGAACCTACCATTTACGGGCGGTTTTCAACACTAGCGTTATCGATAACCAACAGATCACTTTTACCGTTACAGCCGCTCAAGCCAATAACGAAGGATCTACGTTTGAATCAGCAGATGGCGCCCCCACGGCAGGAAGTGCCGCGACAAGTTCTATTGCCGGGGATGATAACCGGGTGGAAGTAGTAGCGGATAGGTTGATATTCAACACTATACCCAATGCTACGTTGAACACCACCTTCCTGCCTGTGATACAGGTCAACGCTTTGGATGCTTTGGATAATCGCGATCTTGATTTTGACGAGGCAATTACTTCATATTCCAACCAAAGTACAACCCCGGCCATCTCACTAGCTACGATCAACAACCCCTCCGGGAGCTTCGCCAGTGGGGTATTCCAGTTCCCCGCTAACTTCCAATTTACAGAAGCCGGCCAAGGGGTGACGATCACGATCGAAACCCCGAGCTTTGATGGTTCCCCAAGACCAGCGGCTGTATCCAATTCATTTGACATTAGCTCTTCCTCTAGCTCGAACATTACACTTTCCTCACCGGTAACCCAGCCTGCTAGGATAGATTATATCAACTTCCTTTCCGGCAACATTACAGGTGCGGCCAATGCCTTCGAACTGGCCCGGTTCAGTATCAACGACGGCGGTAACGATGGCGGAACGGATATGGACGGTGCAAATACAATATTGAATGAGATCACTTTTGACATCAGCAACCCGGATAACATCCGGAGGATCGCCATCTACGATGGTACCACGGAAGTAGCCGAAATAGCCGGGGGCGCCTCTTCCCTCACCTTTACCGGGCTGGCTTCTGACCTAGTGGCCTTAGATGATGATTCCAAAGAGTTTATCGTTTACGTCACCTTCAACCCGGCCAATGTGATCGATTTGGAAAATCACCAGCTCATCATCATGAACGCAGTAGAGAGTGGTGGCTCCCAGTTTGAGTTTGATCAAGCGGGTATCACAGACGGAAATGGAGCGCAAACATCAACGGGGGTCAACACCATTAACGTTATCGCCACGCAATATACCTTTAGCCAACAGCCGGCAGCCATCGAAGGGGTGAATGTAGATTGGAGTAATGCGCCGGTATACCCGGAAGTTACCGCAGAAGATGCTCAAGGCCTTACCGACTTAGAGATCAATGAGTCTATCTCATCACCGGGGACATTTGGGATTACCACTCCACCCTCTCTTTCCGGTGGAGCCTCTATAACTTGCAGCAGTTGTGCATTCTCGAACGGGGTGATGGATCTATCCAGCCTGAGATATACAAGCCCGGGAGATGGAACATTAACCATCAACGATCTAGCCAGTCGATCCATATCTTCCGTATCCAGCAATGCCGTAGATGTGATCAATACCACCGCCACCTTGCTTACAGAAGCTAACGGTATAGTCATTCGAGATGAGCTTAACGCCGGGTCTGTAAATCAACCTATCTTCGGGTTCAGGCTGATCTCGGACCAGGACACTCCCGGGCAGCCCGTGTTGAACGCGGTCACACTACAGTTTATCAACCCGGTTGGACAGCCCATAGATATTTCGCCAGTGTTTGAGAACTTCCGGTTATTCAGTTCCCTAGACGGTAACCTGGACGTTAACTTTAGTAATACCACCAACATTACAGCAGGAATTACTGCTGGTACTGATTTCGTAACCTTCACCGGGCTAAACGAAGTGTTGGATGAAGACGTCAGCAATCAATATTTTTATTTGGTAGTGGATCTGCAACCTGGGGCCAATAGTTCTACTCCTTCTCTGTTTGTAAGCTTAGAAGCTCCCGGCGCCGTGATCTCCTCGGGTAGCTTCACAACTTCCCCGGGAAGCTCACTGGTGGGTAAGGCATTCACCTTTCGAGATGCCAGGAACCCTAGTATACTTAGCCTTACTCCCCCGGATAATGATGTAACTGTAAACACAAACACCCAGCTTAGTATTACCTTTGATGAGGCCGTAAGGAGTTTGGACGGGATCATCACCTTGAGAAAACAAGCTGACCCGGCATTCATTCAAAACATAGGTTCTCCAACCATTTCCGCAGATAATCGCACGTTCACCTTTACCCCTCCAAGCCCATTAGATCCTGAAGATAATTATTATGTGAATATAGCGGCAGGAAATCTTAGCGCAAATACGGGTTTTCTAGATAACTCAAATAATCCATTCCCCGGCATAACAAACACTACAACATGGAATTTTAGAACCGCAGATCTTGATCCGCCTACTATGTCTCCCATCGCTATTCATGATCTGCATGATGTGGGTTTCAATTTTTCATTGCAGATCAATGAACAAGGTACCGTGTATTATGTAGTGGTCGATCATACCGATCCAGGGTTTGATCCACTCGACCTGGATACATTTACCGAGGTGGTAAACTACAGCATTGGATTGGCACAAGGCTCGTTTAATGTAACCCTTCCTAACCAAGACTACACCATACAAATAGGAGAATTGACCCCGAACCAAGATTTTACCGTATACGCTATTGCCCAAGATGCCGGGAACAACCCAATGGCTTCTCCCGTAGTTTCTAATGCTGAGCGCACCGACGGCTCTTCTACCAACGGGGTGGTAGTAACAGGCCCAAGCGTGAGTACTTGCCTAGGGGAGTCACAGCCACTTACCCAGCCCATCTTGATACGAGAAGGGAATGATAATGATTTTTCTACGGTAAATGGTCCCACGGTTACTTACACTATCGGCACCACTTCCAATGCGATAAGTTTTGATCCGAGTAAACCGCTGACCATTTCTACCCCGTCCACCTCTGACATTTCCAATGTCAGCTATAATTTCTTGAGCAATAACAGCTTGAGAATAACTTACGATATCACGGGCACAAGCGAACGCGATTTTATACGGATAGAGGGTCTTCACCTTATTGTTAATTCGGTAGGGGGCAATTCCTTGCTTGAACGTATCGGGGGAACAGCCGTCCACGATGGCAACTCGGAAACAGACGCCCAAGTACATGCCGATATCAGTACCACAAACTCCTCGGTCATCGCGGACTTTATTTTCGACCCGGAAGAAATTTCTTTCAGCAACCAAGATGTCGTTAATTATGATTTGGTACCGGATCCCTCTTTGATCTTAGGAACGAATGTTTTTTCAGGCCCTGGCGTATTAGGAAATACAACAGATGGCTATCAATTCGATCCTCAAGGCGCATCCATTGGGGTAAATACCATCGTACTATCTCACACCGACCAGTTTGGATGCATAGCTACCACCTCCCGGGCGGTGACCGTTTTTGATGGGAGTGACCCCATAGATGGACTGGCCGATAACTATTGTGCTACACCAGACCTATCTACCCCTGATAATACTATAACGATCTTCGCAGGAGCAAAAGCTGGGTTTACCTTGGAAGAACTTACCTTAGATGTGGATGGGATAACCAACCCCGGGGACATAAGTGATCCCAACGTGCTAGTACCCAGTGGAGCCAATTGGGATTTTGATATCAACCTGGCCGGTAGTACCCTTACCCAAGACAGTATAGTTATTGTGCGGTTCAACGCAAAATATAGAAGTAATTTCAATGCCCTCGATAGTTTACTGGTGAGTAAAGAGGTTTTTATCGGGGAAACACCCTCGGTAGAATCCAGCATCTTAGGCAACGCTCCCGAAATCGAGGGTGAGTTTTGTGAGGATGGGAGCTTGATCCAGCTTAGGGGAAGGACTACCAACCCGGGCAGACACCCTAACGGCAGCCACAGCTTTGTTTTCTCCGGCGCTAATGGTAACGGCTTAGTAGATAATTTTGATGGCTCGGCAGAAGTTGACCCTGTACTCCGGGGAGTAGGAGCTTATGAGATCATTTATCAATTCACAAATAATACCACTACCTGTTCTAACACCGATACCCTAGGGGTGACCATCAATCCGAAACCCGTCGCTTTATTCAACAACCCGGATAATTGCGTGGACCAGGATTATCAATTCAATGGTGAAGGTAATATTGATAACTCCATCATTACCTCGGCCACGGTAAGGGATTACGATTGGAATTTTGATGATGTGGACAATGCCGGTCCAGGTAACCCAAATACCTCTACCGAAGAGGACCCCACGCATATTTATGCCCAGGCAGGGACATATAACGTTGAGTTAACGGTGACCTCAAATGTAGGATGTAGATCAGATGTACAGGAACAACCCGTGGAGATTGGCAATAACCCGATCGTTGATTTTACTTTCCAAGGCGTAGGGTTAGGCGAGCCTACTACTTTTACGCCAAGTGTTTCGAATATCCAAGTTGGTGGCGCGGGTAATGAATTAGCTGCCTTGGCCTGGGTGATCAATGGTGTGGCAGACACTGTTTTTACGGACCAAGCGACCCCATACAATACATTATTCCCCGTGTTAGGTCAACATTTCGTGGAACTGGTAGGTGTGAGTGACAAAAACTGCGTGGGTACCGAAAGAGACTCATTATTTATAGTCCCTATAGAAGTACTCGATGCTACCAATACTTACCAAGCGGACTTCGAACGGGGTACGGATGATTGGATCGCCTGGGGCACCAATACCTCTTGGACCGTATCTAACTCCGGTGGAACGACCATTACGAGCAGCGCAGACTTGGATGTCAATGGAAAAACAGACTTCTGGGTCACCAGTACCGGCGATTACAACCCGGATGAGATCTCATTTGTGTATAGCCCGATCTTTGATATTACGGGACTAGACAATCCACTCCTGACGCTGAATACCTTTAGAGATGCACTGGCTGAAGACGGCGCCTTGGTAGAATACTCATTTACCGGGTTTGCTACTAACGGCACTTCCGATTGGCAATTACTAGGCGACCTGGATGCATCAAATGGTATCGAAAACTGGTTTAATCGACGAGATATTGGCACCTTTTCCGTTGCTAACTTGAACGATAACCCGCGGGACGAAGGATGGACAGAAAGTGATTCGCTCTGGCGCAACTCCAAACAATCGCTCACCGAGATCAAGGCCGGGGGGAACAGGTTTCAACTGCGGATAGGTTTCATATCCAGTTCATTCGGGGATAAAACGGATGGCTTCGCCTTTGACAATGTATTCATCGGGGAAAGTACACGATCTGTGCTGATTGAAAATTTCACGAACTCGTCACAGGTGGAAGGCACTAAAAACAATGCCGATATCCTTATCGAAACCTATATCGATGGAATTAATGACGACACAGATGCCATTGTGATCAATTATCACACCGACTTCCCCGGGATTGACGAAATCAACGCGGATAACCCCATTGACCCCAGCGCCCGTGCGCTTTTCTATGGGTTTTCTTCTGCTCCTTCGGTCATGATTGACGGGCAAGTCGCTCAATCCGGTTCCTTTACCGAAGATTGGCTGGTAGACCAAGTCGGTTTCCGGACCCTTGAGCTTTCCCCGTTCAATATTGACATCGACCTCTCCACGGAAGGAGGAAACTTAATGATCAATACTCAAATCACCCAACTCTTGCCCGACGTAGGCAATGAATTGCTGGTTTATGCGGCAGTGCTAGAAAAAGACGTACCCGTAAGCGGTGCGCTTCCCAGCGGCGAGACTGAACTGCGATTCGCCCTGAGAAAAATGCTACCCAACGCTGCAGGCCTTCCCGTAGATATCGATGACATTGGCAATCCTATTGAACTCACCTGGAATCCTGGAGGTGACATTGATCCTAATGATATGGCTGTAGTGGTATTCGTTCAAAATGAAAACACCAAGGAGATCTACCAGTCTGCGATAAGGACCTCTACCCCGGTACCTAGCGATATCACCAGCTTAGATGACTTAGAGGCCCTTTCCAACCTAGTAGTATACCCTAACCCCGCCAACCAAAAGGTGACCCTCCACTTTGGAGAACCGGTTCGTTCCAAGGTTCCCGTAATGATCTACGACACCTTTGGCAAGCAAGTATTTGAAGGAGAGGTCAATGCGGGGTATAAGTCCATGGAAATCGAAACCCATGATTTTGCCCCCGGTATGTACCATATCCAATTAAACATTTCGGATGACCAGGGCACTCGAAAGCGCCTGATGGTCATACATAATTAGGGCGTCCTCGAAAATCAGTTCAAGGAGTTAAAAGAACGCCAAGGCTTAGAAGCTGATCTAGTCAAGTTGAAAACCTTTAAACTGGTCCCTCTTATATAAACTGGTCCGCGTTTGCAACGCGGACCCATTGAGTATTACAGGGAACTCACGCCAGCATTTGCAATGCGGGTATCCAACGAACCCTGTAATCAAGACGAAAACGACTAGCGTTAACGTATCGAGTATAGGATGAGCTATGTTTGAGGTATTGATCAACCAGTAATACCCCATCTGCAACCCCATACTTTGCCTACTGCCCTTTGCCTATCGCGGACTGATCGAGACCTCCCCCAGGTTCAACGCTTAATAAACTTCTCCCTCCTATCCTGGATCTCCAAGTAATATTCCCCCGGTTTGAGTTCTACTACTATGATCTCTCTCCCTTGCCCTTTTTTGATCACCTTCCCTAAAAAATCTATAATTTGATAACCGGTACTATCCGATAGGGTGATCTGCGATGTCACAATTTGAGGCTGGAAAGTGATCAGGCTATCCGTATGCGTATAATATACTTCCAAGGAATACAAGAGATTACCACTTTCTCCTTCATATTTGACCCGGTATTGGTTCTGGCCTTTGGTATGGGCTGCCGACACCGCGTACAGGTTATCACGCAGTCCTCTTTTAGTCTTTGCTTTATGGATCACCTGCCAACTGTTTTCCTCTATTCGTTTTTCCACCTCGAAAATCCCTTCTTCACGTTCACCGGCAGTTATCCAACGTATGCTATTATTATCTACCTCGGTGCTTAGGAATTTAAAGTCTTCCACTGGTTGTAATACCTGCGGGTTAATAATGGTAGGCCGGCAGCCTTCCAAATGCTCAATCCGGATCACGACCAGGTCGTTGATCTCCAAATAAGAGAGGTCGATCTTAAAGGCAGATACCTTGGGACTGTCTAGTACCAATCGATCATTCACAAACACTGAGGTGGTACAAAAAGTAGAAGCGCTGCGATGATAGGGGTTCTGTACGAAAATGTTTTTACCTTGGTATTCCCCAAACAGCACGATCTCGCCAGCCCAAACTAAACCACTGGGAACCAGGCACAAAAACATCAGGTAGGTCAACTTCATAGACACCTGCTAAGTAGATCAATAATTCGATGTCATGCAAGGAAATTGTTAGTCTTGCGTATTTAGTCTTTGGTACCTGGTCTTGGGTCGTGAGTATCGAGTTTGTAGCAGGTAGTTGAAGTGGGGCATTGCCTATGGCAGGCTAACAACTAACGCCGTCACACGACTCAAGACTCTAATGCATTCTATCTCCTCTTACCTCCAAAGTCTTCAATAGTTCAGCTTCCGCGGCTAATATTTCCTTCCAGCGTTCCATGACCCGGTCTTCGGGAAGGTATTCCTTGGCCAGTAGCAGGAAGTTTTTGTAATGACCCGCCTCGGATACCATGAGTTCGTAATAGAATTTTTGAAGCTCTTCATCCGCTATATGCTTCCAAAGTAGCCGGAAGCGTTCGCAGCTCCTAGCCTCGATCAGCGCATTGATCAATAATTTTTCTACCAATTGCTCCTCTCGGCTCCCTCCTTTTTTCTCAATTTGCCCCAACCGTGCTACATACTCGTCTTTCCGCTGCTTCCCGAGGGTGTAGCCTCGTTTTTTCAACTGCTCCAGTACACGCTCAAAATGACTCCATTCTTCGGCCACTACTGGGGTGAGCATATCCACTAGCTTTTCCTTGTCAGGGAATTTTACAATTAAGGATATACAAGAGGTAGCCGCTTTTTGTTCGCAGTAAGCATGGTCTACCAATATATCTTCAATGCGTTTTTCCGCTATGTTCACCCAGCGTGGGTCAGTGGGTAACTCGAGCCCTAAGACATGTTTATCCATGATATATTTTAGTTTCAGCAGGTGCGATTCATGCATCGCACCTGCTGGATTAATCGTAAAACGACCAGTCAAACCCAAAATCAAGTATGGGGCTCTGCCCCGGGTAACCAGGCACGGTAAAGTATCCTGTCCCGTTAAAAAGCTCGTAAAGGTTGCTGTATTTAAAAAAGAACCTCCCCCTGTTGATCTTCCCGTTAAAGAAAATATCGATCACCGGGAAGGCCGGCACCTCGAATGATTCTTGCACAAAATACTGCATGATCGCCGGGTCATATCCATTGGCAAAGTAATCAGACCTCCAGTGGATGTCAAACCCGAGTTGCCAATCCAGGTTACCCCCGAATGATATTCTTTTGTAATAAAGCTGGGAATTAGTGAAGATATCAGGTAATTGAACCGCATCAGCCGAGCCCCCGGAGACGTTAGAATAAATTACTTGCGCGTTAAAATGCATATGGTTCAAAAAGTTTACACTCAGGGCTACATCACCGGATAAAACACTGATGGCTGAGCCTGCTTGTGCGGGCCCAAGGTCACGCGGCTCACCGGAAGTACCTTCACGAAAATAAATGTAATTATTCAGCAATGTATACGATGCCCCGGGCTGAACGGCCATGGGACCTAACGCCAGCTTAAATCGGCCTTTTACCTGGGTGGTCACCGGGTTATCAAAATTAGTGTCCGTCCATAGATCATGGCGACCTAAGTAGGCCTGCTGCATAAACGAGGGCTGTGATAGCGCCGTAGACCCCTCGGCTTCAAACCAGCTATTTCGTATACTACCCCCTAATTTGAAATTACCATCAAGAAGAAATTCTCCATAAGCCTCGATAAAGCTGATAGAATCGTTTCCAAATCTTAACCGGGCCCCCACGTAATTTTCCAACCGGTCTGTCTCTACCCCTACCGTATCACCATCTAAAAAACGGTAGTCAAAATCAATGTTTTTTATCTTGTAGTAGAAATTGTAAAATGACTTCCCAAAATCTCCCTTTACCCCGGCTTCTTGCTGGCTGTAAACCATTTTCGATCGGTTGCGCGCCAAGGTATCTATTTCTATAATTTCATCGAAAAAGGCGTCATTCGCTTCTACTGTAATAAAATCGTTTTGCTGGCTGCTATGATTAAACTCATGGTATACTTGGAAACCTTCCCGGACTTTGAACTGGTGGTAGAGTTGATAATTACGACGTAACTCTATGGTTTCAGCGTCCGTGAGATTTGGCTGGCGGTCGTCATCAAAAAAAAGCTCCGTGGCA
This sequence comes from Fulvivirga sp., assembly GCA_028280565.1. GTDB lineage: Bacteria > Bacteroidota > Bacteroidia > Cytophagales > Cyclobacteriaceae > Fulvivirga. The sequence goes on from JANQLQ010000143.1 coordinate 36,398, forward strand.
TTGATATCCTCCACAAGTACTCCCCCGTAGTCATCTACGGAATGATTATTTCTACGGAAGTTCCCATAGGCCTGGTAACGGCCGTCCTTGGTGCCAAAGTTACCGCCAAAAGAGTAATTGATCCCCTGTACATTGCGGTCGCCACGACCACTCCGACCGATCTGCTTATCGATGAAGAGCCCCTTGTAGTCAAAGAAGAAATTTGAACGTGGATTGATGTTGCGAGTATACGACGCTTCCGTGACGGAACGTCCCTGCCCGCCCCATATGATCTTAAACCTCGAGTAAGGCGATTTGGTATCGTAGTACTTCACCTCGTCAGAGTGGGTAGCGTAAATGTCATAGAGGCTAAAACCTGGAGAAGCTCCAATGACAGATGGAGCTACAGGAAAAATTGGGGACATTGCCGTACCGATATTTCCCAGGTCTTGGTACGTGTTATTGAATTGCAACGGGAATTGGAACCGGTGCCAATCCAAAATAGCAGTATCGATGTGCCAATAATGAGGTTTGTTATATTTTATGTTAGGCAAAAAAGTATAACTACTGGTCGTAGGTCCATACACCTGCTTCGTGGAATCATCCAGGATACTTGAACCTCTTCGCTCCTCCTGCTCCTCTTCACCCAAGTTAGGGATCTGCGCAAAAGCGCCCGCACTCCCTAGGATAAACATTAAAAGTATCGCTCTTTTCAAAAACACGTCCAAAAGTACTGAAATGGGTCTAATTTGAATATGACTTGACAGATTTTAAGATCAACGCATCAAATTGCCTGCCATCTTTTAAAAAATAAGTCTCAATAGGTATAAAAAAGACGGGCTTATCGTTTAGTACACTTTCCTGTTCTTTGCCTAGCAATTTTACCATGTCTTTCTCGGTAGTGACCAGGCTGATGTCCTCTTCTTGATTTTCTCCATGGGTCATTTTTAAGATCGACTGGAGGTCACGGGCAGTATAACGATGATGATCGGGAAAGGCCTTCTCACCTACCAAATGATAACGATCAGATAAATATTTTTTCAAATCATTAGGATTGGCGATCCCCGTAAACAAAAATAGTTTACGACTGACCCCCTTTAGATCAAATACCGGGGCAGGATCGGCATATCGGACAGCTGTAAAAAAGATGGGAGCTTTGTCGTTGTATGTCCTGATCCTTTGCTTTATGCGGGCCATTTCCGGCCCGGTCATATCTCCCGGGCACTTGGTCATAATGATAATATCGGCGCGTCTTGCGCCTTGTCTCGACTCCCTGAGTCGCCCCATAGGCAAAATATGATCCGTGTAGAAGGGTTTGTTGTAGCTTGTCAGTAAGATATTGAGCCCCGGCTTTACGGTTCGATGTTGATAGGCATCGTCCAGTAAAATCACTTCCGTTCCTTTTCCTTCTGCCAAAAGAAATGGAATGGCTAAGGCCCGCTCTTCTCCCACGGCCACATCTATGGTGGGGTTAAACTTCCTATAAAATTGGAAAGGTTCGTCCCCTAATGTGGTAGCGTCATCCTGGTCGCTCGCCAGGCGGAATCCATGCGTCTTGCGTCCATAACCACGGCTCAAGGTAGCAATACGATACCGGTCTTTCAACAGCCGGACCAGGTATTCGATCATAGGTGATTTCCCTGTCCCTCCTACAGAGAGGTTTCCCACGGCTATAATGTTGGCTTCAAACTCAAAAGATCGTTTATAACCAATGTTATACAGGTGGTTTCTAAATCGTGTCCCTAAGTCGTAGAGTACTGAAAAAGGAAAAAGCAGGGCGGTTAAAAAATTCATACGGAGAAGGATGTGTCTATTGGGTTATCGAGTGGTCAAATTACCCGGGCTTGCCGGTTGCCCGATGCGATTAGGAGACCCAAGGCCTGGCTCAATTACCGTGTAACTTAACATCGTTAACATCATGCAAAACTAGTATTTTCCAAGGTACCCATGATATTTTATCTAACTTTGAAAAATGCAAAATTGATATTTTGGAATGAAAATAAAAGAGATAACCCGGCATTTAGAGTCCTTCGCCCCCCCGGTGTACCAAGAGTCATACGATAACTCCAGGCTGCTCACGGGCCCGTTGGAAGCAGACCTCACGGGCGTTTTGATCACGCTAGACGTAATTGAACCGGTAATAGAAGAAGCTATTCAAAAAAACTGCAACCTGGTCGTGGCCCACCATCCCATTATTTTTAAGGGACTTAAGTCATTAACAGGCAAAAATTATATAGAGCGCACGATCTTAAAGGCCATCAAGCACGACATCGCCATTTACGCCATCCACACCAACTTGGACAACGTTCACCTGGGCGTGAACAAAAAGATCTGCGATAAGATCGGGCTGATCAATACGAGCATCCTATCGCCTAAAAAAGATACCCTGCTCAAGCTAGTCACTTTTGTTCCTAAAAAAGATGAAAGTGCCCTGCTCAGCGGCCTGCATAAGGCAGGAGCCGGGAACATCGGCAATTATAGTGATTGCAGCTTTGTATCACCTGGTACAGGTTCCTTCCGTCCTAACGACCAAGCTGATCCGCACATTGGTGAACACAACACCTTGGAGCATGTACAAGAGCAGCGTGTAGAAGTTATTCTTCCTGTCCATTTAAAACACCGGGTATTGCAAGCACTGCGCGACACACACCCGTATGAAGAAGTGGCATATTACCTCTCTGCACTTGAAAATGACAACCAAGAGTTGGGTGCCGGTATGATCGGGAATTTACCCGGCCCTATGGACCCCATGGAATTCCTGTCTTATTTAAAGGAACAGATGTCCCTTCAATGCATTCGTTATACAGCCCCGATCCATAGAAAAATAAAGAAAGTCGCCGTGTGCGGGGGATCAGGAAGCTTTTTGCTTTCAAAGGCCTTAGCCAAGCACGCGGATGTATTTGTTAGCGCCGATTTCAAATACCACGAGTTTTTTGATGCGGAAAAAGAAATAATGATTGCCGATATCGGCCATTACGAAAGTGAGGTATACACAAAAGAATTATTGTATGAAACAATAACCCAAAAATTTCCTAAATTTGCCGTCAATTTATCTGAAACTGTAACCAATCCAATTAGTTACCTTTAATACATGGAAAACACTACTGTAGCACAGAAACTCGAGGCGTTAATTAAACTACAATCCATTGACACAAAACTTGACGAAATTAAAAAACTAAGGGGCGATCTGCCGGATGAAGTTCAAGACTTGGAAGACGAGATTGAAGGTTACAAAACAAGAGAAGGCAGGTTCAATAACGAACTTGAGGAGCTTGAAGAGGGGATCAAAAAAAGCAAAACGGGCATAAAAGAGGCGGAAAAGCTGATCCAGAAATACAACGATCAGCAAAAGAACGTGAGGAATAACCGTGAGTACGATGCCATCACCAAAGAGATCGAATTACAGGAACTGGAAATCCAGATCCAGGAGAAACGCATTAAAGAGGCGGGGGTAGGTATTGAAGCCAAGAAAGAAGACATAGATAAAGTGAAAGCGCTGGTAGACGAAAGGAGCGCCGATCTTGACAATAAGAAAAAGGAACTGGACGAAATACTGAACGAGAGTAAGGAGGAAGAAGCCAAGCTGCTCGCAGAACGTGAAAAGGCGACTAAAAAAATAGAAGAAAAGCTGCTGAAATACTATGAAAAACTTCGGGCCAATCTTTCTAACGGGCTCGCAGTGGTAACCGTAAGAAGAGGAGCTGCTGAAGGGTGTAATATTGTAATCCCTCCCCAGAAGATCGCCGAAATACGTGAGAGAAAAAAGATCGTGATCGACGAGCATTCGGGAAGGATACTGGCAGATGTAGATACGTCTTCCATAGAGGAGGAAAAGCCCAAAAGAGCTACCCGGAGAAAGAAAAACGAAGCTTAATTTGGCTTTGTTCAAATACAAATCATTTCTGCAAAAGGCGAGCCTATCAGCTTGCCTTTTTTTATGCGTTGTTCTGAACGGCTACGCACAAGAAAGTATATTTTTCACACCGGCTGAAGAGAAAGCGTACGAAGCGCTATGGGCCTTAGATGAAAAGGGAATAGAGACTGCAACACCCATCTCTTCTGCTAACATGCTTTACATATCTAACTTGTACGCGACGCTGGATATCATACTTTCCGACGACGCCTCTAAATTTGAGGCCTACGAAGAGGCGTTGGAAGAACGGTTAGAAGAGCTTGAAAATATGGCAGCCAAGGAGCCTTTGTATTCCTTTTTTAAAGCTGAACTCATGCTGCAGAGCGCTTTTGTGCACCTAAAATTCGGACATGAGCTAGAAGCGAGTTGGGTGATACGGCAAGCCTATCATAAGACCGTGAAAAACGCAGAGAATTTCCCGGCGTTCAAGCCTCACCTCAAAACACTGGGATTACTCCATGTCCTGATCGGCTCTATACCCAGCAAATACGAATGGCTTTTATCCTTACTTGGGATGGAAGGCTCTATTGAAAATGGCTTAGCGGAATTGCAACGTTACGCTAGGTCTAATGAATCCATGGCACAAGAGGCCGCATTATTACTGAAATTGGTCCATTCCTATTTATTGAACGGCCAATACACCATGGAAGAAACCTCATTTTCCACCTCCACACCCCTAGCACAATTCGTTCAACTTTTGATATCCTTAAAAAAAGCGAATGGCCCGCAGGCATTAGCCACCTTTCTTTGGCTGGACCGAGCAGGGTTTCCATATCCTTTTTTGTATTACTTAGGAGGGGAAGCTTACCTGAGAAAAGGGAATTTCCAAAAGGCCATTAAGCAGTACAGCAGGTTTATCCAGTACTCAAAGGGCACCTCCAACGTGAAGGATGCTTATTATAAAACATGGCTGGCCTATCACCTTTTAGGTGATTCTACTCAATCTCAAAAATACTTGAAGCTGGCCTCATCCCATGGGGAAACCCGGTCCGAAGCCGATAAGTACGCCAGTAAAGCCTTGAAAAAAGGAATTGCGCCTAACGCTTTGATCATGAGGCTGAGGTTACTCACAGACGGCGGGTACTATCCTCAGGCCGACAGCCTCATAGACATCCACCCGTACCCAAAATTTGAAACATTGTCGGAAAAGGTAGAGTTTGACTATCGCAAAGCGCGACTGGCGCATAAACAAGGCAAAATTGATAAGGCCATCACCCTGTACGAACAAGTAATAGGAAACGCTCCCCAGAAGGGAGACTATTATGCGCCTAACGCTTGTCTCCAGCTTGGCCTGGTCTACATAGAGCGCCACCGAACGGAACAAGCCAAATACTATTTGGAAAAAGTAAAAACATACTCAAAGCACGCTTACAAGCAAAGCTTAGACCACAAAGCTAAAATGGCCTTAGCAAAACTTAAAAAGGGCCCCGGCTGATCGTGGCATTAGGCCTAACTAAAGATAACGTGAGTTTCGGCTGTAAAAATCTCAAAAACAGGCACTTATCGTCACTACGAGCCTTTTTTGGAACTCATTGAAAATTCAAATGACGTATGGAGGGGAGACATCCAGGAACAACGCGGCCCATTTGAGGCCCGTGGGCAAGCAGCTTATAGGGGCTGGATAGCGCGTTTCGAGAGGAAAATGGGCTGGGTTGCTGGCGCCCTTTTCTTTTGTTGCGTTTTCCTTTGGGCGCGCAAAAGAAAATGAAAACCGGGCTTAGAACCGCAAAATCCCACTTAAACTGCTCATTGCAAGGTTTCCATTACCGAAACACCTTAAAAAGATAGCTTAACTTGCCAAAATTAAACGTTTTACTATCAAAGCTAATTTTCAAAGACACCTAAACTAAAAGGCATAAACGAAAAATAGGTTCTAAGTGGAGACCAGCTCCTTGAGATGCCGGGTATCGTTGAATCGCTCAATAGAAAACATGCTCCCAGTAAAATTGATCATATACAAGCATAAATTAGAATGCTCAAACATATCCATGCATCGAAGAGGATAGTTCAATATTTGACACAACAACACGCGCATAGCACGTCCGTGCATACAAATCAATATGGTTTTTTCCTCTTTTTGATCAAGGATATGTGATAACACTGGCTTCTGCCGGTCGAAAACATCTTGTGGGGATTCCCCTCCTTCTATTCGTAACCCCGTTTCGCCTTCCTGCCATTTTTGGATCACCTCGTGGTAGTAGGCATCTTCCTCGGGGGTAATGATGGTCCCTTCCCTACTGCCCCAACTGATCTCGTTAAGCCCAGCCCACTCTTCGTGGGGCAAACCCATTTCCAAAAAAGCCTTAACAGACTGTTTTGTCCTCTTCAATGTGGAGGTATACACCTTGTCGAACTTAACATGCTTAAAGGCTTCAAAAAATGCGACTGCCTGTTGCCTGCCCCTATCATTCAGGTCAGCATCAATGCCGCTGCCTTGTACAATCCCTTTCAAGTTATAATCCGTCTGCCCGTGCCTGACCAAATATATTTTTTTGCTTTTCAATTTGTCCGTATTTTAGAGCGCAAAAATAACTTTTTTTACCAACCTGCAATGATCAATCCCGATGTTACTGTAGAACAGCTCAACGCTATGAACCGGAATACCATGATGGAGCATTTAGGGATAGAATTTACCGGGATAGGTCCCGATTTTGTTAGTGCGAAAATGCCGGTAGACCATCGCCACCACCAGCCCTACGGCCTACTCCATGGCGGTGCCAGTGTATCCCTGGCTGAAACCTTGGGTAGTGTAGCAGCGCACTGTTCTGTAGACAGTGAAAATAAATACACAGTAGGGTTGGAAATAAATGCCAATCACATCCGGGCAGTCCGGGAGGGTTTTGTCTATGGTAGAGCAGAGCCCGTACACGTAGGAAAGTCCACGCACGTTTGGGAGATCAAGATCACCGACGAACAGGAACGGATCGTATGTGTTAGTAGAATAACCATGGCGGTGATTGACAAGAAGTAGATGGAAAAAGTTGATGTGAAATTTTTTACAGGCTCCCTCTCAAGGGATGGCCTTGTTTCTTATGTATTGAGCTTTTGTAAAGATCGTGAAGTTTCAATGGCAGCTTGGAGGGCTCCTCGTTCCGAGGAGATCCACCTTATCCTTGATTTTAATGAAAATAATGTCCACGCTAGTACTGCCTTAGAAGACTTACCTGCGGGGTTTATGTTCTCTCCCTTTGATAAAAAAAAGGATCCTACTTTTATCAAAAATGAGGTTTACTTAGCATTAGGAACAGGGGAATTCCGGGGCAGCTCCGAGAAGATAGATAAGATACAGGATTATATTTTATCAAATCCCCCTTCTTCCAAAGAGCCCCCTAAAGAGTCGGCCAGCGCCGTAGGGGAAAAACTTGAGCTTCCTAGCGACCATCGCGATCACTTTGTAGACCTAGTGACGCTAGGCATTAAAATGATAGGCCAGGGGCACGTACAAAAAGTGGTGCCTTCTAGGACCAAGGAGATTGAACTCCCTGCCGGGTTTAAACCCGGCAAACTCTTTTTTGACCTATGCAGCACCTATACCAATGCTTTTGTCTCCTTGGTTTATACACCCGGTCATGGCGCCTGGATGGGCGCTACCCCCGAGCTTCTGATCGATGTGAGCGGTGACACGTTTAAAACGGTATCGCTGGCCGGTACACAAAAATACGACCCGGAAAGACCATTGTCCGAAGTGGCATGGACACAAAAAGAAATAGAAGAGCAGGCCCTAGTAAGCCGGTATATCATTAACTGTTTCAAAAAGATCCGGTTGAGGGAGTTTGAAGAGATCGGTCCGAAGACGGTCCGCGCAGGGAACCTGATCCACCTCAAAACTGAGTATTCGGTGGATATGGCTGCTACTAATTTCCCTAACCTAGGGTCCGTTATGCTGGACCTGCTCCACCCCACTTCGGCCATTTGTGGTATGCCTTTGCAAGCCTCGTTAGACTTTATCCTCGAACATGAGCATTATGACCGGGAGTTCTTTAGTGGATACCTCGGCCCGGTGAATTTTGATAACAAAACCAGCTTATTTGTTAACTTACGGTGCATGAAATTACATAACGGTACAGCTACCTTGTACGCCGGCGCCGGGGTTACCGAAGACTCTGACCCTGCGAAGGAGTGGTTAGAGACCGAAATGAAAATGAATACGCTCTTAAACATCATCCGCTAGTTGGATCTACAACCCATTTTCAATATTGCCAGCCTATGCCATGAACACGGTGTGGACAAGGCGATCCTATCGCCAGGCTCAAGAAATGCACCGCTAACATTGGCTTTTAGCCGTCACCCCGGTATTGAGTGCCGAACGGTGAGCGATGAAAGGTCCGCAGCTTTTATCGGGCTAGGCATTGCCCAGCAGTTAGACCGGCCAGCCCTTTTGTGCTGTACGTCGGGATCGGCGGCTTATAATTACGCCCCGGCAGTAGCCGAAGCCTTTTTCCGGCACATCCCGTTACTGGTTTTTACCGCTGACCGTCCACCTGAGTGGATCGACCAACTGGATGGGCAAACGATACGGCAGGTGGACCTTTACGGAAATCATATAAAAAAGAGCTTTCACCTTCCTGTTGACCTAACGAATCCTGCCGCAGAAACACATGCTTACCGCATGATCAACGAAGCGATCAATCTTGCACAAGAATACCCTAAAGGCCCGGTACATATCAACGTTCCCTTCAGGGAGCCTTTCTACCCCGAAAACGGCGATAAGCCCACTTTTCAGCCAAGCGTTCGTGCCTTTAAAACAAGCGAGGCCGACAGGGCTCCCTTGAATTGGGACGACCTACAACAAGAATGGCGGCAATACGGGCGGAAGATCATTGTAGCCGGGCAGCAGCGAAAGGATCCAGGGCTGATCAATACGCTCGAAAAGATCTTTAAAGATCAAAAAATACCGGTAGTGGGCGATATCCTGTCTAACCTGCATGCCATCGATGAGGTGATCGCCCATGCCGACGTATTCGCACGAAATAATAAAAAAGGGCTGGAAGAAAGCCTTCAACCTGACCTTTTGATCACCTTTGGCCTTTCTACGATTTCTAAAAATTTAAAGCTGCTGCTACGAAAGTATAAACCTAAAGCACATTGGCATATTCAACCCGCTGGGGAGGTACCTGATACCTATAATTCTCTTACGAAGATACTGAGGACTGATCCTTACAAATTTTTCGAACAACTTTCCCAACAAGAGGTTGACACAGGTTTTGAATTCCAAAAGCAGGAAAACTTCTGCCACACCTGGTTAATTGAAGAGCGAAAGGTACGGCGTCACTTGGATCAATTCTTTTCAAAGGATCACTGGGGAGAGTTCGACATAGTTTATAAAACCCTAAAGGCCTCACCGAAAACCTTAAACCTGCATTTAGCCAATAGCATGGCGGTGCGTTATGCAAACTTTATCGGGCTGGCAAAGGATCAAGAAGGTATAGAGGTCTTTTCGAACCGCGGCACAAGCGGTATCGATGGGAGCAACAGTACCGCCGTGGGGGCTAGCTTGGAAAGCGACCCGATCAATTTGCTGATTACCGGTGACGTAGCTTTCTTTTACGATAGGAATGCCTTTTGGCACAATTATGATCTCAAAAACCTACGCATACTGCTCCTCAACAACCATGGTGGCGGGATCTTCAGGATGATCCCCGGGCCGAGCGAGCTTCCCGAACTGGAAGAGCTATTTGAAACTCGGCAAACACTTAATGCAAAGTCACTCGCAGAGGAGTTTGGTTTTGAATACTTAAACTGTGATAAGCCAAGTAAGGTCAAGAACTACCTCAACCAGTTTTTCAAGGAAGGAGATCGTCCTAAAATCCTCGAAATGGAAAGCAACAGCGCAGATAACAAAGCCATATTGGAACAATTCCGGAATGAATTTTAGCAACTAGTCCTGCTTTGCCACTTATAAATTACTGATAACCAGCACCAACTTTCGATTTTGCTTGTTTTTGCTATTGTTAGTCTAAAACAAAAAAACTACACCAACGTCATTCCTGGCCGCCTGGGTGCTGGGTAAGTACGCGACCGGGAATCTGTGAAGTCGCCGAACGAAAGCCAGGGAGTGGGTTCGCTTTCGTTTCTCAAGAAAGCAGATTCCTGTTCACACTCCGGCCTCCCCACGTAGCAGACAGGAAGGACGTAAAAGAGTTTGGTTTCGTTGTTTGAGAGTCGGCAGTCGGCAATGAGCAATCGTCAACCCCTATAATTTTTGCCTACTGACCTTTGCCGATTGCCGGCTGATCGAGAGCCTTCCAATACCTCAAACATACTCGCCCCTACCCGGTACATCATTTGAGGCTTAACTTAGCACCAAGACATCGTTGAAAATTCAAGTGGCGTATGGAGGGGGGACCTCCAGGAACCGTGCGGCACAAATGAAAACCGGACTTAGAACCTAAGAACTCCATTTAAACTACTTATGACGAGGTTCCCATTACCCAAAACATTTTAAAAATGTAGCTTAATCTTTCTAAAAATAGACGTTTTACGATCAAAGCTAATTTCAAAGAAGCACTTTTATAGGATTATGGGTTATAAACGAGAACGCCCGGATTACAAATCTTATTGCTCGATGAGTACGCATTACGCTGCGCTAAATGCGCACTAGGTGATTGAATTTTAAAGGCATCATTGAAAATTAAAGTGGCGTACGGAGGGGAGACATCCAGGAACAGCGCGGCACATTTGAGGCCTGTGGGTAAGCGGCCTATAGGGGTTGGATAGTGCGTTTTGCGGGGAAAATGGGCTTTGTTCCTGGCGCCCTTTTCTTTTGTTTCGTTTTCTTTTGGGCGCGCAAAAGAAAATGAAAACTGGACTTAGTACCACAAAATCCCGCGTATACTGATCATTGAGAGGTTCCCATTACCCGAAACATCTTAAAAGCATAGCTTAACCTGCCAAAATTAAGCATACTACGATCAAAGCTAATTTTCAAGAACGCACTTTTACAGGATCATGGGTCATAGATGAGAACGCCCGGATTACAAATCCTATTTCCTCAATAAATACGCATTACGTTGCGCTAAATATGCACTAGGTGAACGCTTAACTTAAAGGCTAGTTTGTTCATATCCCGCGGTGGATTTTGCATCATCGTCAAAACGATGCTGCCAACCTTAGACGATGAACAAAGGATCAAGTTTTTGAAATAAAAAGTATCCTGGTTCAAAATCAAGGTCCATTCTATATGACATACTGCCCTTTTCTTTCATGAAATGCAAGGTTTTTTTTCTAATTTACAGGTTTAAGGACCTATCCAATATGTACGAGAGAAGAGAAATACATCGAGCTATCGGTGAACTGGCCTACGTGATCAGCAGGGCTCAAGCCGGGCACGAACTGGACGAAAAAAAGGCATTTTTCGACATAATAGAACGTGAATTGAACTACGATGCATGGGCGGCGGAGAGTAGGTTTGAGATCCTCGATGAGAAGGTACACCCTACCATAGATCATGCGTATAACGACGCAATCTATGGGTTCAAAATGTACAAGGATCACCTCACCCCCGAATTAAAAGAGACCACGCTAAGAGTGGTAGAGGCAGTGGCACGTGTCTATTATAAGTCAGAGACCCAACAGTTTATCATCGATCGGTTGAAAAATGACCTTAAAATACTTTAATGGTTCCTTTTGTTCACCTCAATGGCAGGCTTGTGGAGGTGAGTCAGCTGGCGTCATTTGAAGTAGGCAGTGAATTTGAAAGATCCACTGTTGAATTCCTGCAGCAATGGCAGCAGGGGCAGGACCGGTTTGACTTATATACCTCCGGTTCTACCGGGAAACCTACTAACATCAGCATCCAACGCCAGCAGATGGTGGCGAGTGCTAATATGACCATAGAAGCATTTAACTTGCTCCCTCATGATACACTACATCTTTGTTTGAATACCGGGTTTATCGCTGGAAAAATGATGCTGGTTCGGGCCATGGTGGGAAACATGAATATCGTGGCCGAGGAGCCTTCCGCTTATCCCAAGGCCCTGGCAGATCATTTGGACACTATACATTTTACCGCGCTTATCCCTCTCCAACTGGAAAACTTATTAGCGGACGAGCCTTCTCTTCACGCTTTGAACAAAATGAAAGGGATCATCATTGGTGGAGCTCCTACCAGTGCTGAACTGGAAAAAAGGGTACAGGAAATTTCAGCCCCGGTATTCGCTACTTTTGGTATGACCGAAACCGTAACACACGTTGCCCTAAGACGGCTGAATGGCGCTGGGAGGTCCAAGTATTACCAGGTATTGCCGGGCATCCAAATCGACCTAGACGACCGGGAATGCCTGGCGATCTCCGGGCCGGTAACACTGGGCAAAAGGATTGTTACCAATGACCGGGTCAAGCTAGTAGATAAAACCCATTTTGAATGGCTAGGAAGAATAGATAATGTGATCAACTCCGGCGGGATCAAGATCCAGTTGGAAGAGGTGGAAAGAGAGGTCGCAAAAGTCCTCAGCAAGCTAGGCTTAAAATACCGGGCTTTCGCTGCCGGTATCCCCGACAAATCATTAGGGCAGGTGCTTGTGCTTTGCCTGGAAGGTCAAGAAACCCCAATCAATACTTTACTGGCTGAACTCAAATCGCAGTTACCAAAATATCATGCACCGCGCAAAGTTCTCTTTATCGACCGGTTTGTAGAAACCAGTACGGGTAAGATCAATCGCAGGGAAACTATAAAGCCAGTGATGGGGTGACTCCTCAATTAAGTTACCGAATACACTTGGCTACAAAACAAATCCCATCACGTTTTCTGTTTCTTCTTCTTCGCCGCAGGGAATAAAATATTGTTCAAAATAAGGCGATAGCCCGGTGAATTAGGATGAAGGTTCAAATCCGTAGGCTCTTCATTGACCAGGTGCTGGTAATCTTCAGGATCATGCCCCCCATAAAAGGTCCAGAATCCTTTCCCGAATACTCCATGAACGTATTTGGCCTCTTTTATAGATTTGGTCTCCCCCATGATCACCACGTCGGATTTGATCAAGCTTTCTTTATACCCCGTGGTTTGGCCATAAAAGCCTTTGATCACCTGGGTATGGTTTTGGGTGAGCATCGTAGGGATAGGGTCCCACTTAGCCGAAAATTCGAATAACGTGAAGAAGTCATTCTCTTCCCGAAGACCACGTTCAGCATATTTGTTATCGATATTGGAAAACTCGTACTCAAACGGGTCACGAGAGATCTTGAAATTTTCAAAAGCAAATGTATTCTTATAATTCAATTTTTCCTGGGCCCCTGGGTCAGGCGGATCACCATCAAACATACGGTCGATCATATCAATACCTTCACCGGCTAAAGCGATATCGTAAGTATCTGTGGCTGAGCACATAGCAAAAAGAAACCCTCCTCCAGTAACAAACTCACGGATCTTTTTGGCCACCGCCAGCTTAAGATGGGATACTTTTCCAAAACCATGTTTCCGGGCAGATTCTTCAAACTCTCTCTGCTGCTCGATGTACCAGGGCATGTTCTTATAATTCCGGTAAAACTTGCCATACTGCCCCGTAAAATCCTCGTGATGCAAGTGCAGCCAATCGTATTTTGGAAGTTCCATGGTCAACACCTCGTCATCAAAAATCACATCGTAAGGAATCTCCGCATAGGTAAGTACAAGCGTAACGGCGTCATCCCAAGGCAATTTACTTTTAGGAGAGTATACCGCAATTTTCGGGTACTTGTCCAGCCGCATTACGTCGGAGTTCGTAGAAGGGCTAGCGATACTTTCTAAAATGGAGTTAGACTGCGCATCGGAGATCACCTCGTAGCTCACTCCTCTTATGATGAGTTCGTTTTCAAACTTTTGGTAGTATTTGAAAAGAAAACTACCTCCCCGGTAATTCAGTAACCAGTCCACTTCAATGTCGTTTTGCAACACCCAATACGAAATGCCGTAGGCTTTTAGATGGTTGGTCTGCTTTCCATCCATAGGCACTAGCAAATAGCTCGCCATAGATGAGAAAGAATAAGCAATAAACAGGAAGGAAAGTACAATTGATCTCATAACCACAATTTCAGCATTTTAAATTACCGATAAAAACGAATATAGTCTAATTACACCTTTTATCATTCAATGAACGTTGATATTGATTATTTTAGTTTCATAAAAGATGAGAAATATTAGGCCCGGGAAAATTTTAAAAGTACCCAATTCATAGGGTCCTTTTAGCGGGGCATTCAAAAAAAACAAAACGAGCCTCTTAAAGTCGTTAAAACCTTGTGTAAATGAACTTAGTTGAGAACATAAAAGAAGGCCTGCGGTCCATTAACGCGAATTTACTACGCACCACCCTGACTGCGCTTATTGTTGCTATAGGGATCACTTCGCTCGTGGGGATCTTAACGGCCATTGATGGTATCCAAAGCTCGGTGACCGACTCTTTGTCAGACTTGGGGGTTAATACCTTTGATATCTATTCAAAATCCAATTCCGGTAGGCGTCGGCGCGGGATTGTAGAAAAAGCACAACCGCCGATCAAGCTTAAGGAGGCGGTGCGTTTCATTGAGAATTACAAGTACCCTGCAGAGGTAAGCCTTTCTACACGGGTAACGGGTACGGCCGAGATCAAAAAAGGGTCCAAAAAGACCAATGCTTCCGTGAGGGTTTTCGGGGCAAACGAACATTATATAGCGCTGGAAGGATTAGACATCGAGGAGGGCAGGAATTTCTCTTCCATAGAAGTTCAATATGGCTCTAACGTCGTTATTTTAGGTCCGGATGTAGTAGACCCTTTATACCGAGAAAATGAGCAAGTATTGAATACCGAGATCTCTATTTTCGGGGGAAAATACAAGGTGATCGGCGTGCTGGTCGAGCGTGGGGAAGTTGGCGGAGGCTCTCCTGACAATACCGTTATCATCCCTATCCTGAATGCGAGCCGGATGTCATCTAATCGTGATTTGCGGTATTCCCTAACGGTGGGCATTAAAAACATGCAGGACATGCAGTATGCCATGGGAGAGGCCACCGGTTTGATGCGTAAGATCAGGCGAGATAAGATCGGCGATCCTAATTCTTTCGAGATCGATAAGAGTGAATCGCTGGCTGAACAATTAGCCACGGTGACCGGAGCTATGAAAATGGGTGGCTTTGGCATAGGCTTCATTACTTTGCTAGGCGCCTCCATAGCCCTCATGAATATCATGATGGTGTCCGTTACGGAACGTACCCGGGAAGTTGGGGTTCGTAAGGCGCTGGGCGCTACACCCAAACGGATCAAGCAGCAATTCATCATTGAAGCCATGGTAGTTTGCCTCATAGGGGGTATAGCAGGTGTATTACTGGGTATTGGTGTCGGCAACCTCATGGCTCGCGCTTTGGACATCACGGGATTCGTAGTTCCTTGGGTCTGGGTGATCATGGGGCTGGTGGTCTGTATCGTTGTAGGGCTGGTATCCGGTTACTATCCCGCTAGCAAAGCCGCCAAGCTGGATCCCATTGAATCACTGAGATTTGAATAGGATATCGCTTGTAATTTCAAGAAATAAGTTAAGAGTCCTAAGAATGATAAAGAAGTCGGTTAGGCATTTCTATCAACAACATAAAAACTTCTTTATCGTCATTCCTGCTGGCCTTACGGGGTAAGCGATGTGCAAGAGCAGGAATCTGCCCTGTCGTTGAACATGAACCTTTTTTTGAATGTAACGGGCTTTCGTTTCACGACTTCTCAGATTCCTTGTTACGCGCAGCCTAACACACAGGCAGCAAGGAATGACGATCAAAAAAAGAGGAAAGAAAAAAATACTTAATAAACAAACCTTCACGTCATTCCGGCCGGGCATGTGTGTAGGCTGTGGGGAGAGCCGGGACCTGCCGGCTCGTTTATCGTGTAACGTTCTCTTTGTAAGCCTACGAAACTGGTCGTAGGTTAAGCATGGCAGTCTTACGGCCTACGATTGAACAAGAGCGTCCGCTCGGTGGCTTTCCAAGGTAGCTCCTTGATCATTTTACCTACCGGATCCTGGACCGTGCTCTTTGTAATTGTACTTGATTTTCGTTTCGCAACTTCGCAGATTCTTTGTTGCGGCCTAGCCCAGTGAACAGGCTGCAAGGGAATGACGATGTTAGAAAGTAAGGATGACGTTCTTAGGTATGGGTGTTGGATGGATTTAGAACAGGAGGTTGATCACCCACCCTTTGTTGCTAGCTAGCACCAGGTTTGAAACTACAAACCTCATTATTAATGACGTAAATCCAACAAAGTAGAATTAGTCACAAGTTAATTGAAGGGCAATTACATTATGATCTGTGTTGCGGTATTGGGAAGTTCTCGACGAGGCGGCAATTGGCAACGGACAGTAGGCAGAAGATAGGGTTGCTGACAGTTTACTAGTGTCGTGTCACATCTACTTTGACGGTAAAAATAGTTTTTTTATTTTTGGTTAAAACCATGAAAAAATACAAGGTCACCTTAACGCAAGAAGAAA
>JANQLQ010000257.1 GCA_028280565.1 Fulvivirga sp.
AGAAAGTACGTATGGCTTTAAAGCGGGCCGTTTTTTTGGAGAACTAGGTAAACCTACTTACTTTGAGACCGAAGCGTTGCTCACTTAAATCATGTACCGATGATCAAATACTTACTCTATGCGTTGGTTGCCTTGGTGGTGATCATACAATTCTTTCAAATTGATAAAACGTCCCTTCCTTCTGAAGAAAAGAAGGATTTCATTGCCTTAAATCACCCCCCAGTAGAAGTAGAGGAAATACTTCGATCTGCTTGCTATGATTGCCACTCGAATCACACGGAGTACCCGTGGTATTCAAATATTCAGCCTGTGGGGTGGTGGTTAGCAGATCACGTAGACCATGGCCGAGGGCATTTGAATTTTTCGGATTGGGGTAATTATGAAGAAAAAAAGCAAAAACATAAAGTAACAGAGTGTATGGAAGAAGTGGAAGAGGGGGAAATGCCTCTAAACAGCTACACCTGGATGCATGGTGACGCGCGTCTTACCGCGGAGCAACGCGAAACGTTGATCTCATGGTTCAATACGTTACCCCACGAGGAAGATCACTAGTTCTACTTTGTCAGATTTAAGTCATTGATACCCAGTTTAAAGTATTGAGTCATGGGTCTTTAGTCTTGAGTAGGCTATTGACAAACGGTGAAATTTGTTTTTTTCGGAATGGTATTGGGTGCACCACACCCACAGGCATATTTCCCAGCTAAACGGACCCTTTTTCATCTCCGAAACGTTGGGACTGGCAGCGTGATGGGTTTTTATTTTATGGTGAAATTTAGATCCTATCTTCTACACGGCCTCTTTAAATCTGCCTCTACGTACAACTACTCAATACTCACGACTCAATACTATAGACTAAACATTACCCCAAGCTGACTTTTTAGACCATCATTGAAAATAAAAGTGGCGTATGGAGGGGGACATCCTGGAACAGCACGGTACATTTGAGGCCTGTGGGCTAGCGGCCTATAAGGGAATGGGCAGTACGTTTTGTGCGGAAAATAGGCTTGTTGCTGGCACCCTTTTCTTTTGTTTCATTTTCTTTCCCCGAAGGGATGCCTATGGCATGGGCGTGCAAAAGAAAAGGGAAACCGGGCTTAGAACCCCGAAATCCTGCTTGAACTGCTCTTTTCCAGGCTGGCATTACCCTAAACATTTTAAAATGTAGCCTAATTTTCCAAAAATAAGTATTTTACTATCAAAGCTAATTCTCAAGGATGCCCGGGTATAGGAAAAAAATAGGGTTGTCGATTGCTATTGCAGACTGCCGACTTCAAGCCAGGGGCCTAAAAATAGTTTAACCGTCATTTGACATGGACACTACCGAAGGTCATAACGAGTTTGCCATTTCCAAAGGTGTGATGCGGGCATACTCCACCCTACCCATACCCCGGAAAGTAATAGCAAGCCCCACAACTTTACCAAAATCTTCGAAGAAACCAATCTCTCGCACAGGCTCTCCTGCTAATGTCAGCACCGCTTGTTTGTTGACTACTTCCAAAGAAAGCTCTTGCCATTGATGTACATCTACTCCCAAAGCGGACAGATCGTTATAGCGTCCACCTTGGTAAACTTCCCCGATCTTAAGCTCCGCCATGTGTTCACATCCCTTCGTGACCAATCGCACTAAGAAGATATGTTGTTCTGTCATCACCATCACCCGCATAAAGGGACAGGGGCCACTATTTAATGGGTCTAACTTTAGGCGTGTATGCAACCTGAAGTTATCACTATGAATACCCCCAAAATCTTTCACATTATAATAAGTAAGCAAAAAAGATTCACCCTGCTCCACCAGGCTGGGGATGAGATCCTCTTTTGCCAGGCCTAGCGACTCATGCTCTTCAAAGACATGCGGGACATACTTTGGGATCTTATCCCCCATCTTTTTGCGTATAATGGGGAGCCAACCTTCCGTGGTGATATGAATAAATTTTCTTTTTAGTATAGAATCGTTAGCAATAAACTTGGCCCTGTGAAACCCGGGGTAATAATAAATACTGGAGTAATGAGTCCCTTCCGGGTCAATAGGTGTTTTTTCTAACTCATTCCAGGATTGCTGGATAAAAAAGCTGTCTGCTTCAATATTATCCGTATCGTAGGTGAATATAACGGTGTTAGGCACTCCGGCTAAAACAGTCTTATTAGCTAAAAAGGTTACCTCACCGTCCACCTGTGGGATCCCTTGTCCCGGTCCTGCCCCATAGCCAAGTATGACCAGCAGCCCGGCCATAGCTGCCAGTACAACCACTCCCAAGGCTAACGGTACCAAGATCTTTGATCGCTTGGCTGGCAGAGGCTGGGCATTATTCATTTTGAATTCCTGCCAATTGCTATACCCTAATACTGAAGCAAGCGCATTGAGTGTAGCCGGCTGGGGAACCTGCTGGTCGTTTTTCAGTATCCGTTTTATCGTTGATAAGCTTAAAAGAACACCGGACTGCTCTTCAATAAGGCGTACCAGGTATTCCATGTCACGCTGTCTCCATTTGCCAGTGCCCGTGGTGAGGTGGTATTTTTTTTCTATTTGCCGGATGCAGTTTTTGATGTAGGCTACCTCTTGTTGCATGGTATTTTCAGCAATGACCTGTTTTTGACCGTTGATTGAACCCGAAATACGTGGCTTTTAGCGATGCGCCGACCGTATTTAAAGGTGTCTCACTAAGTTAATTATCGAATATGAAAAAAATAAGTTTCACATGGTTAATGACCACCCTTATAGTTATGAACGGCCTCGCCCAGCAGGCGATAACCGTACCTTTCAGCTCCTCCGCCTGGAATACTGAAAACGCAGAATTTATGCAGACCACCTTCCAGGGCAAAAAAGGCATTTTACTTAACAGGGGTGTACTCTATTTAGAGGAGGTAGAATTTCTTAACGGCGTTATAGAAGTAGACATCAATTTTTCTGATCGCCGAAATTTCCCGGGGGTCAGGTTCAGGATGGAAGACCTTCAAAATTTTGAAAATTTCTACATACGTCCTCACCAGTCAGGAAATCCTGATGCCAATCAATACAACCCCGTGTTCAACGGTACGGCGGGGTGGCAGCTCTATCATGGAAAAAACTGGTCCACCCCCATCGCCTATACGTTCGGGCAATGGCACCACATTAAGATCGTCGTCTCGGGAAATGTAGCCGATATTTATTTTGATGACATGGTCAAGCCACTCTTGTCCGTTGATCTCCTGCGGGATCCTGCTAGTGGCAGTATTGGGATCTCTACGGCGATAGCCCCGGTCTTTTTTGCCAATTTCAAATACACCTTGGAGAATGGGGAAATCTCCTACGACAAACGCAAAAGTAATATCTCACCCTCTACGGTAACGACGTGGGAGGTATCCCAGGTACTCAGCGATAGCAGCTGGCTGGATCAGTATACTTTGAACAAAAATTTCAAAAAGAGCCTCAACTGGCAAACTCACCAAAGTGAATTCACCGGGCTTATTAACCTGGCCCGGTACGGAAAAAGGAGCCCGGGACGAAATACGATTATAGCAAAATTAGAGATCGACTCCCGGCAACAGCAACTAAAAAAGCTGGATTTCGGTTTTAGCGACCGCGTACGGGTCTACTTGAACGACCAGGCCATCTATGAAGGTGAAGATCGTTTTCGTTCACGCGATTACCGTTTCTTAGGTACCATGGGATTTTTTGATACGCTGATCCTCCCCTTAAATAAAGGGAAGAATGAGCTCTTGTTCGTGGTAACAGAGAACTTTGGAGGATGGGCGGTGCAGGCCAAATTTGATACCATGGAGGATATCTCTTTAAAGTAACACGTGTTGTTTTTTACCTCTTTCCACCGGGCCTCGATGGATGCCCGGTGGATCAATCCCTTCTTAAAGGACCGTTGCCCACTGGTCTATTCTTCTTCTTTGTAAAGCAGTCGTTTTTCAGCAAAATCATAAAGAGTGAGTTGCCTCAGGTTATAATAAGCGATCCAAAACTCACGCAAAGCGCTGACGTAACTGCGTTTGGCCTGGTCTTTTTCTTCTAAGGCGATGTTAAGGTTAGTGATATCGATCTTGCCGATCAGGTAGCGATTTTGGGCAACATCATAACGTTCCTGGGCTACTTCGTCTGACTTTTTAGATATCTCGAGCTGGGTCCGGAGTACCTCGAACTGGCGTACCTGCGTTAATATTTCCTGTTCAAAGTTCTGCTCATCCTGCGCAATGACATAATCTTGCAAACGCTGGTCGGCAAGGGCGCTTTTCATCCGGGCCTCGTTCCTTCCCCAAGTAAGTATGGGTATGGTAAAGCCTAGGTCGAGCCGTTGCTCCTCTAGCGGGGTTTGGTAAACATCACTGACCTGTGGCCCCGCATCATTAAGACCAAACGTGGCGTTCAGCGTAGTTTCGAAACGTTCTCCCCTGGCCCGCGCCACTTCGCGTTCTGCCTCGAGTTTACGCCTTTTAAAGGCCAAAAAATCTGACCGGTATCTTCGAGCATAATCCAGCGCTTCTCCATAATTGATCTCGAAGGCTGGAATGTCCTCCGGCAGCAGGAGACCAAATTCTTCGTTATCGTTCAGGCCGATGTAGGACCTTAAGTTCAGGCTGGAAGTTTCCAGGTCAAGCTGGGCTTGTACCACGGACTGTTCAGAACGCAGCAGTTGTAATTCCACCTGCAGCAGCTTGTCCTTAGAGGTAGTACCTATATTGTATCTTCCTTGTTCTATCCTGTAAATCGTATCGTTATTGGCCAGGTTGAACTGGGCAATCTGCAAATTGATCTGTGCATCGAGATAATTAAAAAAACGTGAGGTAGCCTCACGGGATATCGCCTCAAGCTCTTCGACATATTCGCGCTTGGACTCTTCATAACGAAGCGGTTCCGTCTTCCTATCCCATTTGAAGCGGTTAAAAGCAAAAACCGGTTGTCTTAGCCGTAAGTTAAACGGTGAACCTCGCCAAAGCCGGTTCGTGACATTATCTCCAAGCACATCGAAATATTGTAAGTTAGAATTTACGCTGATCACACCCCCTGTCCATGGAATGGGCTGCTCAAAACCAAGATTGAGATCTGAGTTGATCTGGTTCACGGATTGGAACCGTACCGTACCGTCTGGCTGGGTAACATCGTTAAAAGCATTGGCATACCCCGGCACTGACCCACTCAGCTGGAGTTGAGGGTTAAAGTCGGATTTGTAAGTACGATAGATCCAGTAGCGGTTTTCTTTGGTCGTTTCTGCCTGCTTGGCAAAGGGAGATTGCTCCCTTGCCATGTTTATGATGTCCATTAATGTAAAGGTCCTGTCTTGTGGTTTGGCCGGGGATACAAAAAGAAGTACACCATATACAAATAGGATAAGCTTTTTACTCATAACGTAACGATGAAATGGGATCTTGCTCAGCAGCTCGTTTGGCCGGGGTGATGCCAAAGATCAAACCCACAGTAGCGGCTACTCCAAAGGACAAGATGATGGATGTAAGTGAAATGATGGTAGGTATTTCGGCGATTTCTGAAACGCCATATGCCAGCAAGACGCCAAGGATAATGCCAATAATGCCCCCGGAAACGCTGATCATGACGGATTCAAACAAAAACTGGTTAATAATATCCGATTTTTTGGCTCCTATGGCCAACCGCAAGCCAATCTCCTTAATGCGTTCTAGAACCGACGCAAGCATGATGTTCATAATACCTATGCCCCCTACCAGCAAGGATATGCCGGCGATAGCGCCCAGCACAAAATTGAAGATATCCTTGGTGCGTTGCTGTTGTTTTAAGAGCAACTCCGGGATCGTGATCTCGAAGTCTACCGTTTCATAGTGCCGGCGTGCCAGTAGCCTTGATATGATCTCGGAAATATTGATCATCTGCTCGGTCTGTTCCACTTGGATCACCAACCGGTCGATTTGATGATAGTTAATCGCTTGCTTGGGTTGATCCAGGCCTCCCTGGTTTTCTTCCTGGTTAGCATTATTCGCTCTTTTGATCATGGCTTCCGTCACCAGCGACCTGTTTTTATATCGCATCAAGAAGGTTTTCAAGGGAACATAAACGTCCATATTGTAGTCCCTGATCCCAAGGTTGGTTATGCTTTTTTCGCTGATGTACCGCTCGTCTAGCACCCCAATGACCATCAGCCAGTGGGGGCCGACTTTCAACATTTTGCCTATGGGATCTTCAGTACTGAAAAACTTCGTTTTGATCCCTTGCCCAATTACGCACACGGCCTGGCCAATTTCCAATTGTTCTTCATTGAAGAACTTACCCCTTTGCAACGTAAAATTGGATATACCAAAATAATTGTTTTCGACCCCCACGAGCTTTGCTGACCGTCGTATACCGTTTTTGATAATGTAGGTATCCAGCAAAATTTCGGGACTAATCTTTTTAATTCCCGGGATGATCGCCTGGATGCTTTTGGCGTCTTGCATCGTGAGTCCCGGGGAGAAGTTCATCTCGGAAGCGCTGCCCGCGGGCACTGCTTCTACTTCCTCCTCCACTTGCTCTACGATAGGGGTGATCACGATGTTATTCACCCCTACGAGCTTGATCTGGTCCAATATTTCCTGCTGGGCACCATTCCCGATGGCGAGCATGGCAATTACGGCAGCTACTCCAAATATAATACCCAATGCGGTGAGCATGGATCGAACCTTATTGGCAAGTACAGCTTCAAATGCAATATAAAAGTTAGAAAGAAGAGGCTTGATCATAAATTAAGAATGGTGGGGGAGTTTAAACGTACCGGGAAGTGGGTTTATGCGTTAATCTGTTTTAGCAATGTTATTTTCGTGGCCCTCTAAATAGGAGATGGGCGATTCTTCTATTCCAACGGGTACGGATAAATACAACTGCTCGCCTTCTTCTACCCCTTCCTCAATGATCGCTTCGTTGGCATTCATGCGCCCTACGACTACGTGCTGTTTCAAATATCCTAGCCCATTTCTTTTTACCACATAAGTGATCGAGTCGCCTTGGCTATGAAGGCATTCGAGGGGTACAAACACTACATCGGGTATGGTTTCCGCTATAATATTGTTAGAAGTGGTCATGGCAGGCCTTAGGGTGGTGTCAGACTCGTTAATTAAGATACTCACTTGGAATACCTTCGAATCAGAGTTTGGTTTTTGCTCGCCAATATTGGCCACGTTGGACACCCTACCCGTCAATTTCTTATCGGGAAAAGCATCTAATCCTATATTTACATCTTGCCCTACTTTGATAGCACGTATGTCTACTTCATTCACATACGTTTTTGAGATCATACGGCTTAGGTCAGGAAGGGTAGCGACTACCGGGTCCCAGGCCCCTATGGTTGTGCCCACTCCTTTTTTAGTACCGTTCCATTCACGGTCATAAACTACCATACCCGGCTCTGGCGCTATGATGGTAAACTTTTTACGTATGTTCGCCAGGAAATTAAATTTCCCTTGGTCTTCCGATAGCTCCGCCGCAGCTTCCTGCATTTGAGCCACTGCCTTTTGTGACTTGAGTTTGTAGTTTTCTTGTGCTTGCTCATACTCGCGTTCCGCCTTGGCTAGGTTGATCTCGGCTTGCTTTATGGTAGCTGGGGGCTCGTATTGAGATTGTGAAAGGACGATCTCTTTTTCCTCCACGCCATACTTCAGGTTGACCAGCTCATCACGAGCGGCCCTCAGGTCAAGTGCGGTATCCAGCTTGGTCTGGGTATACTTCGATAGGCTTTGTTGTAATTCATTTTGCCTGTTCTGTATTTTTTCAGAAAGCTCAGATTCATCCAGGCGTGCGATGTAATCCCCTTCTTTTACCATTGTACCTTCCTCTACGATGTCATCGATCTTCACCTGCCAGATCTGGGCAGCGCGCAGTCCCGTAGGACCGAGTATCTTCACCGAGTTCTTAGCCTCTAATTCACCAGTGGTAGTGATCTCTACCGTAAATACACCTTTTTTAGCTGACACTAGGACTTCTCCTGATTCCGCTTGCCCACCTCTTGTAAAAAACCACACCACCAGGACCAAGACCAAAGTAATACTTGAGCCGATTACTATTTTGTTCTTCATTTTCTTGACCTTTCTTACATTCAAATCTAGCTGACAAGCAGAAAACGATGCCCTCCATACATCAATTTAAATGCCCATATATAAAATAACAAGGAGAATAACCGTTAGGTTTGAGTCTTGTATTCCTTGGAATATGTTGTCATTGTAACGATTATTCCCTTATTAAATTGTAAGCCTCTTATAGGTCTTACTGCTGTAAGGCACTAGAAGTTTCACCCGACCAAATGAAATTCTACCGCTTACTAATTTCTTTCACAGCTATTTTAGCAACGGCCGCCGCCTCCGAGAGTTTACCGGCGTTGTGGGCCTTAAGGTCAGCCGCCTTAATGGACAGCTCAAGAGCTTGGGGGATCTCACAGGTCTCACACCTGGATATACGAACTTTGAATAATAGTATTTCTTCTTCATTTAGCGAGTTCAAGGTTCTCCCATACCGAACTATGTTTTCTTTAAGAGTGGCCATGAAGCTTGGGTATAATTGCTCGTACTTTGTGTTATCTACCGGCGATTCTCCGCCCCTTCTATCCCGGGATCTGCGCCTGTAGAATTCAATATCATCTCCCGTAGTGGCATAGACGCGCATGGTATAGATCACCCCGAATTCTCGTACCCGGTGATGGTATACCTGGCCGGCTATGAGATAGGTATCAGAGAGGTCCGACTTATAAAGGCGTTCAAAGATACTTGCCAATAACTTTATGTCTTGTTCTGCCGGCCCTGTAGCCGAGTTGCTCCTGGTCTTGATCCTTTTCGCAGCTTCAGCACGGCTGATCTTTCCTTCTTTGAAGCTAATAAGGTCTTTTTTCGAGATCTCGATAGAAGTGCCGGGCCTGTCTTCGTTCGTTCCGGAAGATATTGAGATCGTACGGGCCCACTCGAGACCTGTGCCAAGGTACCCCCTATTGATCATGATCTTATCCGTCGGGGCAAGCTGGCCGACCAGGTCTGCATAGTCTAACAGGAATATTTCCATCTTTTCGAGCCATAGCTTGTCATTATTCTGTGCCAGGCTGTCTAGCCTTGACGCATTATCATTTAGGTCTATGGTAACGACACCCTCATTCTCTCTTAGCTCTTTCGCTAGTCCACCATTCCTATCTAGTAAGATCTTGGGGCTCCCCCTATCGAGAATAAAGCTTGTGCCATCACCCGTATCACCAAAGATCACCCCATAGCCTTTTACATAGCTCCCACTAAACCGGGACACCCCGTAGTGGATCACATGATTGGATCTATTGTCTCGTGTAAGGGTGGTAAGTATGTTTTTTGCCACCTCTAAGTCTCGCTCCATCCTTTCCTGGTCTATCTCTTGTCCGTAAGAGCTCCCGGCAATGAGCGCAGGTAAAACGATAAACATTACATATATATTCATTATCCTAAAAATTTTGAGTTGTTGTTTCACTAGGTAAATTATTCACCGTATTGATAATGGAAGTCAGTACTTGTTCCGTTTCTTGCTGGCGAATGTCGGATGATATTTTAAGGTCTATCAACCTGTTCAAATAGAACTCTTTGTCCTGCTTTCGCTGCTCATCCATATAGCTGGCAAAGTCCATAAGTAAGTCTTTCATATAGGCCTGCTGCTGGATTGCCGCATGGGCAAAATAGGTATCGATCACCTGCTGCTGGTTTTGCTCAAGCCCTTCAATATACTTCCCTAAACCTACTTTTTGATCCCTAAGGTAGTTTTCTGCCCATTTTTGGAGACCGTCCTTATATTTTTTTTCATCTTCCGCTTGTTTTGATTCCCACTCGTCACGGAATGTATGCATGAGTTGTTCTTGTTTTTCATAATTGGCCTCCAACGCCCCTGAAATTGTAGCCTGGAGCTGCTCCATTGTTACGGTCCCGGGTGGCTGTTCTTGTTGCTCACCAAACTGCATACTCAGTTCGTTACTGGAAAGCTCGATCTTCAAATCAACGATGTAGGCGAGAAGAAGTAACAAGCCAATGGAAGCTGCCACTCCTAACGTCCATCTCACCAAGGGTACCTGTAACGATCCTACTCTTTTCTTATCTTTCTCCAAAACGGTGGGGACGATCACTTCCTTATCGGCGTAGGTTGTCAATAAAGTCCGTGTGTCTGCAAGTCCTGCCAGCTTTGCTTTTTCTTCGGGATGTTCCCTTAGATACTGCTCTACCCGCGCACTTTCCGCTGTTGAAAGCTCACCGTAGAGGTAATCAATAAGCATTGCTTCATTTGGTCTATCACTCATGGCTCTAAAATTTCTGTGGTAATGTTTTTTGCTAACAAAATCTGTCTCAAGTGGCTAAGTCCGTAATAAAGCCTGGACTTTACCGTGTTTTCACTACATGACAATATCTCTGCGATCTCCCTAAACTTTAACCCTTCATATTCTTTCATGATCACCACTGCTCTTTGCTCTGTGCTTAAGGCATTTAAAGCTTTTTGCAGTACACGTTGTAGCTCTTCGCGTTGAAATTGTTTATCGGGGTTATAAAATGGGGCACTGGCTATTTCTTCTTCATGTTCCTGCCGGTCGTCATTCATCCTAAGCCGGTCCGCACTTTGCATCTTACGAGACTCTGCATGGCATAGGTTAGCCGTGATCCGGTAAAGCCACGGCTTAAACTTATCTACTGACTCCAGCTGGCAGATCTTCCTGTGTAGAACTATAAAGGTTTCCTGTGCTATTTCCATGGCCAGGTCATGGTCGGCAAAATACTTATGCGCAAAATTGTATATCCTTTTAAACCACAGGTTGACCAGCTTGCCTTGTGCCGCACGATCACCATTTTTAGCCTTTTCAATTAAGGTGTCAGAATGGTTCATGGCAATGTCAAGAATAGTTTCGGCATACATTCATTTTCTATTTGGTCTTATGATGGATGCGGCGCCAAAAAAGTTTTAAGCCTACCGGAATTTTTTTTGTCTATGCCTATTTGTGAACTTTACAACGACGAATAGTGACAAAATGAAGTACCTGATCAGCTTAATACTAAGAAAAGTACCCCGGAGGCATCTTCAGCGTGTGAATGGTCCTTTACTTAAGATCGCCGGGCTTTTTCTCAGGGGCGATACGGTCACTTGTCCGATCATAGGCAGAAGTTACCGAAAATTTTTGCCTTACGGAAGGGTCCATCCCCGGGCCAATGCATTATGCCCGGATTCGCTTTCACTGGAAAGACACCGGCTACTATGGTTATATCTTAAAAGCAGGACCAATTTCTTCCGGCAACCGTTACATTTTCTCCACATTGCACCGGAGCAATGCTTCATGAAACCTTTTGCCCACCAGCATGGCGACGGATACATCACCGCCGACCTGGAATCACCCCTTGCCAAGGTAAAAATGGATGTCCACGAAATCCCTTTCGCTAACAATACGTTTGACGTAGCCATGTGCAACCACGTAATGGAACACGTAGAAGACGACATTAAAGCTATGCGTGAGATCTATCGCACGCTAAAACCGGGAGGCTGGGCAATAATGCAAGTACCTTTCTTTAACCCTATCCCCGAAACTACCTTTGAAGACGGATCCATTACCGATCCGCAAGAAAGAGAAAAAGTATATGGACAAGACGATCATGTAAGGCTCTACGGGTACGACTACCCGGACAGGATCAGGAAAGCAGGTTTTAAAGTGGCAGAAGATGACTTTATCCATACCCTGCCGGAAGCTGATGTAACACGATATGCCTTACCCAGGGATGAAGTGATCTTCTTCTGTGAAAAGCCTTTGAGTTAAGTTAGTAGTGTTAAGCCAAGTATTAAATAACCGTTAAACTGTTTTTCGGTCCCGTTCTTAAAGTCGGCAGTTGGCAGTAAGCAATCGGCAACTGGCATTTTATAGGATCATTAGGCACAAACGACAACGCCCGGATTACAAATCCTATTGCCTCGATAAGTACGCATTACGCTGTGCTAAATGCGCACTAGTTGAAGTTTAGAGCATCATTAAAAATTCAACTGGCCTATGGAGGGGAGACATCCAGGAACAGCGCGGCACATTTGAGGCCTGTGGGTAAGCGGCCTATAGGGGCTGGGTAGCGCGTTTCGCGGGGAAAATGGGCTTGGTTCCTGGCGCCCTTTTCTTTTGTTTCGTTTTTCTTTTGGGCGTGCAAAAGAAAATGAAAACCGGGCTTAGAACCTCAAAACCCCGCTTAAACTGCTCATTGAGAGGATCGCACCACCCGAAACATCTTAAAAATATAGCTTAGCTTACCAAAATTGACGTCCTACGATCAAAGCTAATTTTCAAAGACGCACTTTTACAGGATCATGGGGCACTAACGACAACGCCCGGATTACAAATCCTATTGCGTCGATAAGTACGCATTACGCTGCGCTAAATGCGCACTAGTTGGAGTTTAGAGCATCATTAAAATTCAACTGGCGTATGGAGGGGAGACATCCAGGAACAGCGCGGCACATTTGAGGGCCGTGGGTAAGCGGCCTATAGGGGCTGGACAGTGCGTTTTGCGCGGAAAATGGGCTTGGTTCCTGGCGCCCTTTTCTTTTGTTTCGTTTTCTTTTGGGCGTGCAAAAGAAAATGAAAACCGGGCTTAGAACCTCAAAACCCCACTTAAACTGCGCATTGCGAAGATAGCATTACCCGAAACATCTTAAAAATATAGCTTAACTTACCAAAATTGACGTCCTACGATCAAAGCTAATTTTCAAAGACGCACTTTTACAGGATCATGGGGCACTAACGACAACGCCCGGATTACAAATCCT
>JANQLQ010000169.1 GCA_028280565.1 Fulvivirga sp.
TTCTGAACTACTCCAATGATCTTCATGACCACCCCTGACCCAAAGATTATTTCTTCACCGATCGCATCTCGTGCCTCGCGAAATCCCAACTTTTTGACAGCCGCTTCATTGAGTATTACCGTGGCGGTATCGTTCAAAAAGCTTTTGCTAAACGTCCTGCCCGATACAAAGTCAATGCCTAGGGTAGAAAAATAATTATATCCTACGTACAGGAAAGGCATGCCCTGGTAGGACATGTCATCTTGATAGATCTTGATCGTACATTTATCGATAATTTCTTCACCGGGGACGTTGGTAGCGGCAGATACCTCCACTACCTCGGGGAAGCCAGCCAAGGCGTTTAAATAACGATTGTTGTGATAAAAAAATGAATTTACGTTGATGTCGTCTTCGGTGACTCCCGGGCCCCGGATGACCATTAAACCTTCATGGTCGAAACCCAATTCTTGGGCTTTCATAAACCGTAGTTGCAAAAAGATGATCATGGTAGCTGCCACCAGCGAAACAGAAGCTACAAATTGAGACACAACCAGCACTTTTCGCAGAAAGCTATGGGTAAGACCTTGTCTTCCCTTGCCGGAAAGGGCTGTTACCGGGCGATAAGCAGAGAGTACAAAGGCCGGGTAAAGCCCTGGAAAAAGTGTGCCAACGGCTAAAAGCAAGAACAACTGCCCCCACGAACGGTCATCGGAAAGGAAACCCGGGTCAAGCTGGAGGTTAAAAAATGAGTTAAAATAGGGAAGGGTAAGCACTACGATGCATAAGGCCATGGCTAAAGCTAAGAGGTTCATAACCCCCGACTCCACCAGGAACTGTTGAATAAGCTGGGCTCGCTGGGCGCCTAAAACTTTCCTGACCCCTACCTCCTTAGCCCGGTCTAAGGCCCTGGCGGTTGAAAGGTTAACGTAATTGCTCCAGGCAATGAATAAAATGGCATAAGCAATTATGCCCAGGAACAAAATGACCAATGGGTCGCCCTGGCCCCTAGGGTCGGGTTCTTTTACCAGGTGAGAATGAAGATGGATGCTAGTGATGGGTTGAAGTTCAAATTCCCGTTTGGCTTCGCGTTGGCGGTTAAACTCTCCCCATTCCCGGTCATAGGCCTTTTTAAACTTTTCCATAAACCGCGACGGCTCTACATGATCCTCTAATAGTAGGTAACTGTAAAAATCATCTGAATACCCGTTAGTTTCTGTTTCCCCTTCTGACCACCATTTGATGGTTTCATAGGAAAAAAGGAAATCAAACTGGAGATGAGAATTGACCGGGATATCTTGAAATACCCCCGTGACTTTGTAATCTGCGACACCGTCTACTGCTATGGTTTGACCCAACGCTTGCTCGCTGCCAAAATATTTTTTCTTTGTGCTTTCTGATATGATCACAGCCCCACGCTCTAAGAGGGCCGTGGCAAGATCACCTTCTACCATGGGGAAGGTGAAGATCTGCAAGAAAGCAGGATCTACCATGAATACACGGTCTTCCCGACCCCTGTTCTTACCGTAGGAGATCACCAGCCCCGGGTAGGGATACGCCCTGGCAAATTGCCGTACCCCGGGTAGGGATGATTTCATGAAAGGTGCCACGATAGGTGGTATGGCAGCACTATGGTTTAACAATTCGTTTTTGTGATAAAGCTTGTAGGTAATTCGATAGAGATTTTCATGGTGGGTATGAAACCTGTCAAAACTTTTTTCAAAGGCCAAGTATTGGTCGATCAGCAGGAAGGCGACCAGGCCTAGCACTAAACCCACCAGGTTTAGAAGGGCATGGGACCGATGTTTCCTCATGGACCTGAAAGTGCCTTGAAAGTAACTTTTGAACATCCCCATAGTATTGGGGAGAAGTGGTGGAAATCCTAAATCAAGATTCCGAAAGGATAGGAGCACATCTTTTAGATAGTACAGGATAGCTTTTGGCTTTCCTTTGGCCTCTGCCCTTGTATAGTACAGCTCTTCCAAGTCGCCGGCAATCTCATCGGTCAGTTTTCCATAGATCAGTCGCAGGATGAACCTCCCGATCTTTAGTAGTGTAAGTGGTTCCTGGCTCATGACAAGGTTCTCGAAAATGAAAGTTGCGGAATGCTACGCCATAACTGTTCCTTCAAGTCTTTGGAGGCCTGTAGAGCAGCAAAGCCGGCATGGGTGACTTGGAAATACCGTTTTTGTTTCCCCCCGCGTTTTTTTGAAGCCCCACCAAAAAAAGAGGAGAGAAAGCCCTTTTTTTCCAACCTGTACAAAGCCGAATGTACCGCGCTAATATTAAATTTCCTCGTGGACACATTCTCCAGTTCTTCTTTCAGGGCCACGGCATAGGCCTCATTCCCCATGGATGCTATGGTCAAAAGAACCAGCTCTTCAAATTCTCCAATGTGACTTCCTTTCATAGGGTGTATTTTATTATCCTCATAAATGTAAATAAAATTAAATCATTTTCATCACTTTTGTAAATATTAAAATTACAGGTCATCCGGCTTGACTGGAAACCATTCTCCACACAGGCGTTACAAATCCTTTGAGCTAACGGTCAACTCCAGCGAAAACCAAGCGTGCAGGGCGTTATGTCTGCCGAAAGCCTGTTTCAAGAGGTAAAAATGACCAACCTTGGTCATTGATAACCTTATCTCGCCCTGGCTAATTTGCATTTGGAATCATTCGAACTCACCTGTAAGATCCAGGGTGCATGCATTTTTTATCCTGCTGTGTTCGAATTTTATTTTTTGATCTATTGCTAATAAACAGATCCATATGAAGCATTTTTCCTGGTTGGGATTACCTGTTTATTCCCTTACTGGGAAGTTAGTTGCGGGACATGAACCCGCTTATCCATGATGTCCTTTCCATTCCTGGCAGGCAGCCAGCAGGCTATTATGAAAACCTGCGGCTGGGACGAGGAAATACAGGCATTGTAAAACCACTAGTGATCAATTCACCAGGTATTCATCAAAATCAAGATCATTAAACAATAAAATATGAAACAGTTAACTTTTATTACTTATGCCATAAGTGCCTGCGTGCTTATGACCACGTTTACTTTAGTTGGATGCGGGAATGATGACGATGACGGTCCCTCTGCTACAGAGGTATTGCTGTCGGAGCTCAGCTCGAAAGAGTGGACCCTTGAAAAGGTAACTCGTGATAACGATGATGTGACTTCGGAGTTTGCAGGGTTTACTTTCACTTTTACCGGTGATGATAAATACGAAACGGAGAATGGTGGCCTGGCTTGGGCTGACAGTGGAACGTTAACCTTGAATGATGGGTCCTTGGATACGTTCACTCGGGATGATGATGTGTCCGTGGAGGTGACCGTCCAAGATGGAAATGCTTTGACATTGGCCTTCACTATCTCTGAAAATGTGTACGAGGGGAGAGCATCACGCCTAAAAGGGGGGTATGTTTTCGAGCTGGAATAACCTTTTTTCTTGGGGCATTTTGTCACGGCTGGCCACGGCCTGTTGTCATCAATAAAAAAGCTCCCGGGGTTGAAAAATCCGGGAGCTTTTAGTGGATAAGGGCGACTTACTACGGTATACCCTTATTTTGATGCTAACGTAGGGTCAGATTTCAAGTATCCTTGTATTGTCTCTGCGATCTTTTGTTTTGCCAGTGTGCTGTTATAGGTTCCCTTTAGCATCTCATCTTGGAGGGCAAATATTTTCATGAATAACACCTTATCATCTACTTTCTTTTCCAAGGAAAACGCCTTTTTGGCAGCAAATAGCTCGTCCCAAGTGTATCTTACATCCGCCCAGTACGCTTTTTTCTCTTGCCACCAGGTTTTGGCCAGCTGGCATTTGGATTCATCCACTTTTTCGTATGTATTCCACCCTTTCTCACGGGCCAATAGCTTATCCGAGCCATTTTCACGTACCACTTTGCCATTATCTTGCTCATGCACCCAGCCGCTGCCGGTGATCTCCTGTCTATTTCTTCTTACCATTACATTGTAATCGCTGCGTTTGCTGAATTCACGGCGTGGAAGGGGCGCATCTGCTGTGTTTTCCCAATAATTTCGCCCATCCACATGTACCCAGGAGGAAGAACCTTCGTAGCGTGGTCCGTCATCTACTTGGAAAACTTTTTGGGTCCATTGTCCTTTTACTTGCTCTTTCGGTAAGGTTTTGTATTTCCAGGTATTGTCCTTGTGGAATACGTACAGGTCGGTGTTTTCGTACAGCCAGTCTTGTCTCCAATGCTTGATGATCATACTATCACCAATGATCAAAAGGTGCTGTAGCACGATCTTGTCTTTTGTCTCCTCTACGGGAAGGACATACTCAAGCGCGCCGGACCGATAGTTATCATGGAATTCGTAATCTTTGGCCGTGGCAAACGTTTCGGCAAAGTTGAAAGATACCTCGTAGCAGCCGCACATCGATTTTATAGCTTCGATGTCCTGTTTCTTTTTCTTCTGTGCCTGCAGCACTCCCGTGGCTAGGCACAAGGTTAGGATGAATAGTTTTTTCATGAGTCGATCGTTTTAAAGTTGAGAAAAGTGGTTTTTAATTTTGGATAATGGTAGGCGATGATCAGCAAGTTCCCCAGCAGGTAAAGGCCGGTCATGGCGAGTTCACCCGGTTCATGGGGTTCCAAAAAAAGATGGAACAAGAATATGTTGAGGGTGACGGGCACGAGCATGACGGCGCCAAGCAGGGCCAGGTACTGGCTTACCAGCAAAACGCCGCAAAGAACCTCTACGGCACCGAGCATAGGCCAGAAATAACCTGTTTGCTTCATCCCTCCTATAAAAGCTTTGATCTTCACCACATGCGCTGGTAGTTCTTGACCGGCTTCAGATTGTGGACGAGGTGGCTTTGGGATAAACTTTTGTATGCCCCCGTAAATGAACAGCCCACCTAGCCCTAATTGGATAACAATAAGTCCTATTCTTATGATTTTCATTGGTTTTAGGCTATTGTACTAACTCAAATATGAATTCTGGGAATCCTCTTCCTTTTACCGGGTCTTCCAGGCTAGTGAAACGGACCTTATAAATGTTGCCCTGGGTGTCTCTCACCACGTAGTAGCGATCATCAAAGAGCGACGGTGCAGAATTGGGTCCTCCGCCTTGCCTCCAACTTGAGCCGATGGTGTTAATTTCTGATCTAAATGTTAAAGAACTGACGTCAGATGTGGAGAAAGCACTATATTCAATTTCACTAGTCATGACCATTGCCACTTCCACATTGCTGCGGTTAATGATGATGTAGTCTTTAAACCCGTAAGGAATAGCAGGCTGACCAAAACTGGCATGCTCTGTAAAGGTGCCGTATTGAAGATCCCACTCCTCTTTGGCGGGTTCTACTAGTACTGTGCTGTTATCTAAATCAAAGAACGAAAAATTGAAATTGGCGTCCTTCGTTATGACAGCTGTTTGAAATGTAGTGGATGCAATGTCTGCGTACTGGAGGGTATAGCCGTCACCATTTTGGAGCACTCTCACTTTTTTCCAATTCCTGTTTCCGTCTCTTTTAATAATAAACACACGATTGTTACCGTCTGTAGCGGAGATATCGCCAAATGCTGTTTTAGACAGGTCGCCGTCCGGGCTATCGACCCAGGGGATCGCATTGGGGGAAGAAGCAAATCCTACGACCATAGATGCACCAAAGCCGGTTGTATCGGCAGGAGTTACCATGGTAAGGTCTGTTTTATCGATGGACTGCGCCATAGTGAAAGCGGCACTATTCAATACCACTCGAAATTCCCCATTTTCGTTGTAGAATCCAAGGTCCCAGCTGTGAGTGGCCACGTTCGTTTGTTTAGCCCTGCTGAGATCAAAAAATGCCACCTGCGTGAAATTTTCGCCCCCAGCATCCAGCTGCGCTGTACCACTTGGCGCTGTGAAATCATCGGAGAAGAGCACAGTGATCTCGTCATTGTTACCTAGGGTGAATCCCCCGCCGGTTATTTGGTTTAACGAAAAGGTAATATTTTGATCTTCGTCCCTATTTAATGCCGTACCGGCGTGTACCAGGAAGGTAACGGACTGGTCGCCACTGGAGAAAGGCAGGGAAAGTTGGTTGGCGGTCATAGCAGGTGTAGTGAAAAAATCTTGGTCTTCTCCATAAGTGAGTCCTGCCGTGTTGACGGTTAAGTTCAAGGTCCCGTCTACGTCGCTTGGTCGTGAGAAGGTGATGGTCACCTCGGTTTGTAGCGCTGTTCCCGAAACTCCAGCTTCGCTTGCGCTGAAGTTCACAGAAAAGGGCTGCACATCGTCATCATCATCGCAGGAAGAAAAAGCGAATATGAAGCTCAGCATCAAAAAGATGTATACGAATCTAGTTTTCATAGTTGTTGTTAATTGTTGGATTGTAGTTTAATATTCAGCCTGGCAAAGTAGCTGCGTCCCGTACCTACGGAAGTTTGGCCCGTATTGCCATTATGAGCGCCCCCGGTGGAAAATGAATTATCTACGGCGCCTACGTTCAGCATATTCCGTGAGCCCAGCGATAGCTGGAGAGTTGACCCGATCTTTTTAGACAATGTAACATCCAGCAGGTGAAAAGCATCCAGCTGCTGGAGTTCTGGCTCGCCATCTTGCAAGCGGTACTCCCGGAAGGGCCCGTTGAATTTGTAAAAAGTAGATACGGTGATCTTAGGCGCTCGCCAAGTGTAAGTGATATTGGTGTTGGCTTCCCACCCAAAGACGAAATTGGAAACCCCCTCTTCCGATTCACTCAGTCTTTGATAGACCCCCGTGTAAGCTACACCGGGAGATACTTGCAGGTCTTTCTTTTTCCAAGTACCGGTGATCCTGCCTCCCGTGGTTTTAAATGTTGTAAGATTGGTGTAAGAAGTAGGTTCGTTGGCCCTTTCCGGTGGGGGAGGTAAGAATACGATCTGGTTTTCTTTATAGTTATAAAAGCCCGAAACGGAGGTAGTAAGATTTAACAGCGGGAAATTATGGGTAAGATCGGCATTAACATTATGAGAATACTCGGGTACAAGGTCAGCATTGCCTACGATGTTATGATTTGAGTCGATAAACTCATGGTACAATTCCCTTAAAGAAGGTGCCCTGAATCCCCTGCCATAGCCTACACGAAGTTGTGTGTTGGAAGTGAAGTCGTACTTAAGGTTGAGAGAAGGAGCAGGTTCCGCACTGAAAATGCTGTTATATCCATAGCGTATCCCCGGCCTCAGCGCTAGTTTTTGATTGATTTTAAACTCGGCTGAACCGAAAAATGCAATGTCTGTCCCGGTTTTCTCACCCGCACTGAGCCGTGTGCCACCCGCCCTATCGAAAGTACCTTCCACGCCCAGCTGGAAACTGCCCCATGATCCGGCCGTTTTGCTGATGGTATTCCGGGTGAACCAGGTATCGAAATAAGTATCCTGAACGTCTACCGGGTTGGTTTCAAAACCAGAGGTTAAAAACGTAGTGTATTCTTGCGTTACACGGTTGTAATCAGTGTAAGATACTACTGGATTTAGCTGCCAGTCTCCCAACTGGATGTTGGCCTGTACCTGGTGCATCCAGCGTTGTGATACGTAATCTTGGTTGGTAGAGAACGGCTCCTCGTTGGGGTTATCTTGGTTTGTAATGCCCCCTAGGTTTTCGATCACTTCGTCGAGATAGTCCAAACGGTAATAGATGTCAACATTGTCCTTAGTGAACCGGGCAAGTCCCCCTGCGAAATATTGGGTCTTGGGGTACCATTGCCGGTCACGATCGGTACCGTTGCCTACCCATCCTCCAAAATGATTAATACGGGTTTCCCCCTGTACATACCACTCATCTGACGGCTTGAAGCCAAAGGTCAAAGAAGGCGAATGGATCCCCTCATCGAAAAAAGAGTACTCATCCCCCACGGACTCTTCATGTAGGGCCAGGTCCATCTGCCATTTGTTCATGCCCTCTTTTTTGGTAATGATATTGATGACCCCGGCCAGTGCATCGGCGCCAAAATTTACTGCCATTGGGCCTTCCACGATCTCGACACGATCGATGCTGTTCACATTGATTTGGTTGATGTCAATTTCATTGGCTAAGCCACTTCTCCCTACCATGGGTACTCCATCGATCAAAACCTTTACGTTCTGCCCGGAGAGGCCTTGCAGGCTGAGTCCCGAGGTGCCTAGTGCGTTGTCTCGAGAAAACTGGATGTTAAGTTCGTTCGCCAAGACATCTTGTAACGTGGCTGCGCCTTGGGCCTCTATCCGTTCGCTACCGATGCTTTTTATTTTATTCACGGCATTTCTAGCCGATTGTGGAGTGTACTGGCCTGTTACAATGACTTCTTGCAGGGAGAGAGTTGCTGGCTGGAGAGAGATCTGCTGATTAGCAGAATATAAAGTGTCTTGCCGGGAGGTGTAGCTAACATGTGATAGTTGTAAAAGCAGAGGCAGGGACAATCCCGATGAGGTCAACCCATTCCTATCGCTGATCTTCACTTCATTTTGATCATTGACCAGGCTTTTGAAAAGCACCTGCACCCCTTCAATGGGTTTTTGAGTGTGCTCATCCACCAACCTGACCTGTACTTGACTGTAGGTAAGAGTAACGAATAACGCTGTAACTATGGTAAGAGTACTCTTTATCATTTATTTAGACTAATTCCAAACAATACAAAGATCGAAGACTAAAACAGATTAATCAATCGCTAGAAATAGGGAATGTAAGATCACTAATTATAGTGATGGCAGGCCGGGTCAAGATGTGGACTTCCCTCGCTTGATTCCTGGGCTTTGGCCTGTGCTAAAAGTTGTTGCTAGGTGTGTTGTACGGGCACCGGCTTACGATCTTTATTGATGGCTACCAGTGTAAATTTCCCGCTAATCGCCTTTTCCCGCTGCTCCGAGTACATTTGCTCGATATAGATATCCACTTTTACCTCCAGGCTGGTGGAACCTACCCGGATCACTTTGCCATGAAGCTCTATGATAGTACCTGCGGGTATGGGGCGTTTAAAATCGATTTTATCACTACTCACGGTAACCACTCTTTGCCGGCAAAAACGGGTGGCCGTAATGAACGCCACTTCGTCCATGAGGTGCATGGCCATACCCCCGAATAAGGTGTCGTAATGGTTAGTAGTAGCAGGAAAAACCGCCTTGAACAGGCGTGTTTCGGACTGTTTTATACGTTCCTCTCCTGTCATAGGATCTCTTTTTCTAATGCCAGCAGGTGCGTGGTATCGTTGTCATGATTTTGGATGGGTAGCACCGTTATTTCGCAGAGGTATTCTTCATTGTCTTTACGATAATTAAGTACTATTTCAGTGAAAGATGTGTTGTTCGCCAGCTTTTGCGAAAAGCTGTTTTTTGTGCGGGAGGATGTATTTTTCCCTTGCAAAAATGAAGGCTTTCTTCCCAAAGCATCAGCCTTGGAGTAGCCTGTCATGTCTTGAAATCCCTGGTTTACCCATAAGATCACTTGGTCTGTATCGGTTAGTACCAGCGCATCGTATCGCGGATTAAGGAGGGTCTCTAAGGAGATGTTCCAGCCGAATTGCTCTTGATAATCCCGAAGCACAGCAAGGTCATGGATCCTGCTGTGCTTACGAGCTATGTCATGGATGCGCGTGGAAAATATATCCCAGCACAACAACGGTGCTTCAGTTTTCATAATTTTAAAATGTTAGTTTAGTGGCCTCACCTTCTTAAAAGCTGATTTATTTGAGTAGTAAGGTGTTTTTTGTAATACTCGTTTTTCATTTCAGCCAAGCATCGTACACAAATACAGTCTTCAAACTGTTTGCTGATATATGCCCTTTCTTTTGCGGTAAGTTCCACTTTCATACAGTCACAAAGCGTGATGTTCCCTGCTTTGCATTCAAAAGTGTCCAAGCAACGCGGGCATTGCTTCAGTTCATTTTTCACCGAGTTTTTATCCATGACGCTGTCATCAAAGGTCATTACGACTTAATTCATACTAACTGCTTTCCCGAAGACAAGTCAAAGGCACCCCTCATTTGCTTGGCGGCATCTACCATCTGTAGCAGTGCTTGCCGGGTCTCGTCCCAATGCCGCGTCTTTAGACCGCAATCAGGGTTTACCCAAAGCTGTTTGGAAGGAATTACCTTGCTTACTTGGGTTAAAAGCGCCACAATTTCTGATGAAAAGGGTACCCGCGGCGAATGAATATCATAAACGCCTGGGCCTATTTCATTAGGATAATTAAAATCTGCAAAAGCCTCTAGCAGCTCCATTTGTGAGCGTGAGCATTCAATCGTAATCACATCTGCATCCATTTGGGTAATGCCGTCCATGATATCATTAAACTCTGAATAGCACATATGGGTATGGATCTGTGTTTGGTCTTTTACCCCGCTTGTTGCCAGTCTAAAAGACGCTACCGCCCAATCCAGGTACGCTTTCCAATTGGCCGTTCTCAAGGGCAGCCCTTCCCGGATGGCCGGTTCGTCTACTTGGATGATTTTTATCCCGGCTTTTTCAAGATCAATTACTTCATCCCGGATCGCCAACGCGATCTGCATACACGTTTTTGACCTGGGTTGATCATCCCGAACGAAAGACCATTGTAGAATGGTTACTGGCCCGGTAAGCATACCTTTTACGGCCCTTTTCGTCAAAGATTGGGCAAAAGAAGACCATTTAACCGTCATAGGTTCTGCGCGTGCAACATCTCCATAGATAATGGGAGGCTTTACACACCTTGAACCATAGCTTTGTACCCATCCATTACTAGTGAAGGCAAACCCCTCAAGCTTTTCCCCAAAGTACTCCACCATGTCGTTGCGCTCAAATTCGCCATGCACCAACACATCCAGGTCAATCTCTTCCTGTAAGCGGATCACTTGCTCAATTGCTTTTTTTATCTCAATCTCATACTGTATTGCGGTAAGATCACCTTTTTTAAGTTTTGAGCGCAATTGTCGTATTTCGCGGGTTTGAGGGAAGGACCCAATGGTAGTGGTCGGAAACAAGGGCAACTGAAGATGCTCATGCTGTGCCTCCCTGCGTTGATCGAAGTTATGAACTCGTTGAGTATCATTTTCCACGATGTTGTTTATCCTTTCTTTGACCGCGGGATTGTGAACCAAGGGAGATACTTTACGTAAATGGATTGCCTTTTTGTTCTTTTCGTAGTGCTCTGAAGCGGGCAGTTGACTAGCGCTAACGGTAAGCTCTTTGAGATTTACCACCTCCAGTAGTTTTTGCTTAGCGAAAGCCAGCCAGCTTTTGATGGCCGGGGTGAGCACGTCTTCGTTTGTTTCTAGGTCTAAGTCACACGGTACATGCAATAACGAGCAGGACGGTGCTACCAAAATACGCTCCTCTCCAAGGAGATCCGTAGCTTTCCGAATGAGTTGAAGCGAATTATGAAAATCATTTTTCCAGGTATTCCGGCCGTCGATCACTCCCAAGGACAGCATGACTTTGCCCGGGATCCTCTCCAATACACCCTCTAACTGCCCGGGATCGCGTACGAGGTCAAGGTGTAGGGCATGCACAGGCATAGCCGGTATACTATCAAGATTATCTTCAAATCCGTTGAAATAAGTAGCAAGCATGACACGCAGTGAGGGAAATTTTTTGGTGATCTCCACATAGACATTGGGATATAGCTCCCGGGCTTTGGCGCTTAGATCCAATGTCAAAAAAGGTTCATCGAATTGTATCCATTCTGCTCCTGCTTCTACCAGTTCGTTCAACAAGTCGAAATACACCGGTAGCAGGTTCTCCAAGAGGTCCAGCTTATTAAAGCCTGCCTCTTTTTCTTTGCCTAGCAATAAGTAAGATAACGGACCTATGATCACAGGCATGGTTTGAAAACCATGTCCTTTTGCTTCTTTATACTCATCCACGATCTTAGTGGAGGAAAGTTTGAAAGCCTGCCCTTTAGTAAATTCCGGGACAATGTAGTGGTAATTGGTATCAAACCACTTCGTCATTTCCATGGCCGTGATATCCAGTCCGTCCTGTTGGTATCCCCTGGCCATGGCAAAATACAGTTTGTACTTTGATTCCGTGGTAGTGCTACTTAATTCCGAATAGCGTGTGGGAATAGCGCCAACGGCCATCGTCATATCCAGCACCTGGTCATAATAAGAGAAATCGTTGGACGGAATGAGATCTATGCCGGCATCATGCTGGAGTTTCCAGTTGCTATGCCGGATCCTTTTTCCTGTTGCTAATAGTTCTTCCAGGGAGAGTTGGTCTTGCCAATATCGCTCACAGGCTTTTTTTAGCTCACGTTCACTACCTATCC
This sequence comes from Fulvivirga sp., assembly GCA_028280565.1. GTDB lineage: Bacteria > Bacteroidota > Bacteroidia > Cytophagales > Cyclobacteriaceae > Fulvivirga. The sequence continues at coordinate 12,181 of JANQLQ010000169.1, forward strand.
TAGGGTAGCCGAGGTTGTGTGTTTTCATTTTTCAAGCTTTTAAGTAATTAAATAATTAGTTAAAAGCTCTTTGCTCAACTTCACAATGCTTTGTAAAAGGAAGGTCCAGGAAGTGAGGTCACTTTAGCCACGAGTAGGGTAAGAGGCGGTAAGTAAAGCCATGCAGTCTTCTTTGACCTGTGTTTTTAATCGCGAAAACATTGTCAAATCCTGTTTCAAACAGGTCGAACGAGGCAGGTCTCCTGGCTTTCCCGACTGCTGCTCACCTTCTCATACCGGTATAATAAAACCCCGGCACAATGGCAAAATGGAACAGAAGCATACTATCTTATCCCTGGATACTACAGGGTAAGATCGAGATTACAGTTGCGCGTCAGCTCGTGATTTACACACGATTCCCTTTTAATGCTGGCACCTAATATTGCATACCAACAACCTTGATCGATTTTGATCAAGAAATCAAGAAAAGAACTAATTCATCCAAAAGTAAGAGAATTAACACAATTCTCTAAAAAAGGGCGGGCTTACTTGCAGGCCAAAGGCTTTAAACATCGCCCCCTTTCAAGGGTATCTTGGCGTTATTTAAGATCTCTTTTTCCAACTCTAAAGCTTTAGGCATAAGTACCTCTTCTTCCATTCGAGCATGTATCGCCAGGTCCAATTCGAAATTTTTTAATTGGATTATAAGCATGCGGAAAGAGAACGAATCTTCGAATTGCCCCGACTTTTCGCCCAAAATCCGTACCACTTTCCTGAGGTCATCTTCTATTTGATGATCATGACGCAACAGGAAATTGATAAGCTTGATCTTTTGCGAAAACTGGAAGTGCACCTCTTTTTTTTGTTCGGCCAGTAACAAAGCATCGATATAAGGGAAAAGATTTTCTTCCTCGTCCAGGATATGTTCGGTCAGTTCTGTTTTGTAAGTTTCAAAGAAACGATGCAGAAATTCAAACCAGTGTTCCCCCTGTTCGTTGTTCCTTACCAAGTTTTCGATGGATAGCTCAATCTCTCCCAATCGACGCTCAAGATAAAACTGGTGTGTACATTTCAAGTACTGGAGGATTACGTCGATGGGGTATTTTTGGAAGTGGGCCGCCTCAAAAAGTGAGGGATTATTAAAAACATCCACTAGTTCATAGTAGAATTCCAGCGGTACGGGGAGACTTGCTAGGTCGCTTTTTGTATCATGACCAGGCCCAAAACTAAACCTGGAGGTGACGAGTTGACTTAATCCTTCCATAATAAGCGCGGTGGGTTTCTTATATCGATAAAGTTAAACAATTGTGAGGAGTAACAGCGTCCCTTGATCCAAGTTAAATTGTATTTTGTTTTAAGACCTGGCGAGCTTCTAGTAACACCATCGCCTGTTGAAGTATATCTTTAAGCTCTTCAAATTCTTCCCGGGTGAAGTTAAACTGGATATCACGATGACAAGTATTCACCACTATATGTTCTTTTCCGCTCGGAAATCTTACGGAACACGCCGCAAAGTCGATACGGCAAAATGAGCGGGTGAAGGCCAAGAAATCTTGAGGGTTAAAGCCTACCAATAGGTTGTTATAATATAAGCCTATGCGCTGGCAACATGTGCACTCGGAAATGTTAAACATCTCTCCCTCTAAAATGATCCGGGGTTTGCAATTCATACAGTAGATCCTAATAAATTAAATGTGAATAAATGATCTTTTCTAACCCGGACTTATGGTGCCTTAGCTGATCCCGGAACATGATCGACTCTTATTAATTTCTATGCCTTCCGGGATCAACAAGGACTTTTTCCACCAGTTATTTAGATCAATTCTAAACAATACAAATGTCGGGGGTAGTGATCAGCTTGTCAATAGCGATTAGTAGGGAAATGCGATCACTAGTGGTAGTGATGTTCTTGCCAAAAAATGCACCATCAATGGTATTAACGCTTATGAATGGGTTTCGAACAAGCTGGTACAAAATTGGGATGGTTTTTGTATTCCTTTTCCTGTTAGTAACTTTACATAGAGGTTACCTGTACCCTTGAAATAAAAATTAGCTCATGACGAACCAACATTTTCTTATCCTACTCTGTGTTGCATGCCTTGCCTGTGATAGCAGTACTGACAGTATCGATCCCCAGCAGGAAGAAGATCCAAATTGGATACAACTCGAAGTGCCAGGGGGGCGCCAAGCTTACGCTATAGCCGGTGATATCAATAAGCGATTGCTAGTAACTACTTGGACCAAAGCCTATTTTTCTGATGATAGGGGCTTGACATGGGAAGAGTCTTATAATTTCCACGGCCCCGTACACGGTCTTTTGGAACGGAACGATACGGTTTTCTCGTTAATAACCTCTAATGGCTCAATAGCCTCACTTAGCCAGCTTTACACCACTGACTATGGTAAAACTTGGGAAAGAGATAAGAACGGATCATTTAAAAATTTGTCGATGCCGTTAAAAACAGTGGGACCTCATGAAGGAGTAACCTACGAAGTGATTGAAAACGTGACCCCCCTACATGAGGGTTCTTCAGCCTTTTATGTTAATCCTTCTGATGTGCGAAAGGATTCCGAAGGCCATACGAGCAATATTCCCCTTCCTGACCGTAAGCTCAGGGTGATCAATCTTTATAAGGATAAAGACAATTATTTGTACTTGGCGGCATCTTCGGGAGTTTTTGATGAAAACAATTACCATGTATGCTGTGAACCTGGTTCACCGGCGTTGATCTACCGGTCAAAGCAGCCATTTCCTTGATAGATTGTGGTTGGGTATGATGGTATAAGGTCATATTAGATCTTTTTTTGTGGTGTGGGGTGTCATTTAGCTGCTTTTTATCTTAAGGATAAGTAATGAAATCGATCCGATATTCCCTAGTTGCTGCCTGTTTGAGCATAGCATGTTTTGTCTCCTGCGTCACTTCTCCGTTGCCCCGTGATTCAAATGGCCGGTCGCAAGCTACACCTGGCAAGATCGTCCCGAAGCAGGCCGAGTTTGTCGAGGTTCTGCCTCACCCGGAAAACCTTTGGATATTTTTGTTGGCGGGTCAGTCCAATATGGCAGGAAGGGGCAAAGTAGAGCCGGAAGATACAATACCGCATAGTAGGATCCTCACCGTCACACAGGATGGGAATTGGGTAAAAGCTAAAGAACCGCTACACTACTATGAGCCCCGCCTTCAAGGCCTGGATTGTGGCCTAGCCTTTGCACAAGAGTTGCTAAGGCATGTCGGGGATTCCATTCATATCGCATTATTGCCATGTGCGGTAGGAGGTAGTTCCATTGGCCAGTGGCTAGGGGATTCACTTCATAGGGGTGTTCGATTACTGGGTAACTTTGAGAAAAGTGTAAACTTTGCTCAACAGTACGGTGTGGTTAAGGGTGTGCTTTGGCACCAGGGTGAAAAAGATGCTAAGTTGGGAAAGACGCTTACCTACCAAGAGAATTTGGAAGAGCTCATAAGCGTGTTCAGGAGCTATGCTGAAAACAGTTCCCTACCGGTTATCCTTGGAGAGTTAGGCACAAACCCTCATGACCAGGGAGATCAGCAGAACAGGGATACAATCAATGCAACCATGTGGAGTGTTTCAGCGCAAGGTAAATACATTGGTGTGGTAAAAACCCAAGATCTCACCAAACACGATTATTATCATTTTGATTCCGGATCCCTTCGGATTTTGGGCCGCCGGTATGCTCAGGCCTTCCTATCGATGGATACGTTTTACCAGGAGTAGCATATACGATTGCATAGCAAGTTACAAAGGTCTATTTATGGAACTGGTCTAGGCTAGGTCCAAAATACGATTCGTTGGTTGTTATCAGTTATCAGTTATCAGTTTGAGTATGCCTAGATACGGTAGACCGTTAACGGGTAGTATCCCGATTTAATTTTCTGTCAAAAAATGAATGGTAAATACCTGGTAATTAGTGCCTAAACTCTAGGTGCCGGTGAGTGGTCCATTTTTTTAGAGAGGAATTTTCCCTATATTCCAGGTACAACAATCTAAAGTACCTATGCCCCGTCCTAGTATACATATGAAGGGGAATACCCCCAAACCGCCCGACGGATCCAAGGGGTCATGAAAGAAAACTTTAAGACCACCTGGGATGGCCTCCGGCAATGATACCACCTGGCAAGAGATCAAGAAGAGACTCCAAACCTACATGGCCAACCTGGCTTAGATTCTAGTACCATAGCCCTGGAAAATAAGATCTTATACCAAATAGAAAGAAGTAAACGACCCCCTGTCCGACTCTCCCTGGGTCCAAAGCCTTCCGGACCAATGAATTACCTTGAGATGATTTAAATCACCTTCACATTAGATCAAGCGGGAAACTTATTCCTTATTCAAGAAAAAAATCTAGTTTTATCGCTATGACACAGACAAATTACCGAACTCCACTTATTACACTTACATCACTCTTCTTTATGTGGGGGTTTCTCACCTGCATGAACGATATTCTCATCCCTTATTTAAAAGGTGTTTTTGAGTTGAAATACTGGCAGGCGATGCTCGTGCAGTTTGCCTTCTTTGGGGCCTATTTTTTAGGCTCAGTGGTGTATTTCATTTTATCGATACGCATTGGCGATCCTATCAACCGGATCGGGTATAAAAATGGGATGATCATAGGGCTGTTCATCTCGGCTTTAGGCTGTGTGCTGTTTTATCCGGCGGCGCAGTTTACTTCTTATGGTTTTTTCTTATCAGCACTTTTTGTGCTGGGCCTTGGTTTCACTTTGCTCCAAATTGCGGCCAACCCTTATGTGGCCATACTGGGCGATGAGGCCTCTGCATCTTCACGGCTCAACTTAGCGCAGGCCTTTAACTCGCTAGGAACCACCATAGCACCTATTTTGGGAGGTTATTTGGTTTTCGAATTTTTCTTCCAAGGAGCAGAAGGGGCTGATGCCGTAAAGATACCGTATGTGATTTTTGCGGGGGTTTTCGTGTTGGTGGGAGTGCTGGTATCCAGGGTAAAACTTCCTTCTTTTACCAATGAAGAGCAAATCGAAAGAAATGCCGGTGCACTTCGGCATCCTAACCTGTACCTTGGCATTATTGCCATTTTCACCTATGTAGGAGGCGAGGTAGCCATAGGCAGTTTCCTGATCAATTTTATAGGCTTAGAATCGATCGCTGGTTTAGAGGAATCAGTGGCTAAAAACTACCTGGCCTACTATTGGGGCGGTGCCATGATCGGCCGGTTTTGCGGGTCGGTTTCCCTCAGTAGCCTAGAGCCTACCAAAAAATATCTTGCTATGGTAGGTCTGTCCCTGGGGTCTTATGCACTCGTTTATGCTATTTCAGGAGTTCCTTTTCAAGAGACCCTGCCCTACTTAGGGCTTATGGTCGTAAACTTTGTTGCTTTCCTGGTGGGTAAAGCGTTGCCAGGTAGGACTTTGGGCATCTTTTCTATGGTATGTATTTCATTTTTGGTAGCATCCATGCTTACCACGGGATATACCGCCATGTGGCTGATCATCAGTATCGGCTTGTTTAATTCCATCATGTGGCCTAACATCTTTACACTAGCCATAGCAGGATTAGGCAAATACACCAGCCAAGGCTCGTCACTTTTAGTCATGGCGGTCTTAGGGGGCGCCCTTGTCCCGGTAGTGCAAGGGTTTGTCGCGGACTCCTATGGTGTGCAAGTATCTTTTATAGTACCTATGGTGTGCTATGTTTACATTCTATACTATGGTTTTGTAGGCAGTAAGAAGAAATTAGCATAAACAAATTCATTCATGATTCATGCTATGTTCCCAGTGAACATAGTGCCGGTTAAAATTTGGAAACCTCGGGTATCCATTCGGTGGTTCATAGTACCTGTACAGGGCTATGAACCATCGACTATGGATCATTGCTTCTATCCTTGCCAGTCCATGTCGCTTATGGCCTCTTATTAACGATCTCGGTTTTTCTATTCGGAATAATACACCCTTTTTACACGCTGACTTACATTCGTCAATATTTCATAGGGAATCGTACCAATGCTTCTCGCTAGTTCTTGGATGGGGAGATGGAGCCCGAAAATTTCTACTTCGTCGCCTTCGTTCACGGTTATGCCTGTAACGTCGATCATGGTCATATCCATACATACATTCCCGACTACGGGCGCGCGTTTACCGTTGACCCATACTTGGCCTACGCCATTGCTAAAGCTCCGAGAGAAGCCATCGGCATACCCAATGGCTATGGTGGCGATCTTAGCGTCAGTATGTGCCACTCCTTTCCTATCGTAGCCGATAGTATCACCCTGCTTTACATTTTTAACCTGTGATACCACGGTTTTAAGAATACCTACGGGCACCAACTCATTTTGTCTTTCCTCATTCGCTTCAAAGCCATACAGGCCAATGCCCAGCCTGACCATATCAAACTGGTACCCGGGAAACCTGAGGATACCGGGTGAGTTGATGAGATGCCTTATAGGCCGGGTATCTAGGGCTTGCATGATCTCATCACTTAATTTTTCGAATCGGTTGGCTTGCTGGTGTGAGAAGGAGTTATGGCTTTTATCATCTGCTCCTGCAAGATGGCTGAAAATACTTTTTACCTCTAGGTGAGGATGATCTTTAAGATGTTGTATTAAAAATCCCATGGTGCTTTGATCAAAGCCCAGTCGGTGCATACCTGTATCTAATTTGATATGAATACCCATGGGATCGTTACCTACAAAATCCAGCAGTCGCTCCAACAGCGAAACGCTATACACCTCGGGTTCAAGGCGATAAGACACTAGCTTTTCAAAGCTATCCGGGCTGGGATTCATTACCATGATGGGTAATCGTATGCCCTGTTGCCGCAGCGCTACTCCTTCGTCTGCATAAGCTACCCCTAGGTAGTCCACGTGATGGTATTGAAGAAGATTAGCGACTTCGAAACTACCGCTGCCATACGCAAAAGCTTTGACCATTGCCATGAGTTTGGTGCCCTCGTTCAGTTGGGCGCGATAAAAGTTGAGGTTTTGCGTGAGCCCGTCCAGGTTGATCTCCAATACTGTACCATGGATTTTTTCCTCTAGCTGCTTCACTAGTTTTTCAAAGTGGAAATTCCTTGCGCCTTTGACCAGGATAGTCTCGTCTTTAAGATCCAAGTTGTCCAGTTGTCCGGTCAGTTCTTCCGTAGTGGAATAGAAATGAGCTCCCGAGGGGAACTTACTTTTGAACTCCCTTAGGGCAGGCCCTACGCCGACAAAACGCTGTACGTTTGAAGCCCGTAACATTTCGGCTACCTGGGCGTATAATCGTGACGGATCACCTCCTGCTTCTAAAATGTCAGAAAGGATCACCGTCTTTTTTTCATTTTTAGTTTGATGTTCTAAGAAATCCAGCGCTGTTTGTAGCCCCGCCAGGTCGTTGTTGTAGCTGTCATCCACTAAATAGCAATTGTTCATGCCTTTTTTCAGCTCCAATCGCATTTTCACGCCGCTTAATTTGGACAGCCCGGTTTGGATAATGTGCGGCGCTATGCCGAGATAAAGCGCACCGGCGATGCAGTGCATAATGTTCTCAAATGAAGGTTTATCATGAAAAGGAAGATCAAAGTGAAATACCTCCCCAAGATAGTTCAATTCCACTGGATGACCCTCTTCCCATCTTGTGATCTGTATATCGCTTTTCGGATCAAATCCCCAAGTAAACCCCTTACTTTTCAAGACATGGTCTATCAACTCATGATCCTTACAATAGATCACGCGTTCACAATTCTTGAAAAGAAGAGCTTTTTCGTTCACCTTTTGCTGTCGAGAGACAAATCCCTCATCATGGGCCGAACCGATGTTGCTAAATATCCCAAGCGTGGGCCGGATGATCTTTTCCAGCCTCTCCATCTCGCCCATTTTGGAAATACCCGCCTCAAATACACCTATATCATGATCATCGTGTATTTGCCATACCGATAAAGGTACCCCAAGTTGGGAGTTATAACTCCTGGGACTTTTCACTACATTTTTAGATAAGCTGAGTAATTTATACAGCCATTCTTTTATGATGGTCTTACCATTGCTGCCCGTGATCCCAACCACGGGTATGTCAAATCCCGATCGATGGTGCGCGGCAATGTCCTGTAGGGCCTTCAAGGTATTAGGCACCTGGAATACGTTAGCCTCGCCCGGCAGTTCTACCGGCGATTCAACAATGAAATTTCGCATCCCCCTATCAAAAAGCTCCCGGACATAAGCATGACCATCATGCCGCACCCCTTGTATAGCAAAAAAAACACTCTCATTCAAAACATTCACCTTCCGGCTGTCCGTAACCAAGTACCTGATCACAGAATCTTCAAAAAATTGAACAAACTCACCCCCCGTGACCTTGGATAAATGCTCTAAATGGATCATTTCACAGTTTTTCTTACGGATTCTCTATTTAATAGTAACTAAAATCTAAACACCAAGCTCCCCTCATCCACACCCCAAAACTACCCTTTCCCAACCCCTACACCCAAACACCCAAATATTTAGGCACCCCAACACCCACGCACTTCAACACCCCAACATTCTAAGACTCCAACACTTCAACACCCTAAGACCCCAACACTTCAACACCCTAAGACTCCAACACTAATCCCCCCTACAACCCCAGCATCATCTCATACTGATCCAACTGGTTCTTAAAACCAACATGTTCAAAAAATTGAGTTAGGTCCTTATATTGCGCAGCCACGTTCATTATCGTCAAAGCTTTGTTTTTACTGGTTTGGACGAGGTAATGTACTAGGCCCTTGCCCACACCTTTGCCACGATGTGCAGGATCTATTGCGATTTGGCTGATCCTTCCCAATGCGGGTTGGTAAATAGCATAGCCCACGCATTCGAAATTAAAATGTACCTCTACTACCGTTTCGTTTGCCAGGTTTTGATCGATCATAGGCTTGGAGTCTAAAAAGGAGGTTTTCGCATCCATGAAACGCCCATAGCAGGCCCAATCCGGGGAGGTCACCTTGCGAATGAGATAATCACGGGGTAACTCGGCAAATTTATAATGAGGCTCCAGCTTGAAGCATTTGTAGCGAGTGGTAGTAGTAAAACCAATGTTTTTGTACACGCCGATGGCCTTGGTATTGTTGACAAGAACCTCTAAGATACACTGCTTTACCCCTGCCTGTATGAATTTAGGGATCAAAAAATCATACATGACCGATACCAACTTGTGCCCCCTGTAGCGTGGACGCACCCCGGTACCCCCGTTATAGGCGGTTTTAAGTCCATTATATTCGTTGATAGTGGTAAAAACGAAGCCCGCCAGTCCCTGGCTGGTGTCAAAAACCCCGGCAGACAGGTCGAAATCGATCTTTAGTTTTTCGACAAACTTTTTTACAAATTGATCTTTAGCCAAGCGGAAAGGAATCTCGTAATCTGAGAAAGAATCAAGAAATGTTAAGTACATATCCGTGAGTAATCCCCGCTCCAGTTCTTTCACTGTAAAAGATGACGATTCCATCATACTAGCCTTGCCCCATTAGGTACTTGCGCTTCGTTCCCTGTTCGTGCAAGTACGATTCCACCTCCCAAGCCTTCAAAACCGGTAATAAGCACTTCCGACATAAATTTGCCCACCTGCTTGCTGGGAAAGTTAACAACGCAGATCACCTGTGTACCAACCAACTCTTCTTTTTTATAGTGCTCGGTAATTTGGGCGCTAGATTTTTTAAGACCTATTGAAGGGCCAAAATCAATTGTCACTTTATAGGCCGGTTTCCTAGCTTCCGGGAAATCTTCTACCTCAACAATTGTACCCAATCGTAGTTCCACTTTTTGAAAATCTTCCCATGTGATAGTGTCCATTATCAATAATTTTTGTTCAAATAACAAAATAATGGTACATCAAGTAAAACGGTTCGAAACAATTTGGTTATTTATGCGTATATTAGTTACTCCGCTAATCAGGTCATGCAACACCGCTTCGCACAGATATTGTCTCTTCACATATTAACTGTATTTGCTGTATGCCTGTTTACGTGTAATTTTTCTTACGCCCAGGAATCAGATTTCTTGTATGAAGACGGCCTTGTCGATGAAAGACCAAAAGATGCTACGGTACTGCTGCCGGATGAATATTTTGTGGAAAAAGACCGAGTGGATAGGAAAACACCCAAATCAAAAGTAGAAAAGTCAAAACCTGCAAATCAGGAACAGAAAAGCGAGATTGCGCCTGTCGCTGGTCCACCTTCCAATGATACCGGGAAAAATGAACTCGCGGGTCATGAAGTCATTGCTGCCCCAGAAGATACAGACTCACCACTATCCTTCAACTTCCTCTATTACATAATCCAAAAATTCAAGTTTTCGGATATTGTGGATGAATGATCCTGTTTATCCTTCCTTTTAGACCAAAAAAAGAGAAGGCCGTAAAAGAATTTTTGCTTGTTATAAATAGTTTCCTGATCTATGCAACTTTGTTGCAATGATGATGCTTTTCCGTACCATTTTCCTGGTCAGCGTATTTGTGGGGATAGACCGTGTTGAGGGGTTCGCACAGGATAAAAAATGCGCGGTAGACTGTAGTTGTACTATTTCCGGTGATATTGTAGATGCTACCACTGATGAGCCCATACCTTTTGCCACGATCAAAGTAGCGGGTACACAAACAGGTTCACTCTCTGACGAAGAGGGTCATTTCGAGATCCGCAATTTATGCTATACCGAGATAGACATTGAGATCTCGCACATCGGGTATAAACCTGTCGTGCATCATCATGATATCTACCATCCCAAATTGCAGGTGCGCCTTGCGACGGGAGATATTATGTTAGAGAGTATTATTGTGGAAGGAGAAGCCATGGGAGCAGGATTGTCCTCTATGTCACAGGCGCGGTTGAGCAGTAGGGAACTTGACGAGGTTAAAAATCGATCTTTTGGGGATGTAGCCAGCGAAATTGCCGGTGTGGGGACGTTAAAAACAGGCCAAAATATTGTAAAGCCCGTCATCCACGGGCTTCATAGTAACCGGGTACTGATCATTAACAATGGTGTCCGTCATGAATTCCAGAACTGGGGCACGGAACATGCCCCCGAGATAGATCCGTCGCTTATCGATAATTTACAAGTGATCAAAGGCGCTGCCACCGTAAAGTACGGCCCTGAAGCGCTAGGAGGAGTGATCGTAATTGATCCACCACCTATGGAACTGCACGAGGATCTGAACGGGGATGTTACCCTAACCGGCCAGTCCAACGGCCGGTCTACAGAAGCTTCCGTTGAACTGCATAAGGGATATGATCGCTCCGCTTTTATGCTACAGGCTTCCGGTGTAAGACAGGGCGATCTACAGGCTCCCGACTACAACCTGACCAATACCGGCAGAAGGGAATGGAGCGCAGCCTTTGGCGCACGGTATCATTGGCCTACTTTCGACCTGGATATATATTATTCTCACTTTGACCAAGAGTTGGGCTTGCTAAGATCCTCCGTTAATGGGAATTTGAATGACTTACAACGGGCCATGGAAAGTGAAGTGCCCCCGGTCACAGAATCGTTCAGGTACGACATTGAGGAACCTAACCAACGGGTAACGCACGAACTGTTCAAGATATCCGGGCGGTGGAATGGAGAAGGCCAGTCCGTCAATGCGCAATACGCTTTCCAGGTGAATCATCGGCAGGAGTTTGACCTTCGCCGCGGCTCTGCCCCGTCCATCGACCTCGAACTCTTCAGCCATACCGTGGATATTGATTGGAGGCACCGGCCCTTGGGCTCCTGGGAAGGCAGCTTAGGCATACAAGGCATCTACCAGGATAACAATAACATCGAAGGGACCAATACGGTACCCTTTGTCCCGAACTACAATAACTACCGGGTCGGGCTCTTCTTGATCGAGGCCAATGAATTGAATGAAACTACCACACTCGAACTCGGGATCCGTTACGATTATCAATACACTTCCATCCGTGGCAGGCAGCCCAACAACGATCTTTATCGCAACGAGCTTACCTTTCAAAATGTGACCGCCACCATAGGCATGATAAAAAAAATGGGGTCGGCCACTTTCCGCACTAACCTAGGCAGCGCATGGCGGCCTCCCAATGTAAACGAACTGTACAGCTTCGGTAGGCACCAGTCTTCTTTTGAATACGGAATATGGCGGTATTTTATAGAAGAGCCCGGGGTGATCAACGCCCGCCAAATCCTGACCGAAAGCGATAAAGCGGCCCCGGCCGAAATGGGAATGAAATGGGTGAATAGCTACCATTATAAAAAAGATCCGTGGGATGTAGAAGTTACCGGTTATGTGAATTACATCAGGAACTACTTTTTTACCCGGCCTTTTGGGATTACGAATACCGTTAGGGGCGCGTTTCCCTATTTTATCCATGACCAGACCAACGCTGTTTTTGCAGGTATCGACCTTAGCGCCCAGGCCAGGCATAGCCGGAAATGGAAATCCCGGGTCCGGGGAAGCTACCTATATACTCGTGATGTAGAAAATAGCGATAACTTTATCGGGCTTCCTCCCATGGACTTAGCCTACGAGATCCGGTACACACAAGGAGCCTTAGGCAGTTTCAAAGGGGTAGAGTTTGGATTGGAAATGGACTACACGTTTGAGCCGTTTTATTTCCCCCGCACAGTGACGATCAGCACCATACGCGAGGCGGCAGAAAACGAAGATCCCATCTTCCAGCAAGACGATTCCTATTTTGACTTTGAAGACCCTCCCCCGGGCTACTTGCTCGTTAACTTTATGGCCCAGGCGAATTATAGGGCATTTGATCTCCTCTTTGTGGTGCAAAACCTTACCAACCAGCGCTATAGGAATTACACGGACCGCTTTCGCTATTTCGCAGACGATCTCGGGATCAATTTTAGGTTGAGCCTTTCCTATAATTTTTAGAATTAACCTTTGCAACATTGTTGCGTTTATTTATTATTGTAGCTGTGTTGCGAGAATAAAACTAAACCAAAATGAAGAAATTATACTACTTAATAAGTTTACTGCTGTTGGCAAGTGCCTTGGTTTTTACAGGATGTGATGACGATGACGATCCGCCAGCGGAGAATGAGGAGGAGATCATTAATTTTGTGCGATTAACTTTTACATCAGACCCCGAGGGCCAGACCTCTCATGTTGTATCCTTTGAAGGCCTTGATGTAGATGCCGACGGTCCACTTGATTTTGAGACAGATACGATCAATTTATTACAGGATAGAGAATACACGTTATCTATAGAAGTAGGGAGTCGATTAGAAGGAGAAGAAGAAGAAGATGTTACCCCAGAGATTCGAAGAGAAGCCACCGCACACCAGTTCTTTTTTGCGTGGACAGGGGAGATTTTTGCTGAGCCCACTGGATCTGGCAATTTTGCCAATGACGGTGAGAGTAGTGGACCTTTCGGTGTTGTAAACGGTCAGCTCAATTATGCAGATGTAGAGACTACCTACCAGTCGGAAGCCAATCCAGAAGATGGAATTGAGCCTAGGAACAATGTTCCTGTTGGATTGAGTACGACCTGGCGAACAGGAAATGTAAGTAATAATACACAGCAATTCAGGGTCGTATTAAAACATCAACCTGGAATAAAGATGGCGAATACCAATTCTAATACGGAAGGTTCAGGAACAGATCTTAATGCTACATTTCCAATAAATGTAGTTCAATAACGATAAAGATAATGCTCATACCAAAATGGGTTTAGGTTGAACGTTATCTCTGAAAACCGCCTTCCGGGCGGTTTTTTTTGTCTAAGTAATAAATGAAAGAAAGTAGTTTAACTTATTGAAAAACAGGGTACAGTGAAACTATGCGCATGGGTTCATCGTATATAGCTGTATAAACTTATGCGAATAAAGCGTTCTACGCTAGCTTGAGTTAAACTAATGTAAATTTTTCAAAAGCGCTGATAACGTCTTCCAATTTGGGTTTAGGTTGAAGTTATCGTTGGAGCCACTCTTTAGAGTGGCTTCTTATTTTTTAGGGCTTTTGACATTTCCCTTTCAACACAATCTATGTCGTGTACCAGGAGTTTGGGTGAACTAATACTTCCAAAGTACCAAAAAATATAAAAACATGACAAAAATCATGTTTTTTTAAAAGCCTCTTATCCAGGCGATTATATTTTTTACCACATCGTTGAAACTCCAGGTACTTGACTAGCTAGTTCTTTCCTAGCTATCTTCCGTTACTATTTGCCAGTTACTCAAACGGTTAAAACCAACAATAAAATGTCTATAGTTGTACAAGACCCCGTGAGCCGGAAACTGATTTCCATGCTCCTTCTTGTTGTTTTCCTTCACTCTATCTTAGCTCCTCGCGTCAATGCATTCACTGATGGGCCCCAGCAAAATGAGTACACCACCTATGAGACCCCTGGGGGAAGTGATCTTGTCAACCTGCTTACCGGGGATTTTACTTTTAACTTGCCCTTAATGACGGTACCTGGGCCGGAGATGAGTTTTCCCATTAACCTTTTTTATCATTCCGGTATTTCACTAGAGCAGGAAGCTTCATGGGTAGGCTTAGGGTGGAATCTTAATCCCGGGGCGATTACCCGTGACGTAGTAGGTTACCCAGACGACGCCTATGACCAGGTCCACTCGGTAAATGTGCAAGACCCTGGGGGCAGTGGATTTGTGAAAAACTATGTTCTCTATAAGCGGACCTGGGATTCCGAGAAAGGGTATGGTGGAGGTATTAGCTTGTTTAACATACTTGGGTTAGATTGGAATAAAGCAGATGGCCTGTCAACAGGAACAGTTGCAGGCCTTACCTTCAATAAGAGTGGGATCAAAGGCTATTGGGCAGAGAACGTTTTTAATGTAGCTATGGCAGCCGCTTCAGCCTTTTCATTGGTAAATTTGACTGCCTCGTTAATACAAAATGCTTCTAAAAGCGGAGGCCAAGCTTTGACATCTGCTGCTTCAGCCTCAAAAGGTCTAGCTACAGCTCAAACTGCTGCTTCAGTTGGATCTACTCTCCTTCAAGGATATAACTCACAAGGCGTCTTTTCAAGTAGTTTCCATGGTTGGCGCCGTGAAGTTGAAACGTCACACATGGGGTTTAGGACCGATTACAAGTATTGGCTTGATGACACGAGAAATGAACATGCCTTTGGTGCTCTTTACCTAGGCAGTACCGATGATGTATCCTTTAACGAGTCCTGTGTCAATTGCGGAGAAACCTATGACTGGCCAAAATTGTTTAACGGGGCCTTTGGTGATTACACTAATACTCGAACAGTAGATAGGTTCAAAATGAGTGCTTGGAATGAGGTAGCTACCAGTGATATATATCGTTATGTGGATCCTGGTAGTGAGTACATTGATGTCAAATCCCCATCGCACATTTCCCTAGACCAGTTTTCAGTAATGGGGCCAGGTATATCGGGTAACATCCAGCCTTACCGGGTAGATATCGGAAGCCTGGGATTTACCAAAAGAATGACTAATCGGTCCATGAGGTTCAAGCCAGTCCCTTACCTCCAGGAAGGTACTGAAATCGATAAAGTCCAATTTATATATCCAGGGGAGATAAGTAACCGGTATCGCTATCATGAAGATAATAGTGTCGGTATCTCGCATGTAGTTAATTCTGATGAAAACCAAGTATTCCTCGGGCTGAATAATACAAAGCTCCGACCTGGCGCTACGGCAGAAGGCAACCGGGAAGGCCTTCAATCCAAAAAGCTTATCCGGGGAAAGAATATTAAATGGTATACGAATGAAGAGATCCGGAACGGTCTTCCGGCTAGCGAGAAGTTTTTAGATGTACCGGGTTTTAGCCGGCTGAGCTTGCCCTCGAAGGGAATTGGGGCGTTTTCCGTTACCAAAGAGGATGGGATGACCTACCACTATTCATTGCCTGTATACAGCAGGAACGAACGTAATTTTAGTGGAGAAAAAGGTGAAGAGACTACAAAATTTGCGGTTCACAGGAGTAATAATAGGGTGGCGCAAAGCTGGCTTCTGACGGCCATTACCGGGCCGGATTTTGTAGATGTCAATGCTAATGGCCTGGCCGATGGTAATGATTTCGGTCAGTGGACCTCCTTTTCTTACGGACGATATACGATGGTTTACGATTGGAGACATCCTTACGTGCACTACTATGACGATGGGGAGCGATTATCATATTCACGCGGTGAAAAAGAACTCTATTATTTAGATGAGATCAAGACGAGGACGCATACTGCTCTTTTCATCAAAGGGATCAGGAAAGATGGTCGCGGAGCTTATTACAACGGAAGTGACGCCGTTCCTCCCACCGAGAATAGTTACAATTCTAAACCTATCTCCCAGCTCTATCTTGACCGTATCGTTTTGCTTAATAACAATGAACATGATCAGCTCTTATCTCATGGCTTTGTAGCCGGCCCCTCGGACCAAACGGCTGATACCGATGAAATAAATCATGCGGCGGAAAGCTTGCACCGAGTTCATGATGTTTTTGACGCCGAGCGTAATCAAAATATTATTAACCTGCTGCGCGATAGGTCTATCCAGACCATTGTGTTTAACTACGAGACAGATCCCAATAAGCAATTATGTAAAGGGGCCACAAATTCTTTTGACAATGCAAGCACGCCTCCTTCGACCGACGCTACTGATATTTATACTAACCGGCTGGGTAAACTCACGTTAAATAGCGTTTCTGTGATAGGTAGATCAGGTGACAAGATTATGCCAGACTATCTTTTTGGATATGGAAATAATCCCGCATACAATAAAGATAAATGGGGCGGGTGGGGTATGTATAGCCGAAGCGGGGATACAGGAAGTCACGTTGCTTCCTCTTTTGATGAGGATGGTAGTGCTTGGTCTTTGAATACGATCACTTTACCGTTGGGAGGTGAACTTCAAGTTGAGTACGAAAGAGACCGTTACAGTTCTGTATCAGGATACAACATATTGAGCCATGGGCATACTGTTGTAGACAAAAAAGGTGGAGATATAAGAGTTTCAAAACTAACGTATACAGACGGAGAAAAGTCTTACTGTACTCGTTACATCTACACAAAAGATGAATTGCCTTCAGGGCCTTCGAGTGGAGTAGTTTCAAAGGAACCTGAGTTTGTCAAAAGCAGTGATCCGAATATCCGCGACTTGGATAAGGTTTATGATCTCCCGTCTACTTCAGTAATGTATGGCAAGGTCACCGTGCTCAATGGTATTTTAAGTAATGATAATGATTACCATACCAAACAGGTTTTTGAATTTGAAACGCCTCACCATTCGACGGTGAGTGAAAACTATGTTGAGGAAGAAAATTACCAGATCCCGGGTTGGGGTGCAGCTTTTTCTGATATTGTCTATTACCGTCAACACATGAACACGGTGAATGTAAGGAATGCGAAAATAGGAAAGATAAAGTCCATAAAAATTTACGACAAGGACGATAACCTTTTTCAATCCACGGATTTTACCTACACCGATAATTTACCTAGCCATCAAGGTAAGTTTTCCCAAGGATCTATCACTTCTGAATATGCACAAAAAGATGGGCACGCTCCTGCCGCTCACCTGCTCCAACGGACGGCTAAAACTTATCACCCCTATGTGCTTAAATCTGTGAGAACCACCACGGATAACCTTATCACCACCCGAACCACTGATAAATGGGACTTTACGACAGGGATTTCCTTACAAACAACAAACGAAAGTGCCAACGGTCTTAAAACTCAAGAGGAGGTAGTATTAGCGTATAAGGAATACCCGGGCATGGGATCTGCCATTGCTAACTCTGCCCATTCTAATATGATGAGTCAAGACGCCGCCACTTATCGTTACAAGCTTTCAAACACTGGGACACGGGAGGGGTTAATCACGGCCAATAGTACGGTTTGGAAAAAAAATTGGGCTAATTATCGTTTGCCTGATGCTTCGGGTGATTATAAAAATACCAATAACGACCACCATACATGGAGAGTTAGCGAAGATTTTGTTTATCAAGGGGAAAAGGCTGACTTGCGACAAGACGGGACATTAGAATTCTCAGATACCCATGATCGCTTTGATTTTAGTAATGGGGCGGCGAACCCAGGCTGGCTCCACTCTGGTGAGGTTTTGCGTTATGACAATTACTCTATGCCGGTTGAAGCCAAAGATCGCAACGATATTCATACGGTGGTCAAAACAAGCGCGGATCACCAAAGAAAATCGTTAGAAGCCGTCAATGCTGAATATACAGAAGTGGCATGGTCTGGGGCGGAAAACGGGTACATCCAATCCAATGGGAAGGTCTACTTAGATGGAGAAGTACGCATAGGTTCGGCATCCCAGTTGTCAACAACCGTAGCACATACTGGTGAAACATCAGTGCGGCTTACCGTTCCCAACGAAAAGGGGTTTCACTACATCATGGAGCCTGGCGAATACGACGCTAACCGGAACTATAGATTGTATATGTGGGCCCGTTTAAATCCTGCTAACCTAGCCTTGTACTATAAGCTGGGAAGTACTGAAACTTTACTTACCCCCACGAGCCTCCAGGCGGGCGATTGGTACAGGTTGGAAGCGCTTATCCCGGCATCGGCGCTGAACGGCACCTCTACCCTGGAAGTAGGCTGCCGTACTATTAATGGTGATAATGTATATGTAGATGATTTCCGGTTTCAACCCGTGGATGCAGGGATGACAGCCTATGTGTATAATGAACATGACGCGGTGTGGTATGTATTGGACAACGAAAATATGTTCACCGAATATCAATACAACAATAAAGGCGAATTGATCCGTACCTACATGGAGTCTTTTGCTTACGGACGGGTCCTGACATCAGAAACTACGCAACACTTCAAAAGGTAATACCCCATGAGCCGCACAGTTAAATTCTTTTATCACTTACTTTCCTATTTGATCGCTGTAACCCTAGTCATCACCAGCGGACAAGCACAAGACAATAATTATAACTGGGTAGAGTCTAAAGGGATGGCCGTGGATACCCAGGGGAATCCCATAATTGTAGGGCAGACTAAAACCTATCTAGATGGTTTTGGTAATTTGTTGCAATCCCAAGTTAAGAGTCTTTCGAATAACCAAGTAATGGCCGCCCAGCCGGTTTATGACTATCTCGGGCAACCGGTTTTGCAAACCTTACCGGCTCCTACTAACTCCGCCACTTTTGGATTTAAGCCAAATTTTATAACCAATAGGCTAGGTGCCAACTACTCTGCTGAAGATTTTGATGGCCCTACTACGCTCGATCAACCGAGGGGCTTAGGGGATGGTGGTATCGGCACATTGGGTTGGTATTATGCAGATCGTAATACCTTAGAACCGTTAGTGGCGTCCAGTCCATTTCCATATAGCCGGACTTGGTCAGAAGCGGGTCCCGACCCTAGGATCTCAAAATCAGCCGCGCCGGGGCATTTTCATCGTATGGGGAGTACTCACGAAGTAACTACTGAGAAGATCAACATTACTACCACAGAGCTTGATCACTATTACAGTTTGAGAGGCCACTTTACCACTGTCGTTACACCGTTGAACACTGACAAAGGGTATAAGACCATTACCACCGACCCCGATGGAAATCAATATGCTGTTTTTACCGATGCTGATGGTAAAACGGTAGCTTCTGCCCTCGTCGATGGAATCGTGTACAAGTATTGGAGCTACGCCTACTACAACGACCTGGGCCAACTTTTGGCAGAAGTGGCCCCGGCAGGGGTCAACACAGCTTCGTCGGCTTATCCTGCTTTTGTCACTACCTATGAATATGACCATAGGGGGCTAATGATCGCTACAACTACCCCTGACGCAGGACGAACGGAATTTATGTATGATACTGACGGTCAGCTACGGTTTTCGCAAAACGAAGAACAAAGAGATAGGGGGACCAACATATTTTCGTTCTCTCATTATGATTATTTGGGTCGACTGGTTGAGGCTGGGGAGTATAGGGGTCCTTTGGCTTTTAATTCCGCCGGGCTTAAGGCCTTGCTCGACACTAGGGGGTCGTTATGGCCGCTGTCACAAATCACAAGCTGGGGTAAGATCTATTATGATCTGCCACAAACCGATTTCCCCGCGGATCCATCACACCCGGCACAAACATTCACCTACGGCAGGGTAGTCGCCAGTGAAAATGAGCATACGAAGACATGGTATGGCTATGACGAATTCGGGCGATTGGCTTTTTCTATTCAAAGGGTCGATGGTTTGAATAAGACCTTTACGCTGGATTATGCATACGATTTCGTAGGCAATGTGCTCAAAGTAAGCTACCAACAGGATATCCCCGGAGAAGCTTTCTTTCATCATTATGTTTATGATGAGGATCAGCGCTTGAAGGAAGTTTATACTTCTGTGGACGGTGTTTTTGCTAATGCTTACTTGCATGCTACATATATCTATTACCTGCATGGTCCGCTAAAGCGCATCGAGTTAGCTTCGGACTTACAAGGCATCGATTTCCTCTACACCATAGGAGGCTCGTTGAAATCGATCAATAGTACCGATCCTAATTTAGATCCCGGGGAAGACGGCATGACCAATACCTTTGTAAAAGATGTCTTTAGCATGAGCCTGGAGTATTATGAAGGCGATTATGATAAACCCCCGTCACCGAGCATCAACCTGGATGAAGGAGATATCCCTCAAAAATTTAATGCAGCGCTTCGCGCCACCAGTTATGGCAGTACGGGGCTGGGATTAAAGCATGACTTTGAGGACCACTTGATGCTCAACCAATATGAAAACCCGGCAGTCACAGCGCAGAGAAGCATCACGATAAAACCGGGCTTTGACACCCAGGGCAGCCGTTTCGATGCGAACATAGACCCGTTGGGCACCTATACACAACCTGATGAACCCAACAAGCTGTATGCCTACCGTTACGATGACCGGGAGCAGATGCAACGGGCTATTTACGACGAAGCGACCGGCTTTGACTACACCAGTACACAAAACCGCGTGGATAACCTTACCTATGACAAAAATGGTAACATAGAAACACTTCAAAGACGGGATGATTCCGGTCAAGTACGGCATGACTTAGATTACACTTATACGGAAGGTACCAATCAACTCGCAAACATTCCCGGTTATGCCTCTTATCAATACGATCCCATCGGTCGCTTGATCATTGTGGACTATGTTGATGGGGATGATTTATATCTAAAGTATGACGCCTATTCCAATGTAAAAGAGATCTATTCAGATGCTGCGCATACTGATCTCAAACTGAGTTTCACTTACAATGACCAAGGTCACCGCTTGATGAAGAAAAACCATGATGTGGGATTAGAAACTTGGTACATGCGCGATGGCGCAGGGAATGTAGTGAGTATTTATTATCGCTACGATGGGCAAACTTTCCAAGGCGAACTGCCCATTTACGGTGCCAGCCGAATAGGGACGGCCTTTCGAAATACCAGTCATTACAAATACAATTACGAGCTTACCGATCACCAGGGTAACGTGCGGGCTGTGATCTCCAAACTGAAATTTATGGAGACCGCCACTATGGAGCCTGACCTGGCCCTGCTGGAAGAGCAAGAGTTTGATAACATCCCGGAAAGCCGTAGGCAAGACGCTATGTTTAACCACACCCCGGAATCATATGTGGCCGGTGCTAGTCATGCCGTATGGCTCAATGGCGCTATGGGACGCAATGTAGGCCCTGGAAAAGCTTTGAAAGTGACCGCGGGGGATGTGGTAAAGATGGATGTATATGCGAACTATGTGGACCCCGACGCCACCCAAGACTTAGTAGAAGGGATAGGCAGCTTGGTAGGTGGAGCCTATGGTTTTGTATTGGATGATGAAACCGTAACGTATTTATCTGCTATTGAAAGTGCCCTGTTGGGTCCCGCAAAAATCACCGCTGCACCCGAGACAGGGGTTCCCAAGGCCTATATGCAGTACTTACTGTTTGATGAAAATTTCAATTATTTAAGTGGTGTACCCGTAACCGATACCTACCGGATGATGAGCTCGGCGGCCATGGCGACAACCGATGGTGGCGGTAACGTGGTGAATGTGGCCCATGAACATTTGGAAAATGAGGTTACCGTCCCGCAAGACGGCTACCTATTCGTCTACCTAGTCAACGAGAGTCAAAGTGATGTGAATGTATACTTTGACGATTTTACTGTCTCCCAAATCGGGGTGGATATTGTTAAAACCAATGAATATTACCCTTTCGGGTTGGTATTGGATAGCTGGGAAAAAGAAGGGTATCGCTTTGGCTACCAAGGGCAATTTGCCGAACATGACGAGGAGACCGGCTGGAGCAGTTTTGAGTTGAGGATGTATGATCCCATCATTGCACGGTGGACAGGTACGGATCCTTATGGACAGTTTTATAGCCCTTATTTGGCTATGGGGAATGTACCGGGGATGACAGATCCAGATGGAGGTTTTTGTATTGGATGTGGTATAATACTTAGGATTGCCAAAAATATGCCTCTTATTTTAAAGGAGGTAGTTGTTACAGCCCCAAAATCAGGGTTATTAAGTGGAGGAGCAGGGGTGGTTTTAGCTAGTGGTGGCTTAGAGGTGGAATTCAATATTGCATCTCCCACTGAATTATTGGGTCGTAACTTAGGTGGACCTAGTTATGCACCTGAAAGAATACAAAGAATTGGTTATGAGCCGCCTAGGTACGAGTTGAATCCACGCGAACCTAGTTTTTTTGACAAATGGAGTCAATCACCAAATATAGTCGCTGCCATTACCTACGATGTGGCTAACAATGCGTGGATAGCCGGTCATTTCTTTATGCCTTGGAAAAGAAATACCACTCATCTTACCGGGGCCTCTATTATGGGTAGTGAAGGTGTTGACGCTACAATTAATACAATGATGGCAATGATGCCATTTGGAGGAGGAGTAGTTGCAAGCGGGCAAAGACACCATCTACTCTCCAACAAGATTGTTAGGGCACTAAACAAACATCCGATCTTAAAAGACGTTTTTGATCGTGAGAGTTCAAAATTTATTTACAATGCTTTGGACGACGCGGCACATAGAGGGTATCAAACTTGGCATAGAGAATACGATAATATTGTTAGTGATTGGATTCAAACCAACTCAAAGGCAACACCTGAAAAGTTTTTGGAGCACCTACATAATCTGCATCAGCAGCCCTGGTTAAAAAGCCGGATCCCTAATGTAAACCTTTTGAAATAAGGAGAGAATGAATTTTTATGTTCTATACAATCCGAGATTTTTGGAAACCCAATTTGCCTATGGAGAGGACAAAGGGGATATCAAAACAGGAGAGGCAAAAGTCTGCCCTGGATGTGGAAATTTTATCAGTATGTTAGAGTGGTTGCCGCCCTACGAAATAAACGTTTCGAAAAAGAAGTTAGGTGATTTTATTTTTGGTACATACGTTGGGCCTGTTTTATCTGAAAGAGTCAAGGAACGGTACGAACACTCGGACCTGTCAGGTTTATCTAATTTTAGAAAAGTAAAACTGTATCGAGGAGAAAAACTATTATCTGAAGAATACTATTATCCTGAAGTTTCCCTGGTTAATTCATTTATAGATTTAGACCTGGTCGAGTTTGAAGAAAGTGGACCATGTGATACTTGTCAAAAAGGGACCGGTATTTTAACTAAAATAGATGGAATCTCTTTCTTAAATCCTAACAGGATTGGCCAAGACATATTTTTTACGACCGCCATTGGGCAAGGGACCATAATTGTATCTGAAAACATGAAGATTTTGATTGAAAAAAACGGCTTTACAAATGCAAAGCTCATTGAGGCTTATCATTATAAATGGGACAGTTTGAATCCTATTAGATATTAAAATTTGACTCTAAAACCTTCTTAGAGTTTCTCTCAGAGGACGCTGAGTCAAACGAAACCTAAAAACTTAAAAAAAAAATACTCATTTAAACCTGAAGAACAAAATCATCAACCATGAAAGCCCGGTTTACAACAAAAACGACAAACATCCAAAACCACCCCTGGTTATGGTCGGGCATTCTCTTAGTGGCTGTTGTGGTACCTGTATACCCTCAAGAACACATCGCCTCTTCTTATTTCTACAATCCCGGTATCTATTATACCTTCACCGAATTCATCACCAACATGCCGGATGATCGGCGTGACGTCAGTTTCGATCAGGAAAAACGAAAGCTATGCTACGCAGACACTGGCAAAAGAGTAAAAGCACAAAGGGTGTATGGCTTTTGCGATGGGAAGCAGGTATATCTTTCTATGAAAAAGTTCAATCCCGTGGAAAAGGTGGATCGCTATACCTACTTCACAGAAAAAGGGTTTGAACTCGGATTGATCCATGTGGTTGGAATACCTCCGCTCATAATCCCCTATCCTAATTGGTACCACCGTGAAGACATGGCTAACCTTAACAATGGCAACACCTACTACGCCAACAAAAAAACCCTCAAAATGATACTGGAAAGTGACCCGGCGCTTTACGAAGAGTTCATGAAGGATAAGAAACGAAAGAAACGAAATCAATATTATATAGAGGCTTACAACGATCGGAATAGGAAAGAATTGAAAAACCTTTCCGAATTGCGAGAAACTAAGCCCAAGCTATTTCAAATTGAAAACAAATACAATAAGAATAACGATTACCCAATTGAAAAACCCGAAGCGCTATGAATGCCGAAAATAAAACCCAAAGTATAAACAGGGGCCTGCACTTTTGTTTGATTTCCTTCCTATTCACCTTATCCTTTTCCTTCACCCTAGTTCCCGTAGGATGGACACAAACATCAGAAGTTGAAGACTACAGCGGAAGTAAACAAAGTTTGGGAGATCTTCCGAAAAGTAACATTGTGAAAATATACAACAGTTGGCGTGCCAGTAAAAGCGAAAAAGCCATGATGTTCTGGCCAGATCACTTGACTACTTTTGGGAAGTGGTCGGGGACCAAAGGAGGATATAGTTCTTTTTATGGGTACTATGCTGGAGAAAATACAACAGGATATTACAATTCCTTTTTTGGGCAGTATACTGGGCGATACACTACTTCTGGTATCATGAATAGTTTTTTTGGTTATAGTGCCGGGAACAAAAATACAACTGGAAAAGAAAACTCTTTTTTTGGTTTTGACTGTGGTTATCACAATACTAGTGGTAGTAACAATGTTTTTATAGGAAGCCTGTCAGGCTTTAAAAATAGAACAGGAGATGGTAATACTTTCATAGGTTCTAAGAGTGTCTCTACTGAATACGTATCAGGAGATTTCAATACAGTTGTAGGCAGTTACGGCGGATTTAATTTGAGAAATGGTTCTAATAATACTTACCTAGGTACTTCAGCTGGTACGTCAAATCGAAGTGGCTCGGGCAATGTTTTTTTGGGGTACAGTGCAGGTTATAACGAAGGTGGCTCTAATAAACTCTATATTGATAATTCATCTACCTCCGCACCTCTTATTTGGGGAGATTTTGGTACTAACCATGCAAAAATCAATGGGCGCCTAGACGTGACTGGAACATTGGCACCCAATAACCTCCAGCTTAGCGCAGACGGCTTTATTGATGATGATGCTACTGTCGGAGGTCATAATGATGATTGGATACGTCTAAAAGGCTATATAGAACTAAAATCAAACACCGATAGCTATGGAGTCGTACTGAGGAACAAAGATACCAATGATTATTTGGCGCTCACACAAGTGGACGGCTCCAGTTACTTGACAGAAAGTTCTACTCACGGAAATTACTTTATAAAAGGTACAAATCGTGATACCTACTTTGGCAATCATGTCTACGGGAAGTCCGTGAATAATGGGTATAGTAACCTCTATAAATTTGGCGGTCTCTTCCTTACCTGGGACAGTGATACGTATGGAACCTCACCACATCACTCCATTCGTTCTACATACGGAGATACTTATGGTGACAATATTACCCTAAACTCTTACAACAATATTCGGTTAAATTTGGACGCCAATAATAATAATGGCATATCTTATTTTGAAATTGGAAAAAATACCACGAACACTGAAAACATTCTTTTAAGGTTAAGAGACTCTGATGGTCATCTGGGCATAGGTACCACTGATCCTAAGACAAAACTCCATGTCAACGGTGGAACAATGCGAGTAGAAACAACAAACGGGTACATAGATATCGGCTCAACACATAGTAGCTGGGGGCATATTATAACCGACCGGCCGAAGTTTTATTTTAATAAGGGTATTAGCGTTGATGAAGGAATTGTTAGCAGCTACAACCAGGACCTTCAGCTTCAAACTGCAGGAACCACTCGCATGACCCTCTCTAACACCGATGGGAACGTAACTGTTAACAACAACCTTATCTTAGGCGGCACCCTTAAATTTTTGGATACCCAGGATATCAGGAACGATAACTCCGTAGATGACTTACTAACGCTTCAAGGAGACGGAAGCCTAGGCACCCGCAGTGTCCAGTCCATAGAGAGTCCTTGGATGTGGGAAGAAATATTTAACGGGCAGGATACGTTGCTGATGGTGTGCCCGGATTCTGCCATCATTGGCAATGTTTTCATCGATGTGATCGATCTTAACGGTAATCTTAGGGTAGGAGAGAACGCCTACATCGATGACGATGTAAACTATGGAGACGATGGTACTCCTGACGATTGGATGAAATTTAATGACCACATAGAGTTCCGGTCAAGTGCTCCCAAACATGGCATTGTGTTGTATGACCGGTCTTCACTTCTCCACTACACTAACATTATGCATGAGGCGGGGAGGACCTTCTTTTCAAATAGCAAAGGAGCCGATGACTATTTCATGCGAGCAACAGGAAGAGATGTAGAATTTGGAGGGAATGTCTCGTTCGGGGGCCTATCCGGAGCGGGGAACTTTACGTTAAACAGCCCTACTAACCTATATTTTGCTATCGACAGTGACAACAACAGTGAAGGTGGTGAAAATAATGCTATTGTATTTGGCAGAAATAGCGAAAGTGGCACAGGCGCCAATTTTGATGAGCTGTTGGTGATCAACGAAGATGGAAATGTAGGGATAGGCAACGGAACTAACCGGGTCACCGTGCCGGCGGGATATAGATTCTCTGTAGATGGCAAGATCATCGTAGAAGAAATCAAGGTGGAACTGTCTACGGCTTGGCCTGACTATGTATTCAACCCTACCTATGAACTCATGCCGATCCAAGCATTAAAAAGCTACATCCGGGAGCGCAAGCATTTACCGAATGTGCCCTCAGCACAAGAAATAAAAGATAACGGGGGCATGGAATTAGGAGATATGAATAAAAAACTCATGGAAAAGGTAGAAGAGCTAACGCTCTATCTCATCGATGAGCACGATAGGATCAATGCGATCCAAGAGGAGCTAGAAGCTTTAAAGGCAGAAAACCAAGAGCTTAAGAATGCGCTGGCACAGGGTAAGTAAAAATAACGCTCGAAACTAAAAAAAGATCGTCATTCTGCCTGTTTGTTTAAACCTGTTCAGAGTCTGTTCGAGGGGACTCTGAACAACTACAAAACGAAGAAAATGAAGAGCTTTACTATTTTTTGATAAAGTCTCATTAACCGATAGATAAACAGTGTGTAAATTTTAAAATGAAAACAAGTTGAAAATGGCAAAACACAACCTAGATCCAGGATAAGAAAAAATTGGAAACGCCCTAAACAAAATAAAAAACGGATCGTCATGGCGAGGCTGGCGATGCGAGTGCAGGGGCTACGAAGCCATCCCCTCCAAGAGATATACCGCACGGACGTTGCTATCGCTTCCCGGGCAGGGGATTGCTTCACCGCTATCCCTACAAACCAGCGCTGGGTTCGCGCCATAGGCGTCCCTTTGGGGCAATGACGATACGTACAGGGTTGTCATAGGTAGGCTGGCGTGGCCTGTGGGCGGGTTACGAAGCTGCCCCCCTCTCATGTGTGATCGAATGGAACTTGTTCTCGTTTCATGAGTGGGGGATCGCTTCACGCATCGCCCAGGCCATTCCGCTGGGTTCGCGATGACGATAATGGTTTTTTTAGGAGTTTTTAAACCTTAAACCTGTTCAGAGTCTCTCACAGGGGACTCTGAACAACTACTTGAAAACAGCATAACATAACATCAAAGGCCCGCTCCTTGAGCAAAACACTCGCCATATCGCTACTCCTTTTATGTCCTATTTGGTCCTTTTCACAGACTAAAATAGCTTCCCATATCCCGGATTCCTACGTGGTCGATTTGAAAGAGCTGGCGACTAAGAAGGGGAGGAAAAACAAAAGCAAAGCGGAAAAAAAGAAGCTCAAAAAAAGGACGAAAGAATTCAAAGAAGAGCTTCGGCTTAAAAGTAAATTGTACAAGTTGAAAACGGACAGCCTTACCAAAATACGCCGGATGTTAAAAGATACGGCGACACGGCGTAAGGCCCTGGCAAAGCTAGAAAGCCAAAAGTCTAAAATTGCCGATAACAAACACTTGAAACGGCTGGATAAAAAGGGAAGGCTAGGAAAAGTGCAACAGGTTGGGAAACAATATGGGGATTACCTGCAGCAGGTAAAACAAGATAGTGTAGATGTCAAAGGATTATCCAACAAAGCTTTACAGCAAGTGGATAACGAAGAAGTGAAGAAGTACACTCAATCTATCGAAGCTTTACAAAAAGATAGTTTGGATGTTAAGGCGCTGGGCCAGGCGGCATTGGACCTGGCTGACCAGGAAGAGATACAAAAATACACGGGCCAGCTCGACCTTACTGAATTTGACCTGGATTCCGGTTTTATGGAAACCCCTCCGCCGTTCGTGATGGAAGCCCTGGGGGAGGAACTCGCTGAAATGGATAAAATGAGGGCCTTGGAAAAGCAGATCAAAGGGATGCCACAAATGCTCAACCAAAAGAAACCCGAAGTAGGCACTATGAAGGGACAGGATTTTATGAAACAGTTGCAGCTTAAGGAAAAGTTGGGAGAGGACTTTGACCCAAAGTATGTAGATATATTTGAAGAGCACCAGGAGAAGCTGGTAAAAGCGCAGGAAACCGTGAAAACTAAAAAACTAAAGAACGGGTGGAAAGAGACGATCAACGCACTTTTTGATCAAGACATGGATGAAATTAAACGGGAGAGTTTCAAAGATCGCTTGCATATTGCCGGCTTGGTGCAAATCACAAGTTTCCAGCCGTTTGCCATGGATGCAAATCCAAGTATTGGCTACCATTTTACAGACAGGATCACCGCGGGTGTGGGAGGCAGGTATAGGCTTCAACTGGAAGAAGAAAACCGGGCCTATTCTTACCAGCTATTCACAGATTACCGCATCTCTTACAGCTTTTATCTCCATGCGGAATATGAAAACCTGTCGAAAAAGATACCGGAGATAGGCTGGCGGTCTACAAATAACTACTTCATAGGGCTGGGCCGTGATATTAATTATCGAAATTACCTTACGGCTACCATGCTATTGCTCTATAATTTTTCTTCCGAGGTGAGCGAGCAAGATTTTAGAGAACGTATTTCTGTAAGGTTTGGGTTTAGAATTAATTGATGATAGTTTAAGATATCCTTGAGAATTCGCTTTGATAGTAAAACGTTCAATTTTGGCAACTTGGACTTATATTTTACAATATTTCGGGTAGTGCCAGCCCCTCAATGAGCAGTATACGCGGTATTTTGAGGTTCTATACTTGGTTTTCATTTTCTTTTGCGCGCCCAAAAGAAAACGAAACAAAAGAAAAGGGCGCCAGCAACCAAGCCCATTTTCCCCGCATAACGCGCTATCCCACCCCTATAGGCCGCTTGCCCACAGGCCTCAAATGGGCCGCGCTGTTCCTGGATGTCTCCCCTCGATACGCCACTTGAATTTTCAATGACGCCCTAGTTTAGAATAGCTTTTGCCTGGAATGAGAATGCTCAAACACTCACGTTATTTTAAGGCTAAGCTATGTTTCGTAAAATCAAAAACTCAAAAAAGATCGTCATTCCTGCCAGCCCTGTGGGCTGGAAGTGGGTGAGCAGGAATCTGCGAAGTCGCGAAACGAAAATCTAGTAGAGAGCCCTTGAAAATTAGCTTTGATAGTAAAACGTTTGTTTTCTGGGAAGTTAGACTGCATTTTAAAAATGTTTCGGGTATTGGGAACCTCGCAGCGAGTATTATACACGGGATTTCGTGGTTCTAAGCCTGGTTTTCATTTTCTTTTGCACGCCCAAAAGAAAACGAACCAAAAGAAAAGGGCGCCAGTAACAAAGCCCATTTTCCGCTCAAAACGTTCTATCCAACCGCTATAGGCCGCTTACCCACAGGCCTCAAATGTGCCGCGCTGTTCCTGGATGTCCCCCCTCCATACGCCACTTGAATTTTCAATGATGTCCTCTATTACACGCACAACGATAATAATACACGTTCAACGACTTCGCAGAGCCCTTGTTGTGTGCAGCCTAACACACAGGCCGCCAGGAATGATGATCCTTTTTTACTTTCACCTGGCCATGGACACTTTACAACCTCTCCCGAAGAGTCTCTCACAGTGGGTCACGGGAAGATCAGATCTTACCAGGACGTACCATCGTCTACCCAATATCCGTTGGTATCAGAACTACACCTCCTCCATCACTTCTTCCGCTCCCTGGTACTCTTCAATAGGCAAACAGCTACACACCAAGTTCCTGTCCCCGTAAGCATTGTCCACACGAGCTACGGCTGGCCAAAATTTATTCTCCCGCACAAAAGGCAGGGGAAAAGCTGCTTTTTCACGACTGTAAGGTTTTTCCCAGTGTGAAGAAGTAACAAGAGCGGCAGTATGAGGTGCATTTTTGAGTACGTTATCGTCCTTTGCTGTAGTGCCCACTTCGATTTCCCGGATTTCAGCGCGTATGGCGATCATGGCTTCGCTAAACCTGTCTAGCTCATCTTGTGTTTCGCTTTCGGTGGGCTCTATCATCATGGTACCTGCCACGGGAAAGGATACGGTAGGCGCATGGAAGCCGTAGTCCATCAAACGTTTGGCGATATCCTCTACTTCTACCCCGGCCTTTTTAAACTCCCGGCAGTCGATGATCATTTCATGTGCTGCCCGGCCACGAACCCCGGTATACAGTACAGGATAGTGACCGTCTAGTCGCTCTTTAATATAATTGGCATTCAGGATAGCAATTTCAGTAGCTCGCTTGAGGCCTTTTTTACCCATCATGGCAATGTAGGCGTATGAAATGGTCAATATGCTGGCGCTGCCAAAAGGAGCAGCAGATATGGAGGTGATCGCTTGGTCGCCCCCGGTTTTTATCAAGGGATTTCCCGGCAAGAATGGAGCCAATTGACTCGCTACGCCGATAGGTCCCATGCCCGGACCACCGCCGCCGTGCGGGATGCAAAAGGTTTTATGCAAGTTCAGGTGACATACATCGGCGCCAATATTGGCAGGGCTGGTGAGCCCTACTTGGGCATTCATGTTAGCGCCGTCCATATACACCTGGCCACCATTTTCATGGATCAGCTCACATATCTCGATAATGCTTTCCTCGAATACGCCATGTGTGGAAGGATAGGTGACCATTAAGGCCGCAAGGTTTTCGCGGTGGGCCTCTGCCTTGGCTTTCAAATCTTCCAGGTCAATGTTTCCTTGCTCGTCACACTTAACAATAACCGCCTTCATGCCAGCCATCACTGCGCTGGCAGGATTGGTACCGTGCGCTGAAGAAGGGATCAATGTCACATCCCGGTGATGATCTCCCCTGCTTTCATGGTAGGCTTTGATGACCATTAAGCCGGAATATTCCCCTTGTGCACCACTGTTGGGCTGTAGCGATACCGCTGCAAATCCCGTGATCTCACACAACCATTTTTCTAAGTCGACAAAAAGCTCGGTATATCCCTCGGCCTGTTCCCTAGGGGCAAAAGGATGTATATTTCCAAATTCCGGCCACGTTACCGGTATCATTTCGGTAGTGGCGTTCAATTTCATGGTGCATGACCCTAAAGATATCATGCTATGCACCAAAGAAAGATCTTTGTTTTCTAGCCTCTTGATGTACCGTAGCATATCATGTTCTGAGTGGTAGCTATTGAACACGGGATGTGCCAGGTAACTGCCCGCGTTACGCACTAGAGATGGGAGCCATGATAACTCGAGTGTAGACGCCGCTTGCTCAAGATCAAAAGTATTGTCCGTGCCTGTAGCTTCCGCGAAGATGTCGAGGATCAACTGGATGTCTTGTATCGTGGTGGTTTCATCCAAGGCTATCCCGATATGCTGATCATCAAAATACCGAAAGTTAACTTCACGAGATTCAGCCACCCGCCTGGTAGTTTCAGCGGGAGCCTTTACTTTAAGGGTGTCAAAATAATATTTGTTGAGCTGGGAAAGTCCTAACGCTTTGAGCCCATGATCCAGCAGCTGGGCCAATCCATGGATACGCGTCGCGATGGCTTTCAGCCCTTCCGGTCCATGATAAACGGCGTACATCCCTGCCATCACGGCCAATAGGACTTGCGCTGTACAAATATTGCTAGTGGCTTTTTCCCTACGTATATGCTGCTCGCGGGTCTGTAACGCCATGCGGTATCCTTGGTTGCCTTGAGCATCTACAGAGGCACCTATGATCCTACCCGGTATCAGCCTTTTAAACTCTTCTTTTGTTGCAAAAAATGCAGCATGAGGTCCTCCATACCCCATGGGTACGCCAAAACGCTGGCTGGAGCCCACCACAACATCGGCACCCATCTCACCCGGGGATTTTAGCAACAGCAAGCTCATCAGGTCGGTAGACACCGCAACGGAAACATGACGTTCTTTTGCAGCGGCTATAAGATCCGTATGATCTTTGATCTCCCCGTTGTTGTTAGGATATTGCAATAAAACACCGTACAGGTCGGGATCAGAAAGGTCAAGGTTTTCCAGGCTATCCACCACCAGGTTAATGCCTATGGGCTTGGAGCGTGTCCGGAGTACATCTAAGGTTTGAGGAAAGACATCCTTATCTACAAAGAACGTGTTCGCCTTCTTTTTTTCTCCTTTCCGTACGGCGGAAAGCATGGTCATAGCTTCTGCGGCCGCAGTAGCTTCGTCCAGCAATGAGGCATTGGCGATTTCCATCCCACAAAGATCGATGACCATCGTCTGGAAGTTGATCAATGCTTCTAACCTGCCTTGGGCGATCTCTGCTTGGTAAGGTGTATAGGCAGTATACCATCCCGGGTTTTCTAAGATATTCCTGAGGATAACAGTAGGCACGATCGTATTGTAATACCCCGTACCTAGGTAAGACTTAAAAACGCGATTTTTGCCGGCAAGCGTTTTGAAATCCTTCAAAAACTCGTACTCACCTTTCGCCGAGGGCAATCCAAGTTCTTTTTTTAATCGGATCGACTTAGGGATCGTTTGATCGATAAGGTCATCGATAGAATCTGCCTTTATCACCTTCAACATCTCCGCTACCTGCTGATCATTTGGGCCGTTGTGCCTTGAATCGAACCTTTCCGTTGTGTTAATGTCTAACTTCATTCTGCTTCCTTCTAATGATATTTAAACGAACAATACCCGGTCTCTAAAAAGATGCACAAAGGTAGTATTATTTGCTAAAAAAACGTTTGCGGGGCGAGGTTAAAGTGCTCCAACAGGGGGTTTTAACGATAAGAAATACCGCTTATAACAAATTGATCTTATCCAGTGGATTTAGAAAAGGGATTGAATAATTTTACTTGCCTACCTAATACCACTATTATGAAAAATATAACCGCCCTGATCGCTTGTTGTCATCTTTTCATAGTAAGTTATTCCCAGCTGGAGGAGGACGCGATGAAATACGCTGAAACCATTAAGCAAGAAGAATTGTATGATAAGCTTTCGATACTGGCTTCTGATGCGCTGGAAGGTCGCGAGACCGGTGAGCGCGGCCAAAAAATGGCAGCGGCATTCATTAGCGATCATTTCAAGCGTTTGGGGTTAACACCACCCGTAAAACAGGGTTCTTCCTACAGTTATTACCAGCCCGTTCCGTTGTATTCGTCCATGCCGGGTAATATTTATCTCATGGTGAGTGGAGAAAAGTACGATAACTTCAATAAGATCGCTTATTACGGCACGTATCATTCTGAGGGTGAAAAGGAAATAGAGGCTGTTTTTGTGGGCAAAGGGAGTGAACAGGAGCTCAACCAGGTGGATGTAAAAGGAAAGGCAGTTATCATTAGGATAGACAACCCCCGGGGCTGGAGAACCCCGCATAAGCTGGCCAAAGAAAAAGGGGCGATGATCAGCTTGATAGTGACACATGCCACAGACTCGGAGTTTAACAATTACAGTGAAATGTTAAAGGATTATTTGTCCAATGGGCGGCTTTCCTTAGAGGTGCCCAAAAGACAAAAGACGAACCAAGGTATATTTATGATCGCACCGTCTGTAGCAGCTAAGATAGTTAGCAGTAAAGTAGAAGATTTAAATAAAGCAGCTGATAACGGCCGCTTAAAGAAAGTGAAGACCGGGATGTTAAAGTATCAAATTAAGCAGAAGAAAATTGAGGTAAGCACTGAGAATGTGCTAGGATATTTGGAAGGCAGCGACCTAAAGGACGAACTCTTGGTACTCACAGCACATTATGACCACATCGGCAGGCATGGTGATAAGATCAACAATGGCGCAGACGATGATGGCTCCGGTACTTCAGCCATCATGGAGATTGCGGAGGCGTTTGTAAAAGCCAAGGAAGAAGGTAAAGGGCCTAGAAGAAGTATCCTCTTTATGGCGGTCAGCGGCGAGGAAAAAGGATTGCTAGGGTCAGCATATTACACAGATAACCCGGTGTTTCCCTTAGAAAATACAGTGGTGAATTTGAACATTGATATGATAGGCCGTATTGATCGAGAGCACAAGGATAATTCTAATTACATCTACTTGGTGGGTGCAGACAGGCTTTCAACAGAGCTTCATGAGATCAGTGAAAAAGTGAATGAAACCTACACTCAATTTGAGCTGGATTATACCCTTAACGATGAAAATCACCCCGACCGGATCTATTACCGTTCAGACCATTGGAATTTTGCTAAGAACAATATCCCGGTCATCTTTTATTTTAACGGGGTACATGAAGACTACCACCGACCCACGGATACCATTGATAAGATTGAGTTTGAACTCTTGACAAAAAGAACAAAGCTAGTCTACTATACGGCTTGGGTTTTGGCAAATCGAAATGATCGGCTCGTGGTAGATAAGTTGCAGGAGCAGGAAATAGGTAATAACTAAGAACAATGCAGGTACTGGGTTCCGGGCCAATTCCTTATTTCAGACCCGGAACTGCCAAAATCAAATAGGTACGTTCACATGCCGTTCTGCATGGTATGAAGAGCGCACTAAAGGACCTGATTCTACGTATTTTAAGCCTCTTTTCAATCCTTCCACCCGGTACTCTTCAAATTGATCCGGGTGGATAAATTCCGCCACTTCCAGGTGCATTTTCGTAGGCTGGAGATATTGCCCGAGCGTGAGGATGTCAAGCCCGTGTTCTACCAGGTCATCCATAGCTTTGTATACCTCGTCGGGTGTTTCTCCCACGCCCAGCATGATCCCGGATTTGGTTCTTTTTCCTTCCGCCTTGGTCAGCTTGATCTGCTCTAAGCTCCGGGCATATTTCGCCTGCGGCCTTACCCTGCGGTATAACCTTTCCACGGTCTCCATATTATGAGAAACTACTTCTTGACCCGCTTCGATCATCCTGTACAAGGCATCCCAGTTTGCTTTTACATCGGGTATCAAAGTTTCTATGGTCGTTCCTGGCGAAAGGGCTTTGGTTTTTACAACGGTCTGGTACCAGATCTCCGCACCACGATCTTTGAGCTCATCCCGGTTTACCGAGGTGATCACGGCATGTTTAACCCCCATAGTCTTGATCGCCTCGGCTACACGCTGGGGCTCTTCTTCATCATACTCAGGCGGCCTCCCGGTAGCCACGGCGCAGAATGTGCAACTGCGTGTACAAACATTTCCGAGGATCATAAAGGTAGCTGTGCCCGCTCCCCAGCACTCGCCCATATTAGGACAGTTGCCGCTCTCACAAATGGTATGTAATTTATTTTCATCTACCAATCGCCGAACCTTGGCATATTCTTTACCTACCGGTAATTTAACCCTAAGCCAGCTTGGTTTGCGTTTTTTGGTTTCTTGTTCAGTAACAACAGGTAATTCTATCATCCCTAACTATTTTAATAATAACAAAGGTAGGAATTAATAGTTTCTTGACCGGCGAGGACTGGAAACTATCTCCGAGAACCGTAAAAAAGAGTAATAAAGGCTGTGGGAAACACAGCGCGATTATTTGCCGCTGACATCAACTCGATCTCTTGGGTGTACGCATCCACCAGGAACCCTGCTTCAAAGCCTGTAACATTATTTTTAGAAGTACCCAATTCGAAGCTGAGTGATGCCTTAGCATTGGCACCAATACGGAGCTGCGATTCCGTTATGCCTTGTAAGATATATCCCGAGCCCAAAATTTGATCTACAGAATGAACACTGGGATCGTAAGGCACCCGACGGCTGTTTAACGTACCGGGGTCAGGCTGAATTTCTATGTAGTAGGGCGCCAATAGACCCAAGGACGGGCCCACCGCTGTATTTAATTTGATCTCAACTCCCTGGTGG
Organism: Fulvivirga sp.; assembly: GCA_028280565.1. GTDB lineage: Bacteria > Bacteroidota > Bacteroidia > Cytophagales > Cyclobacteriaceae > Fulvivirga. The sequence goes on from JANQLQ010000169.1 coordinate 48,614, forward strand.
GGAGCTTTTTTGAATAAGATGAGTTCCCGGCCGTATTGTAACCGTATGGCATACAGGTAATTTACCTTTCCTAAAATAAAAGAATTCGTAGCGCCGTTCCTCCGCAATTGGAATTCCTGCGGGTGTTTCACATTCATTACCTCCAGCCCATAGCTCTGGTATAGTCCCTCTTTAATTCTCTGTGACTTTCTAAATACAAACCCCCCTATCAGTCCACCAGCGGTATTCTTATTTATTCCCCAAATAAACTCTGAATGGTAATCATCGAGATCCCTATTTTGGGCCATTACCATCATAGGAAGGCATAAAACAATGCAAACAATAAGCGCCTTCAACATCAATTTTTCAATTATATCCCAACTAAATTTAACGATATAACATCATTAACGCAAAGCAGGATAAGATAGTTTAACCAATTTTCTAGGTAAAAGGTACACATGACCGGAAAGATCCCAAGTGCCTTACTACTTCATTTCCAACAGCATCTTATGGCCTGCCAAGGAACTAACTTTGCACTAATGCTTTAATATCCTGGAAGTTAATACCCATGTGAGAGGTATTGTAAACGGACTTACCATTTTTAATGAGGATCACCTGCGGAGATTCATGGGGGACCCCAAAAATCTCGGCGATTTTATTTGATATTTCACGATATCTCAACAGGTCTAAGTAATAGGGTTTCAGGCCGGGTACTTCGCTTGGCTGCCATGATCTTTCCAGCCTGTGAATGGCCATGTTGCTGATAGCACAGCTCGTGCTATGTTTAAAGATCATCACAGGTTGAGATTCCGAATCTTTTTTCACCTGGTCTAAAGTGGCAATATCTTCTAAGTTATTCCAATGCATAGTTAAGTGATGATAATTAATCGTACCAGAGACCTTGTTCTCTTTTATCGAAACGTGGCCTGCGAACCTTCTCTTTCAGGTGCTGGGGTTGGCCTTCATTTTTCCTGAACAGTTTGGCCCAAAACAGCCTCAAGTTAAACATGCCTTTCCTGAATTCGTTAGAATCGTTTTTGCCACTGGCATATTTAAAACTTGGATGGCGATCTTTAATGAATTTTTTAGACATTTTCACATTGCCCTGGTAGTTGCTGGCCCGTATAGCAGCCCTTGAAGGCCCTATTCCTTTCAAAGAGCCGTCGGCCGCGCTGGGCTTTTTGCTGTACTTCCAAGTGCGCTTTATGTTTCCTTGGAAATCTCTTATCCTCAAATAACTGCGTCCCGGGGCACGGGCCTTTAACGCATCCTCAGCGGTGGACTTATTTTTCACATATTTAAACCCGCGTTTTTTAAAGCCTTGAAAGTCAGCGCTCAGGCGATTATTTTTCATAGGTTCTCGCACCTTAAGCGCTTCATCCGCCGAGCTAGGATTTTTCTTGTAATTGAATTTTCTTTTCTGCTCGCCGCGATAGTCTGAAGCATAGCCGTCATATTTACCACGAACAGGAACTTTGGTTCTCCCGGTATACAAGGTAGCCTTTTTAGTTTTGGCCGAAAGGTTTCTTACCTTCAGCGAGGCTTTTACCGCGCTCGGATTTTTTTCATATCCAATTTTCCTTTTTTGATCACCCCGATAGTAAGAGGCGTATCCATCGTACTTACCGCGTACCGGTATTTTGGTTTTTCCCCTGAACGTTGATGCTTTCTTAACCGCAGGTGAGGGCTCTGTTGATTTTCTTTTGGTTCTGCCTTTCCATGTGGATATAGCAAGATCTTGGATCACCCTGGTATTTTTGGTGATAGGCCTACCCTTGTTGTTCCAGTTATTCCTGCTCACGCTACCCCCGCCTTTGTAGTACTTCAATCCTTTGAGATTCCCTTGAAAGCGGGCTACCTTATTATCTTGCTGGGTCACCTCTCTTCGTTGTACAGGTCGGCCCCGGTTATTCCAGTTGTTCCTACCCACACTGCCCCCACCTTTGGCGAGTTTTCGTCCTTTTACATTCCCTTGGAACCTGGCCACGCTATTGTCCTGCCTGGTAGTGCCCCTTCCTTGTACCGGTTTGCCACGATTATTCCATTTGTTCCGCGCCACACTACCCCCACCTTTGGCGAGTTTCCGTCCTTTTACATTACCTTGGAACCTGGCCACGCTGTTGTCCTGCCTGGTAGTGCCCTTTCCTTGTACCGGCTTGCCGCGATTGTTCCATTTGTTCCGCGCTACACTACCCCCGCCTTTTGCCAGCCTTCGTCCTTTAGCATTCCCTTGGAACCTGGCCACGCTATTGTCCTGTCTTGTAGTGCCCCTTCCTTGTACCGGCTTGCCCCGGTTATTCCATTTGTTTCGGCTCACGCTCCCTCCACCTTTGTAAGGCTTTCCGCCCTTAATATTGCCTTGGAAGCGGATCGCTTTTTGTGTTTCTGACCCGGGAGGATTTTTACCTCCCACTGCTCTTCCGGCAGCCTCTTGGCGTCGGCCGGAGGATTTATACCCCCCACCTTTCAGCTTACCCCTAAATGCCCTGTCACCCTGTCGTTTACCCACTGGATAGGATTGGAATCGTGAGCTCGTAAAATCAGGCCGTTGCGATTGTCGCTTGCGTAACTTATGGCCTGAGATGTCATTCTTCCAAGCCCGTTCCCTAGGGCGTGTGGCTGTTCTAAACCCTCCTAAGGTTTGCCCGGAATAGGCGCGGTCTCCGCGTTTGCCTTGGCGGCTGTAGCGCACTTTTCGCTGGTTCTGTATTACGGGCCTTTCTACCGTACGTTTGGTCCGGAACGGTCGCCCGGTGATATCTCCCTTATAGGCCTTTTCCCATGGAGTCTGTCTCCTGAACGCGGAGTAGGGGCTTTTTCCCCTGCGAATACGGGCGGTGCCGGAGGCCGAACGTGGGATGATCCTTCTCCTTTTTACGGGCCGCTCCGGGTCTCGTGTAATTGACCTGCCTGATCCTAAAGCTTGCTGGTACCTTCCCTTACCGGTAAAGGTAGTTCGGCGCGATCGCGTGGAGATCGCCCTGCCGGCAGAATTTCCACGCCATGCCCGCTCTCCCCGCCGTGAAGCTGACCGGGGTGAACCCGAAACCCCGCCGGACCTTTCAGACCGGCGTTGCGAAAATCTTGGTGCTACCGGCCGTGATCTAAAACGGGATTTTTCACTTTTGCTCGGTGTACCGGCATACGACTGACCTTGGGCTTTGCCTGCAGTAGACCTTCGAGGGGAGGTCTTCGTCACTACTTTTCGCCCGGTAATATCTCCTTTGTATGCCTTCTCCCCTTGTTTTGATCGTGTTTTGAAGCGGGTCTGCCGTAGCTTTTGCCGGTTAGATCTTCCCTTATCTCCCCTCCGCTTGAGCCGCCGGTTAGATTTGTTCTTTTTTTCATTCGCTTTTTCAAAAACCGATTTGCCCTTTTTGCCAGGCTGCTGTTGCTGCGCAAACGCTCCATGCCATGATAGCTGGCTTAGCGCCAAAACCATAAAAATGATGCTCAATATCTTGAGGCAAGCTTTTACTCGATGTCTTTTTATGGTAATAGGACTAGACAAATCAAAAAATCAGTTTAAAAAATACTGCGCACGATCCTTTAAAACGTATGAAGTTAATTAAAATTCCATCAAATGCTGAATTTTTTCTCTTAACCTTCCCACGGGTAAAAAGTTTTGTTCCAAGCCCGGTGAAAAGGGCACAGGGGTATCTAAGCTGCCTTCACGCATCACAGGAGCATCCAAATGTTCAAAACAGTGCTCCCCGATCCATGCACTGATCTCGCCGCCTATACCTCCTGTTAGACAATCTTCGTGGAGAACTAGGACGCGGTTGGTTTTCTTCACGGAAGCAGTTACCGCCTCCTTATCCCAAGGTAGAAGGGTTCTAAGATCCAAAATATCCGCGGACAGTGCTAATTCTTTTACCACTTCTTTTGCCCAGTACACTCCCATTCCATAAGTAACAATAGAAAGATCGGTGCCCTGTTCTACCCATTTGGCTTTTCCGACTTCTACCGTATAATAGTCTCGAGGTATATCCCCGGAAATAGACCTGTATAAGGCTTTATGCTCGAAATAAAGGTAAGGGTTAGGATCTTCAATGGCGGCGCAAAGTAGTCCTTTAGCGTCATAAGGATCAGAGGGATACACGATCTTAAGCCCGGGAGTATGGAAAAACCATGCTTCGTTTGACTGGCTATGAAATGGGCCTGCTGCTACACCTGCTCCCGTGGGCATTCTTACTACCACATCAGCATTTTGGCCCCAGCGGTAATGGCTTTTTGCCAGGTTGTTAACGACCTGGTTAAAGCCACAGGTAACAAAGTCGGCAAATTGCATTTCTACCACTGTTTTCTGTTTTTTTACCGACATTCCCAGCCCGACACCAATAATGGCCGATTCGCAGAGTGGAGTATTCCTGATCCTGTTCTTTCCAAATTTTTCCACGAAACCCTCGGTGACTTTGAAAACGCCGCCGTACTCCGCTACGTCCTGGCCCATTACCACCAGGTTTGAATGTTTTTCCAAACTTTGGTCCAGTCCTGCCGATATAGCATCTACAAAGCGTTGAGAAGAAACTTCGGAAGAAGCAGGCGCTTTAATTTTTTGCTGGTAAGGCATGTAAACATCGGCCAACTCCTCATGGCTGGAAGGTGAGGGCATATCTTCGGAAAAAGCAATCTCAAGCCCCGTGTCAATTTCCTTTTGGATCTTTGCACGGGTCTTTTCAATAAACGCCAAAGTGATCACCTCTTCATTGATCAAGAAATCTTCATAGTTTTTTAAGGGATCTCGTTCAGCCCAATGCTCCATAAGCTCTTTGGGCACATATTTGGTGCCGCTGGCTTCTTCATGCCCCCGCATACGGAAGGTAAGCGCTTCTATGAGCACAGGGCGAGGCTTTTTACGTAGGTCTTGGGCAACGCGCTTTACCGTATCGTAGACCTCCAATATATTATTTCCATCCACTACTATGCCGTCGATGCCATAGCCAGGGCATTTATCCACAAAGTTTTTGAAGCGAAACTGCTCATTGCTGGGTGTTGACAGCCCGTATCCATTATTTTCTACCACAAAAATGACGGGTAAGTCCCATACTGCCGCTACGTTCAGTGCCTCGTGGAAGTCGCCTTCGCTGGCTCCGCCGTCTCCTGTAAAAACTAACGTCGCCTTTTTTTCCTTAGCTAGTTTACAGGCTAGGGCGATACCATCGGCCACACCCAGTTGTGGACCGAGGTGCGAGATCATGCCCACGATATGATGTTCATTGGCGCCGAAATGGAAAGACCGGTCGCGTCCTTTCGTAAACCCACCTCTTTTGCCCTGGAATTGGGCAAATAGTTTCTCAAATGGCACGTCCCGTGAAGTAAATACGCCCAGGTTCCTATGCATGGGTAGAATGTACTCGTCTTCCTTTAAGGCGTGGGTACTACCGATGCTGATCGCTTCTTGTCCTATCCCTGAAAACCACTTGCTGATCTTTCCCTGGCGTAACAAGATGAGCATTTTTTCTTCGATCATCCTAGGTTTTAACAGGGCTTCATAGAGCTCCTTGAGAAGCTTGTTAGAGAGGTTTTTCCGGTCAAATTGCATGAACAAAATTTTGCCAACAAAATTAAAGCATTGCAGCTACACGCAAAGTGTAGTGATCTTTTTTATTTTTACGGCCCTTTATGATCGATTTTGAGACTTTTACTTTAGAGAATGGGCTGCGAGTGATCGTACATGAAGACCCAAACGTGGAGATAGCCATTTTGAATGTCTTGTACGACGTAGGCTCAAGGGATGAAGACCCAGGCTTAACGGGGTTTGCCCATCTTTTTGAACACCTTATGTTCGGGGGGTCACAAAATATACCTAGTTATGATGAGGCGCTCCAAAAAGCGGGGGGTGAAAACAATGCCTTCACTAGCCCGGACATCACCAACTACTACATGACCCTTCCGGCACAAAACCTGGAGACAGGGTTTTGGCTGGAGTCGGATAGGATGCTCGGACTTTCTTTTGATCCTAAAGTACTCGAAGTTCAGCGTAGTGTTGTAATTGAAGAATTTAAACAGCGTTATCTTAACCAGCCCTACGGGGATGTATGGCTCAAGCTTCGCCCCCTGGCTTACCAAACTCACCCTTACCAATGGCCCACCATAGGTAAGAATATTAGCCATGTGGAAAAAGCCACGATGGACCAGGTCAAATCGTTTTTTTATACACATTATATTCCCAATAATGCGACACTGGTGGTGGCTGGCAACGTAAAAACCGAACAAGTGAAGGAGTACAGTGAAAAGTGGTTTGGACCTATCCCGGCAGGGGAAAAGCAAAAACGAAAGTTACCTGCCGAACCGGAACAAGTAGAACGCCGTGAGCTTTCCGTTACCGCAAATGTCCCTTTGGACGCCCTGTATATGACCTTTCATATGACCGGGAAATTTGATACACATTATTACTCGGAAGATCTTTTGAGCGACATCCTGGGAAGAGATAAATCTTCGCGGCTTTATAACCGGCTGGTGAGAGACGAGGAAATGTTCCACTCTGTCAATGCCAGTATCACGGGTTCTATAGACCCGGGCCTGCTGGTGGTCAGCGGAAAGCTAAACCCGGGCATAGACATTTTAAAGGCAGAAAAAGGAGTGCTCAGGGTAATCGATGAATTAGTGGAGCATGGTCCTACGGAAGAGGAACTGGAAAAAGTGAAGAACCAGGCGGAGGCCTCCAAGGTGTTTAGCGAAATAGAGCCCTTGAACAAAGCGATTAATTTGGCGATAGCCTCCCTATCAGGGCATATTGGATTAGTAAATGATGAAGTGGAAAAAATACGAAGTACTACCTTAGAAGACATCACAAATTCAGCCCAAAAAGTGCTGAAAACAGGCAATTCTTCTGTATTGTACTATAGAGCCAAACAAGCGAGCTCATGAAAATAAGGACTGGTTTTGGATATGACGTGCACCAGTTGGTAGCTGGAAAAGATTTTTGGTTGGGTGGGATCAAGATCGAGCATACAAAAGGGGCCGTGGGGCATTCTGATGCTGATGTATTGATCCACGTCATATGCGATGCTTTGCTGGGAGCAGCCAACTTGCGTGATATTGGTTTTCACTTTTCGGATAAAGACCCCAAGTACAAAGGAATAGACAGTAAAATTTTACTTCGGGAAGTAATGGAACTGCTACGTGGAAAGGGCTGGGCTATTGGTAACATCGATTCTACTATTTGCCTGCAACTCCCCAGGGTCAACCCATACATACCCGGCATGAAAAAATGCCTGGCTGAAGTGATGGCCATCGATGAAGAAGAGATATCCATTAAGGCTACCACCACGGAGAAGCTAGGCTTTGTGGGTAAAGAAGAAGGAGTTGCTGCTTTTGCTTCTGTCTTGATCACCAAAGAATGAACGAAAAGAGAGAGGAACACAGGCTTATCCTCACCGAAGATGGCTCACATTCGATCTACGTACCTGGCCTTAATGAAACCTATCATTCTTTCCATGGCGCTATCCAAGAGTCAGGATATGTCTTTATAAAGAGGGGTCTTGAGTACTTTGCCGGGAATCAAGACCGTAGCCTCATAAAAGTATTAGAGGTGGGGCTGGGGACTGGTTTGAATGCCTTGCTAACGGCTCAATGGGCCGAAGAAATGCAAAAAAAAGTAGAAATGACCTCACTGGAGGCCTACCCTGTGCCTAAAGGACTTGTCGATGTATTAAATTATCCCGGTAAAATTTCATCGAAGCATGCGCCCGGATGGTTCCGTAAGATCCATCATAGCCTATGGGATGAAGCCGTGGAGATCCATGACCTGTTCGTTTTAAATAAGGTCATGGCTAAGCTAGAGACGTACCCACTGCCATTCCAAGAGTTTGACGTCGTCTTTTTTGATGCTTTCGCTCCTAACAAACAGGCTGAGCTTTGGGATTTATCGGTACTGGATAAAGTATACCAAAGCCAAAACTACCCTTCTGTTTTTGTCACTTACTGTGCCAAAGGGCAACTTAAAAGAGATCTGCGATCATTGGGATACCAGGTGGAAACTTTACCCGGCCCCCCCGGTAAAAAAGAAATGGTTAGGGCCATAAAACCGGGGGAGATTGAAAGTAAACATTGAAGACAGGCGTTGGGGATCGCTGTATAATACTGCAAACGATTGCTATTGCCTTATTTTCAAAATGGTATCCCCTTTTTTGCGAATTCTTCAAAAGAATCCCCTAACAGCTGTTAGTTTCTCATCATAATTCAGGACTTTTAAAAAGATTTAACTATCTTTAAAGTTCCTACAACCTAGACTGCACCTCTTTCAAGGTGCTTTTGTTGTCTTTACGTTTGTCAATGAAGCAAAATAATATGAAAGGACTTTACACGCCTGCGCTAGAACATGACTCTTGTGGGATAGGCTGTATTGCCAATGTAAATGGATCCAAGACCAGCCAAGTCGTGCAAGACGCCATCGATATGCTTGAGAATATGGAGCACCGCGGCGGTACGGGAAGCGACCCTGAAACTGGAGACGGCGCGGGGATCATGATTCAAAATCCCCATGAATTTTTAGTAGAAAAGTGTAAAACACTTGGTTTTGAATTGCCCGAGCAAGGTCATTATGGAGCTGGGATCATCTTCTTTCCTACCATAAAGACCGTACGCGAAGAATGCCGGGCTGTCCTAGAAAAGCACGCCGTTGAAATGGGGTTCGAGGTGCTCGGCTATCGCCCGGTACCTGTGGATCATACCGTGCCGGGTTCCGAGGCTAGGAAGGTGGAGCCGGTGATCGAGCAAGTGTTCATTAAACACAAAGAAGCCAACTTTGAAGATCTTGAGCGCAAACTGTTTGTTTTGCGCAACTGGACCACGCACTACATTGGGCATAATGTGAAAGGAAATAACGGTGACTTTTATGTCCCCAGCCTTTCTTACAAGGTAATGATATACAAAGGGCAGTTGCGTACCAACCAGCTTAGGCCTTATTATTACGACCTGCAGGATAAATCGCTGGTCAGCGCACTGGCTATCGTGCATTCCAGGTTTTCTACCAATACTTTCCCCAATTGGAAACTAGCTCAACCGTTCCGTTATATAGCACATAACGGGGAGATCAACACCATTAGGGGAAACGTAACTAAGATGAAATCGAAGGAGGCCATCATGAGGTCTTCCTCGTTTAGCGAAGAAGAATTAACAAATTTACTTCCGGTCACTGACCCACAGCACTCTGACTCGGCTAACCTGGACGCATTGGTAGAAATGTTGACCATAAGTGGGCGTTCGTTGCCCCATGTGATGATGATGCTGGTACCCGAAGCATGGGAAGACAATGACCTTATGGAACCACAGCGTAAGGCTTTTTATAAATACCATGCTTCTTTAATGGAGCCGTGGGATGGGCCCGCCGCATTAGTTTTCAGTGACGGAAAGATGATAGGCGCCACACTGGACAGGAATGGCCTGAGACCGTCGCGCTATTGCATTACAAAGGACGGGCGTCTGATCATCGCTTCTGAGGCTGGGGCCTTGCCAGTAAAGCCCGATAATGTAGTGAGCAAAGGCAGGATGCAGCCCGGTAAGATGCTCATTGCAGACCTGGAAAAAGGGCAAGTTGTGTATGACGAGGAGATAAAAGCAGGGATCAGCACACGAAAACCTTACAAAGAATGGATCAGTAGCCAGCGCGTAAAACTCCGGCTACTTTCCACGCCGGCGCAGACGGATCATGCCTACCAGCCTAATACTTTGGTTCAACGGCAAAAGGCCTTTGGATATAGCTCGGAAGATCTCAAGGTGATCTTAGGCCCGATGGCGGTGAGTGGTACGGAACCGATAGGCTCTATGGGCGCAGATACACCATTGGCCGTGCTATCGGATCAAAGCCAACACATTTCTAATTATTTCAAACAGCTTTTTGCGCAGGTCAGTAATCCGCCGATCGACCCGATACGGGAGCGTATGGTGATGTCGCTGTTTACACGGGTGGGAGAGAGCTTGAATATCTTGGATGAAACACCCGAACATGCCAAACAGGTACATATCTCGCAGCCGGTGTTATTGGATACGGATCTCCAGAAGTTTAAAAACCTAGGGCATAATGGATTTAAACACACGGTGATCTCGTCAGTATTTGTTGCGGATGGTGCCCCGGGACGTTTGGAGGAAGGGTTGAATAAGATATGTAGAGAAGCGGAGCAAGCTGTACGTGAGGGGACGACGGTACTAATCATCTCAGACCGTAATATCGATGAAAAAAATGCCCCTATACCTTCCATGCTTTCCACGGGAGCCGTCCATCAGCACCTGGTGCGCAAAAATTTACGTACGAAAGCCGGGATCGTGGTGGAAGCGGGTGATATTAGGGAAACCCATCACTTTGCTACGGTGATAGGCTATGGTGCCAGTGCCATCAACCCTTACCTGGCACTGGAGAGCCTGCATGATATGAATAAAAAGGGGATGCTCGCTAAGTCGGTTACTGACAACGAAGCTTTTGGTCTATACAAAAAAGCAATTGGCTATGGGCTGTTGAAAATACTTTCGAAAATGGGGATTAGCACCTTGCAGTCGTACCAGTCTGCCCAGATCTTTGAAGCCCTCGGTATAAGTAAACGCGTGATAGATCGTTGCTTTACGGGCACTACCTCGCGGATAGAAGGCTTGGATTTTGATGGATTGGCTAAAGAGGTGCTGGTTAGGCATAAATCAGCCTATGCGCCGGATACCACTACACCCAATACTTTGGAGGTAGGTGGCGTGTATCAATGGAAACACCGTGGTGAAAAGCATTTGTTTAACCCGGATACGATCCACTTATTGCAACATTCTACTCGTACTAATGATTACCGGCTTTACAAAGAGTACGCTGAAAAGATCAATGAGCAAACCAAGCATGCCCTTACGCTGCGTGGCCTGCTGGAGTTTCGCAACCGCGCACCGATCCCTATTGAAGAGGTAGAACCCAGGGAAGAGATATTCAGGCGGTTTGCCACTGGGGCTATGTCTTTTGGCTCCATTTCCCATGAGGCTCACTCTACCTTGGCCATAGCGATGAACCGGATAGGGGCCAAAAGTAATAGCGGCGAAGGAGGTGAAGACGAGATCCGGTTCGAACGCAAGGCAAACGGTGACTGGGAGCGATCTGCGATCAAACAAGTGGCGTCCGGTCGTTTTGGAGTAACGAGCTATTACCTTTCCAATGCCGATGAGTTACAGATAAAAATGGCGCAAGGGGCAAAACCCGGGGAAGGTGGCCAGCTGCCCGGGCACAAAGTAGACGAATGGATTGGTAAAGTACGTCATTCCACGCCGGGGGTAGGCTTGATATCGCCTCCTCCACACCATGACATTTATTCGATAGAAGACCTGGCCCAATTGATCTATGACCTTAAAAATGCCAACCGCGATGCCCGGATCAATGTAAAGCTGGTCTCCGAAGCGGGAGTAGGTACGGTAGCCGCAGGAGTTTCTAAGGCAAATGCTGACGTAGTGCTCATATCGGGCGCAGATGGAGGCACCGGGGCTTCCCCGTTAAGCTCGATCCGTCATGCCGGGCTACCCTGGGAGCTAGGCCTTGCTGAAGCCCATCAAACCTTGGTCAAAAACAACCTGAGGAGCCGGATCACGGTACAGACTGACGGACAGGTCCGTACCGGGAGGGATCTCGCCATCGCTACCATATTAGGGGCGGAAGAATGGGGGATATCAACGGCAGCGCTGGTGGTGGAAGGCTGTATCATGATGCGTAAGTGTCACCTAAACACCTGCCCGGTGGGGATAGCCACGCAAAACCCGGAACTGCGTAAGCTCTTCACCGGTGACCCCGACCATGTCGTGAATTTCTTTACGTTCTTAGCAGAAGACTTAAGGGAGATCATGGCTTCGCTAGGTTTTCGTACTGTAAATGAAATGGTGGGTCACACCGAGGTATTGAAGCTACGCAATGACGTGGGACATTGGAAGTACAAAGACCTGGACCTTACCCCGATTTTGTACAAGGAATCTATGCCTAGCAATGTAGGTACTTACAAACAGATAGAGCAAGACCACGAAATCAGCGAAGTGCTCGACTGGGCTTTATTAGAAATGGCTTCATCAGCCTTTGAAGATCAAACCCCAGTTAAAAAGGCATTTCCCATTAAAAATACCAATCGTTCGGTAGGCACTATATTGTCTAACGAAGTGAGCAAAAAATTCAGGGGCGAGGGACTTCAAGAAGATACGATACATTATTTGTTTGACGGGTCCGCCGGGCAAAGCTTTGGAGCCTTCCTGGCCCCAGGTATCTTTTTCGAGCTGGCGGGAGAGGCTAACGACTACTTTGGCAAAGGTCTTTCCGGCGGAAAGTTGGTGGTTTATCCTCATCCCAAGTCTGATTTTGTAGCCCGCGAAAATATTATAATCGGTAACGTAGCATTCTACGGGGCCACTAGCGGCAAGGCTTTTATCAATGGAATGGCAGGTGAGCGATTTGCCGTACGTAACTCGGGCGTGGAAGCGGTAGTTGAGGGTGTGGGTGACCATGCTTGTGAATATATGACCGGGGGTCACGTGGTGATACTAGGCCCTACTGGTAAAAACTTTGCCGCCGGTATGAGCGGCGGGATCGCCTATGTTTACGATGTCCGTGGCGACTTTGAAAGGCTGCATAACCCGGGTATGGTATCACTGGAGGCATTGGAAGAAGAGGATAAAGCCCGGCTCAAGGCACTGATCACAGAGCACGTTTCGTACACAAAAAGTAAACTGGGAGCAGAGTTGCTGGACCACTGGCCGGCTACACTGGACCGGTTCATTAAAGTCATGCCTAATGATTACAAGGCCGTGTTAGAAAAAAGAAAAAAAGAAGAACAAGAGTCAATTAAAGTAGCGGTATAATTATGGGAAAGATCGACGGATTTTTACATTTCGATAGGGAGCTTCCATCCTCACGTGATCCGAAGGAGAGGATCAAAGATTTTAAAGAGATCTACGAAGAATTTCCCGTACAAAAGACTAAGGAGCAGGCCGCGCGATGTATGGATTGTGGTATCCCTTTTTGTCATAAGGGGTGCCCCCTGGGTAATATTATACCTGAGTTCAACGATGCAGTATACCGTGAAAAATGGGACGAGGCTATACAAATACTCCTTTCTACCAATAATTTCCCCGAGTTTACGGGTCGCATATGCCCGGCTCCTTGTGAATCCAGTTGTGTATTGGGGATTAACAAGCCGCCTGTGGCTATAGAACACATTGAAAAAACCATTGCGGAAAAAGCTTTTGAATTAGGCTATATCAAGCCTATGACCCCTAAAACCCGCACGGAAAAAAGAGTAGCCATTATTGGCTCAGGGCCTGCCGGCTTGGCCTGTGCTGAGCAATTGAACCGTGCAGGGCATTGGGTGACCATATTCGAACGGGACGACCGTATTGGAGGGCTGTTACGATATGGAATACCCGATTTTAAATTGGAAAAATGGGTGGTAGAACGACGGGTAGAACTCATGAACCAAGAGGGTATCCGGTTCAAAGTGAATGCTAACGTTGGTGTAAATGTGAATCCTAAGGAGCTTATGGAAGACTTTGATGCCATCGTTATCTGTTCTGGCGCTACCCAAGCCCGGGACCTGCCCATAGCAGGCAGGAATGCGAAAGGTATCCACTTTGCAATGGATTTTCTTGTGCAGCAAAATAAAAAAGTATCAGGAGATACATTAGAGGCGGATCAACTTATTTCTGCTAAGGATAAACATGTGGTGGTGATCGGGGGTGGTGATACGGGCTCGGACTGCATCGGTACCTCCCACCGGCAAGGAGCGAAATCGGTTACGCAACTTGAGCTGCTTCCCAAGCCATTAAACCAGCGTACACACCAAGACCCATGGCCGCATTGGCCTATGACATTACGCACTTCCAGCTCACATGACGAGGGCGGCGAGCGTGAATGGTCAATGCTTACCAAAGAGTTTATCGCTGACGCCAAGGGGCAAGTTAAAAAACTAAAGCTTGTGCATATCGAGTGGTACACGGATACAAATGGTAAACGGGCGTTCAGGGAAGTGGCAGGGTCAGAACATGAAATAAAATGTGACCTAGGCCTATTGGCCATAGGATTCCAATCTCCCGAAAAAGGACTGCTAGAACAGTTTAACTTGTCTGCTGATGGTCATGGGAATGTGTATACCAATAACTATCAATCTAATATTGACAAGGTTTTTGCCGCCGGGGACGCTCGCAGGGGACAATCCTTGGTGGTTTGGGCGATTTCAGAAGGCAGGGAGGCAGCTATAGCCGTTGACAAATTCCTTATGGGGGATAGCCAACTGGAGTCTAAAGAAGAAAGTTTTGTTGCGTTGCACTCTTCATAAACGATAAGGTCTAGGATCGACCTTATTCTTAAGCATAGTATGAATAATGCCCCGGGCCCGGTTAGAACACGACAGTACAAATAATGATTTGGTAACTGTAAATGGTTGTTGAGAATGTAAACCACACCTACTTTTACAAGACATTTCAAAACGATCACTGAGTAATGTCAAACGACCGGGTTAAAATCCAGCATACGGAACTATTATCCGATAACTGGTACACCCTCAAGAAGGTAACATACAAGTATTTACAGGATGATGGAAAATGGGTAACCCATGCGCGGGAGGCTTACGATAGGGGCAATGGTGCCACCATACTTTTGTATAACCCCGGTAGCAGGAAGGTGATCCTAACTCGCCAGTTCCGGTTACCCACCTTTCTCAACGGGAATGAAACAGGCATGTTAATAGAAGCTTGTGCCGGGCTATTGGATAAGGATAATGCTGAAGACTGTATACGAAAAGAGACAGAAGAAGAAACCGGCTATAAGATCTCTAAAGTGCAAAAGGTGTTTGAATCCTACATGTCGCCGGGTTCCGTGACCGAGATCCTTTATTTTTTTGTAGCAGAGTACGATCACAATATGAAGGTAAGCGAGGGCGGAGGTCTTCAACATGAGCAAGAAAACATAGAAGTACTGGAGCTGGATTTTGACGAAGCGTACAACATGATACACACCGGGGAGATCCGGGATGGGAAAACTATAATGCTGCTCCAGTATGCAAAGATCCAAAATTTGGTTTAGTCATTATTGAACCGCGGAGGCCTATTGGGGCATCGGGTCATAATCGATCAAAAGGTGATAATGGCTTGGCGAATATCGGATGATCAAAGCCAATAATTTTTAACCCGTAACGAAGGTACGGGGCACCCTTGCCCGGTAGATAAAATAACCCCGGATAATCCAACATGGTAATCAAGTGTTGAGCCTAGTCCAGCTAGGGAATTGCTTTCATACAACGGCCCCGGTTTTTAAACGTGAGTTCGATATAAATATAGGGCTAGGTTAAATCGTAAAGAAGATCCCTTAGTGATTCTTTGAGCTTTGGTGCCTTGGTGGCGAAGCTTCCCCGGCCACTAAGAGGCAAATGCACCAAGGCTCACCAAGCTTACGAGCCAAAATAGCCCTGGGTAACATCAAACTGATAAACAATGATCGAGTTGAGGTTTTAAGAATTTTATCCCCGTTTTTATTCAGATCTATAAATCGAGAAATTTAGATTTAACTATATTTACAATATGGATATTCTCAAGATCAACAAGGCCTTATCCAATCAAACTCGACTGGATATACTCCAGTGGTTAAAAGATCCTGTCTCAAATTTTCCTCCGCACAAAGAGCTGGGGCATTTTGACTTTGGGGTCTGTGCGCTTTACATACAGGAAAAGGCGGCATTATCGCAATCTACCATTTCCCACTACCTTGCTACACTTCAAAATGCCGGGTTGGTCATCCCCAAGCGTTTAGGTAAATGGACCTATTATAAACGCAATGAAGAGACTATCCGGGACTATCTCCAAGCCCTGGCCAATGATTTATGATCCATGAAAACGACAATATGAACATGCAAACGAAACCTATCCAAGACCGGATGTTCCACGAAATGAAGGAGGGTGGCATTTTGGAAATGTCCCAAGGCTATGCTCGTGATTACTTAGCCCGGGTATTTGACCGGGAGGTATTTCCTACCGTCGAGGCACTTCGCGATTTGCGACATTTCGATGAGGAGCTCCCCTTGGAACCCTGCGATGCCCGCGAGGTAATTGATCAACTGCACCAGTACGGTTCTCCCGCTACGGTGGCACAAGTAGGGGGACGATATTTTGGGTTTGTCAATGGGAGCGTGGTCCCGGCAGGTTTAGCTGCCAAAAACCTATCGCTGGCTTGGGATCAAAATACGGCAATGCAGGTTCTTTCACCCATTTGTGCTAAGCTGGAAGCTGTCGTGGAGGGTTGGCTTACGGGCCTTTTTGAGCTCCCCCAACATACAGCCGCAGGCTTCGTGAGCGGTACCTCAATGGCTACCTTTTGCGGACTGGCGGCCGCTCGCTACCGGCTGCTCGAAAAGTTGGGCTGGGACATCAACGAGAGGGGCCTTTTCGATGCCCCTAAACTAAGGATAGTGACTAGCGAGCAGGCCCATTCCACCGTGGTAAAAGCTATCGGGTTGCTGGGTTTTGGTAAAGACAATGTGGAATGGGTAGATGTAGATGAACAAGGGCGGATGCTTCCTGGCCAAGTGCCGGTATTGGATGAGCGTACGATCTTGATACTACAAGCAGGAAATGTAAATAGTGGTTCTTTTGAAGATTTTGACTCGCTTTGTGATCAAGCACAGGAAGCCGGGGCATGGGTACATATCGATGGGGCTTTTGGGTTGTGGGCACGTGCTGTTAACAACCTTAAGTATCTCACCAAGGGCATGGAAAAAGCAAGCTCGTGGTCGGTGGATGGACATAAAACACTGAACACTCCCTATGATAGTGGCATTGTATTATGCGAAGACCGGGAGGCGCTGGTCGCGGCGTTGCACATGTCTGGCAGCTACCTCGTACGGGGAGATGAACGTGATGGTATGTTCTTTACCCCGGAAATGTCCCGCAGGTCACGTATTGTCGAGCTCTGGGCTACGCTCAAGTACTTGGGGAAAAGCGGTATAGATCAAATGATCTACAATATGCACCTGCGAGCACAACAATTTGCGAAAGAACTGGCAGGTTTCGAAGGCTTTACAGTGTTGAATGATGTAGTGTTCAACCAGGTCATCGTACGTTGCGAAACAGATGATCTGACCGAAGCGGTCACCCGGTCCGTTCAAGAAATGAGAATGTGCTGGGTAGGAGGCTCTTCTTGGGAAGGCGCAAAAGTGACCAGGATCAGTGTTTGCTCTTGGGCCACAACGGAAAGAGATGTCAGCGATTCGGTGAATTCATTTAGGGAGGCTTTGGATCAAGTTAAGGGGAGGATGGCAACTCTTAAGTAAGATTTCATTATGGTTTGATCTCCTAAGCATAGGTCCAATAGAACTGGAAAAACTCATCGCGTGCTTCTATACCTTGGGGTGTCCTTGCAAATTAGCTTTGCTAGTAAAACGTTTAATTTTGGCAAACGAGGCTTATGTTTTACAGTATCTCGGGTAATGGGAGCCTATAAATGAGCAGTTTAAGCGGTATTTCGTGGTTCTAAGCCTGGTCTTCATTTTCTTTTGCACGCCCAAAAGAAAATGAAACAAAAGAAAAGGGCGCCGACAACCAAGCCCATTTTCCCCACTAAACGCGCTATTCAGCCCCTATAACCTCAGTTCGATTTAAAATCATTGTAACCTAGTCTTAAATGAGGTTTAGCATACTTTCACAGTCTTTAAACTGGGAACTAGCTTCCGTTCTACGACACATCAGATTCCGGCTCTTGAAATGAGCCCTCTCACAACCACCGTCCCGGAATGACGGTCATTTTTTTAATCGAGTCCAGGTCTGTAAGCCGCTTACCCACAGGCCTCAAATAGGCCGCGCTGTTCCTGGATGTTTCCCCTCCATGCGCCACTTGAATTTTCAATGATACTTTACCTTGTTCTCCGGGTTTAAATCATGGGTTGAGTACCTATACGCTCTAATCCAACGTGAGTTTTGGGTTTAATTGCCAAGTAGTCAATGGTTTACCGCGGAGAAAGCGGAGAAGACCGCCGAGGGCCTCAGAGATTACTTCGTGTCCTCTGCATATTCACTGTGTTCTCTGCGGTTAAAAGCGGGTTTTCAATACTTTGCATTGAAATGAAGTATTCCAGGTGGGTTG
Organism: Fulvivirga sp.; assembly: GCA_028280565.1. Taxonomy (GTDB): domain Bacteria; phylum Bacteroidota; class Bacteroidia; order Cytophagales; family Cyclobacteriaceae; genus Fulvivirga. The sequence goes on from JANQLQ010000169.1 coordinate 66,666, forward strand.
ATTAACCCAAAACTCACCTTAAACTAGTTCATCCAAGACTTCAACCTTATGACCCTCCGGTACGACTGATCAATCCTATCCGTTGTGATCTCACCAGACTCCACTAGTGCTTTGATGATCCTATGGACAGCGTCTACGGTCCGTTCTTTACTAGCGGGGATATTGTTTGAAAATATAAGCACGTCCACTCCTGCCTGTATGGAAAGTTTGATCGCTTTTTCTAACCCGTAATACTTCGTAATGGCATGCATCTGCATATCATCGGAAAATACCACACCGTCAAAACCAAGTTTCTTTCTTAGCAGACCTGTTATGATCGGGTGAGAAAGCGTGCCCGGGAGGCCCACGGTGTCCAATCGCTTGTTTACGATATGGGCTGTCATCACGGCCTTTACTTGCCCACGATCAATAAGGTTTTTGTAAGGTTCTATTTCTTTTGACTGCCAATAATCCGTCACATCAGCTATCCCCAGGTGTGTATCCGCGTGAGAACTGCCGTGCCCTGGAAAATGCTTTACGACAGAAACCACATGAAAACGATCATGCGCTTTGATCATCTCCTGTGCAAATAGGGTCATAACGCCGGGGTCATCTGTATAAGACCGTTCTATCTTATGTATCACGGGGTTATTTTTATTGATGGATAAATCCACCACGGGTGCGAAATTAACGTTGAAGCCCAGCCCGGCTAGCGTACTAGCATAAATCTCCCCATAAAAGCGTACAGAGTCAAGGCTGCCCACTTCACCCAAGTATTTGGCAGACACTGTTTTAGGGAACTTATACTTTTCCTTCAACCGGTTTACCTTGCCACCTTCATGATCCAGGGCAATGAACAGGGGCTGTTGGGCTGCCGATTGCAGCGCCCAATTAAGCTGTTTTAGCTGGGTGTAGGAGTTTTTTGCCTTGATGTTTTTCTCAAAAAGGACTACCCCTCCAACTTTGCCATCCTTGATCTCTTGCAGCGTAGGGTCATCTTTTTTAACCTCTTGACCCGGGAAGCCTACCATGATCATCTGTCCTATTTTTATATCCAAGCTATCCGGTTTTTGTGATAACAACGGTATGGAGAGGCATATAAAGAAAAATGACGAGATCATTGAGAGGTATCTACATGATCCAGTATTTTTATTAGAGGTATTTGACATGTTTATTGCTTCTTGGTTAGGCATGGGTCCTTAGTATTTTTCTCTTACCTCCCACAAAATCTTTTCCATTCTCTTTTTAATAGGATAAGATTCCGAGTTGTAATGATTATTCATAAAACTGAAAATGAGTATTTTCCCCTTTTTCGTAATCAAATAGCCGCTAAGGGCATGATTGTTACGCAGGGTGCCTGTTTTTCCAAAGATATAGGGCGGGTCCGCTTTGTAATACCTTTTGATCGTGCCGTTCTTCCCACCGGTCGCCAGCAACGGGAATAAGCGTTCGCTGCCAAACTGTTTCAGTAACTCATCCCAAAGCCAAACAATGGATCTAGGGGTGAAAAGATTGTAACGTGAAAGCCCTGAGCCGTCGACCCAAACCGGTGTGCCAGGCATACCCTTCATCCAAGCTTTCTTAACTGTATCGATGCCCAGGTGTGAGTTGAGGGTACCGGTAAGAACACCCGCACACATCATGAGCAATTGTTCGGCAATAAAATTGTCACTTTCCTGCATCATTACTTTTAAAGCACTATCGGTGGGAATACTTTTGATCATCGAGGGCGAAGCTGGTAAGGGCTTATGGATGACGGCAATAGGCCTGTTGATCTCACTGGACAAAAGGGCAGCTAATACCTTATCAGAGTACCTGAAGGGTACCTCGTACTCAAAATTAGCACGGTGGGTAGAGGGCTGATACTTCGTTCTATTACTTCCTATTTCACGTTCTACGAGAGTTTCACCGGCTGTAGAATCTCCTAACCAAATATGGTCTTTAAAGTAAGGTTGATCAATCTCCAAGTACGGGGTATTGGCTTGTTTCTTGAGTAAGAACGCGTTTCCGTAAATAGGAAGCGGGGTACGCTCAACGGAATACGTATAGTTATAGTCATCCCATGCCCACCCGGGACCTAGCGGCGGGTTATCGAAGTTCGCCGAAGAATAAAACAAATTCTTCGTGGACTGGGCTAGGAGGGTAGTGACATTACTTGCAGGCAGGTAGGGGTAAAGCAGGCTAGGGTCGCCAGTGCCCCAAAAGATCAAAGAATCGTCTTTTTGCTGGTAGTAAAGCCCCGGGAGAGAATCACCCAATACATTTAAAACGGCAAAAAAGGTGAATATCTTGGTATTGGAAGCTGGAGTGAAATATTTATCGCCATTTTTATTGATCAACGTTTTTCGACTGGAAGGATCATACAAGTAAAACCCGGTATGATGATGAAAATCTTGTTCGAGCTGGTCAAGCTCCCGGATAATGGGGCGTTTGTTTAAAGTCGCACACGCTCCCACAAAACAAAGGAGCGCGAGAAAAACTACAGATCTCATCCCGGGAAATTACGAAACTGACGTTAGTTAGAAAAATAACCCTGTTATACGGGGGGCAATTACACACCAAGTAGTGTCCTTTCAAGCCTCAAATGACGTACCAGGTAGAAGGTGAGTAGGTTTGAGGTAATGGAAGGTTTTCGATGAGTCGGCAATCGGCAAAGGGCAGTAGGCAAAAAAATGTAGGATTGCCGATTGCCCTTTGCTAACTGCCGACTTTAAAAACGGGATAAGAAAAAAATAGCTAACCGTCCAATTA
>JANQLQ010000180.1 GCA_028280565.1 Fulvivirga sp.
TGGGCTTGGTTGCTGGCGCCTTTTTCTTTTGGTTCGTTTTCTTTTGGGCGGGCAAAAGAAAATGAACACGGACTTAGAACCACAAAATCCCGCTTAAACTACTCATTGCGAGGTTCGCACTACCCGGAACATCTTAAAAATGTCTCCTAATTTGCTAAAAAATAGACGTTTACTATCAAATCTAATTTTCAAGGATGCCCTAATTAAGGCCAACGCTCACCCTTCAATCCCTTAAAGGGGAACCAACCGTGCAGCGGATTGCCCCTCCAGGGCTAAGGGGTGCGATGGGTATTCTTAATTTAACTACAATCCATACCAGAAGCAGGCCCATTTCAGGTCGATTTCACCTGAAAACCAAGCCCACTGTTCCATATCAAATCTAAGGGATTGGTTAAATGGGATCGCATCAAGGCCCCTGGTCCTTGAGTTAACTGTGGTTCCACCTTCATTTAAAAGGTTAGCCTGGCCAATCGGCTGCCCAACGAACGGATGGGCAAACGTTTCGGGGTGGCCCCATGCATAGCCATAATAATCTTCTGTACCTGTCCCGAAATGATCCGGAAACTTCCGCCCATCTACATAAATCTTTTCGTCACCTTCGCCCCACCAGCCTCCCTGGTATTTTTGTATTTGATAAGTGTCACCAACATATTTACCCTTTGATGAAATAGTTATAAAATTGTAGTCTTCTCCTTTGCTGGCGGTAATTTGATAATCGAGCTTTTGTGCATACTTACCATAGAAATACATGGTATGGGGGCTCCACTTTGTCTTCCCGGATGCTACACTTAGATCCACGGTAATCACCTGGTCTCCTTTATTCAAGAGTCTGACTTTAGCCTTCTTCCGGAAGGGCATCACCCAAAAACTAGCCATATTGCCGTTTGTGTCCACCTTGCGGTACCAGTCGGAAGTAGGCACCAGTTGGTCCCCTACCCCAAAAAACAGCCCTATGGGCGCTTCAACAGTGGTCTTCTCATCAAAACTAAACTGGATCCAAAGGTCTTTTACTGCCTTGTTCATGTCATCGGCATTCATGGATAAAAGAGTACGTAGTATAGACCGAGAGCCCTCTATTGTCAGTTCACCCAGGGCATCTTTTTGCAAAGTGAGTTTGGCTTGATCGACTCTTTCTTCCCCGGGTATCCTGGCCGCCGCAGGTTTTTGTTGCTGGAACTTTAAAAGTTTGCCATTTACCTCGTCCAAGGCATCCTTGTACTTGTTGATAGTTGACACACTAAAACTCTCCATGGAAACATTGCCGTGGTACAATCGATAATTAATGTTATAAAATATGGCATTGGGCGCTCCCGGTCGTTGTGTGGGCTCTTCGCTCGTGATCTTGATGCTTTTATCAAATAGAATTGGGAGATAGAGATTATGACCCGGTCTCGCCCCTTTGTTGATAGGTAGTTGATCCTGTTCCACGGAACGCGAGGAAAGCAACCTACCTACTTCTTTGTTTTCCCCAATTAAAGCCCCGGGATGATCTGCTTCCCAGGCAGGAATGGTATCTCCATCTATATAAAATCGAAGGGCACATTTTCTATTGGGATCCCCGGCCATCCAAAACCTGGTAATAACACCGGGACCTTCAACATCCAACAAAACAGATTCCTGGCGGCCGTTAACTTCTTCAATGCTTTCAAAATGATTCCAGTCGTGGTTTGCATACCACCCTTCCGGGTCCGCAGGAGTAACCGACAACCTTTCATAGCTACTTGCCTGGTGCTGGGTCCATAAACCACCAGGATGTTGTGAGAGCATTTCCCTATTGACCAGCTCTTCCAGCAATGTTTTAAATGTAATTTCCTTTGGCTTTTCGCCCTTCTTTATCGAACAGCTTAAGTACAATACAATAGGGACCAGTACGGCTGTCCATCTCAAATAATTTTTCATCCTAAGTTTTCTTTTTGTTCCTAAGCGAAGGCCCTGTTTTCAACCCTTGGTCCATTCGCCACAGTATTAACTTGACGGGTTTAAATACCTTTGAGGCTGGGTAAGACGATAAGACTTACTTTCTTTGGCGTAATGAAGCCTGCATTTTGTCAGCAAAAACGTTAGACTACCTTGTACTACTTTTGTCCCTTGCTGGGAAATAAGCTGACTCCCAGCATGATCGCAAATCACTATCTCTTTCTCACGGGCTTTAGTACCTGTAGTCAAAGCAACCAGGCCTTCATACATCGAACTCACGCCTGCATCAACTCGCTACTTCAACTTATCCCATACTTTCTCCTTCATATCCTTTAAGCGATCTTCGAGAGGTTGTAATGCCGGCAGGTTATTTTCCGGCCGATCGAGGTAAAAGTAGCTGGTAGCGGAAACGTCATCGCTCCTGTAATAGTTTGTAGACACCCCTGCTATGAAATCATCGCTTTCCACACCCGGAGGGTTTTCCATATCGAGCAACCTTACATGCTCCATAGGTTTGCCATTGTCCTTACCAATACCCTGCCCGTGTGTCTGCAACTGCCAAACGGGGATGAATTCTACTTCATTTGCCTTCATTTTTCTCAACAAGTCCCGGTTAGCATTACCCATTTGCTGGATGGTCACCCGGCAGTCTTGCTGGAAGAACACGGCATCCAATGTGTGGTACCGGTAAAAGGAATAAAGGTCCAGTTCCTTGTTGGATACCAGCGATCCAAACCGTTGTCCGTAAAACACTCCCTGTCCCCAGCCTGTGCCAATGTAATCTTCCGTACCGGTTCCCTGTAGTGACGGATTATCTGCATCTCCATCGAGATACACTTTCACCTCTCCTTCGCCAAACCACGTGCCTAAATATTTTTGGTCTCCTATTATCCCGATATGCGTACCTATAAACCGGCCAACCCCTTCTACTTTTGGCAATATCTCAAAATCTTCTCCCAATGTAGTCTTGAGATCTCTTCTCCAATGCGCATGAAAGTACATGACATTTCCCGGGACGCTTTCCATTTGCAATACATTAATGTCGTACCAGAACAATACCTGTGATGATGATTCATTCACTACCTCCACCCTAGCTCCATTCCTGTAGGGCATGGGAATGGTAAAATTAAATGACCGGCCCTCGGGATTAGAAAAAAGCTCACTATCGAAAGGGCGCATAACGCCCAATGCGTTGCCAAAAAAGTCCCCGATCGGGGCTGAAACCGCTGGTTTTTCCGCCCCGTCCCAGTACATATTGATCACCACTCCACGTCGCTGTTCGGCTACGGTGGCAATGGAACCGCTCATCCACATCCGTTGGATAATACCGGCGCCTTCAATTGCCAGCAGCTCTTGTGTTTCCCCGGGTTGAATGATGTAGAAAGCGTTCCCTTTTGCTCCCTTATTGGTCAACCCGGCTTTTCCTTTTTCTCCTTTTGGATTTTCCGGGCTGAACCACCTGGTAATCGTGCTGGGGTGGGGTTTCTCATAAAGTGCCTGGGGATTTACAGGATACTCATTCTTTATTGGATCCGCTGGCCCACTGCAGGAGGCTGCTAATACACCCCATAGGATCCAGTTATATCTTATAATTCTCATTACTAATGTTGTGATTTGTTTGCTAATAGTATTTGTTTTCAATCTCCTTTTAATTGGTGTGCCAGCATCTTATCGTTATTCCTAGCGGTAAGCAGGTAGTGTCTTCCCTTAGTTGATCTTAACCATTTCATTTCACGTACCTCCCCGTCAAGGATCAACCCGCTGAGATCGTGATCCATTATCGTGAAGTTACCTGCCCGGTCGTTGATCCCTACAAAACCTATCGAAGCGTCTTGCCTTCCCAAAGGAGGTACCAGGTGATAGAAATTACCAGCGCCTATAATATCTTTAAACCCATCTGCATTGAGATCCACAACCTCAATAGCCTGTACAGACGAAAGATTAACCGTAAAAGGCAACCCGCGTACTTCGAATTGCCAGTCACCTTTATTTTCAATATATAAGGACGAAAATTCTACTGCTGTCAACTTTTTAGCCTCTTCAAGTTTGCCGGGTTCAAAAATGTCCCGGACCGTGGCCCCGGCAAATGAATGGTAAGTAGGGAATTTCTTCCTGGTGGAGGGCAATTGCTTGGCCAGCTGGTCTTTAGTGGCTAGGGGATACTCTTTTCCCCCAATGAAATGAGCCAGGACCTGGTCGAGTGAACCATTCTGATCAAAATCGTTCAAGTAAAGGGTAACCGGCTCTTCCGGGGAAGCCGATATTTTCATATTCATACCCGCATTACCGGCTACCATGTCGAAATCACCGTCACCATCAAAATCACCTGCCACAATACAATTCCACCATCCCCGGGTATTTTCTAGTCCTTGAGGCTGGTTAATTTCCCGGAGCATCCCTTTTTCATTTTCGAAAATGACAATGGGCATCCACTCTCCTACCACTACCAGGTCTTGCCATCCGTTGGCCCTCAAGTCCACCCACACCGCATCGGTAACCATACCAACGTGGTTTAAACCCGGTACCAGCAGGGGTTGAAAACTACCGGTTCCGTCATTGACCAGCAGATGACTTGCAGGCACAGCACCGTACTCCCCATGCACCACGCGACCACCGATGAAGAGGTCGATATCTCCGTCCTTATCAAAATCTGCGGGCCGTACTATGGCATGCTGCCCCACAGGCAATGTGATATCCGCCTGCCGGATAAAATTCCCAATGCCATCATTCCTGTAGAATTGATCTTGCAAGGTCCCGGGATCGGCAGCACTCTCATTCCCGGCAGTGGCCACGTAGAGGTCCAGGTCACGATCTCCATCTGCATCAAAAAAAGCCGCGTCTACTCCCTCGGCCTGTAAGACTTCTGAAAATGCCGGCTGTGAGCTCAATTGTAATTTTCCCCGCCGGTCCTGGACCAGTAGCTGGGCAGGATGCCCGGAAGCCCCGGTGATAAACAGGTCTTGTAACCCATCATTATTGACATCGCCTACCGCCAGGCCCGGTCCTTCCCGGGAAATCAGCCTTGGTATTAAGTATTCTGCATAAACGTCATGGTAAATATTCTCCCTGTGACGCGGCAGATCAAGATCGTAACTTTTTGTAAACAGGACATCTTTCGTTGCCTTAGGTTTTTCATAATCATTCCCAGAAGCATTTTGCTGGTAAAACTCGTAGAGACCATTACTTGCCAACCCGGTTTGAATTTCAAAAGTACCATCCGGCCAAACTACCTTTACTTGCCTCACCTCATCCGCCGTTCCTACACCGAAGTGAATAATGGGACTGACAGATGACATAAAACCACGTACTGGGTATTGTTCCTGGTACAACGCACCTGCCCCGCATTCAACCATAACCTTAGCACCAATCCCGGACGTATTCGGGGACTTGCCATGAAGTCTTACCCGTAGGGATCGGTGTTCTGATTTCTTCTCATTACTTAGGTTTTCAATCAAAAAGGCAGGTTCATTGATATTATTGACTACCATATCCAGGTCCCCATCATTATCCAGGTCCGAATAAGCCACCCCGCTGGAATACGAGGGAATATCCAGGCCCCAGGGCTTGGTTTTATCCTCAAACTTCTTTCCCTCCAGGTTGGCAAAAACTTTGTTAGGGATTTTCAACTGAGGCATAAGTTCGATAAGTTTTCGGGAGATCGAAGCGTTTTGCTGTTCCATCACCGCCCGGATGGCCGAATTCGAGGTATAATTCAGGTAATCCATATCATTAGGCCTCCTGTAAATGCCGTTGGTGATATAAAGATCCTTATCTCCATCGTTATCCAGGTCGGCGAACAGGGGACTCCAGCTCCAATCACTGGCTTCTACCCCCATAAGGGGGGCCACATCAGAAAAGCGTCCATTACGATTGAGCTGTAATGTGTTCCTGGCCAGCTGCGGGGCGTAACCATTTTCAAGGATGATCTCTTTTAAAGCATAATGATCTTCGGCCATGGACTTCTGCAATACCCGCGGCAGTTCCGGCAGCATATCCAGGGTCATAAGGTCAGGCAGGCCATCGTTATTCACATCGCTTACATCACTGCCCATGGAATATTTGCTGGAATGCCCAAACCACTGGGCATGCTGGTCGTGAAAAGTACCGTTGCCGTTATTAATGTAGAGATAGTCATTCTCGTGAAAATCGTTAGAGATGTAAAGGTCTGTCCAGCCATCGCGGTTGATATCACAGGCCGCCACCCCCAATCCAAACCCTATGGAATTAGAATGAATTCCTGATCCAGCAGTAACGTCTGTAAAAAGCGTGTTCCCTATCTCGGCATTATTTCTGAGCAAACGGTCGCCGCTCAACGCGTCAAATTGATCTTTAACTTTTTCCCGGGGAACATAGGCTTTTACAGTGTGAATAGCATGATTAAGCAGGTACATATCCAGGTCCCCGTCCCGGTCGTAATCGAAAAAGACGGACTGGGTGGAAAAAGTGCTAAAATCCAAGCCATATTCCATGGCGGATTCAGTGAAGGTACCGTCAGTATTATTAATGAATAACTCGTTTTTCCCGGTTTTCCCTTCGAAGTCTCCTAGGTTGCAAACGTAAATATCGAGGAATCCATCCCCATTGATATCCACCATATTAGTACCGGTAGACCAACCATATTGCCCTCCCACTCCCGCTTGCCTGGTGATATCCTGGAACTGTAAGCCTCCTTTGTTGATAAACAGGCGATTTCCCCCCAGGTTAGCCACTAGGAATACATCATCCCACCCATCATTATTAATATCCCCGATGGATACCCCGCCTCCATTGTAGTAATAAAGGTAATTGAGAATGTTAAAGCCAGCAGATTCAGCCAGGGTATTTTGAAATAGAAGACCCGTTCCGGAAGGATCCCTTACAACAAAAAGCTGGTCCCGGGATATTTTTTTACACCCCTGTAACAGGCACAGTATACAAGCCGGGTAAAGACAATACTTAAGCATTAAATTTTGAAAAGTGTATAAAAAGGAGGGATTCCCTCCTTTTTATGGGCGAATACATTCTTTACACAAATGTTATCTATAACCTTCATTTTGTATGAGTGTGGGTTCACCGTTATCATCCCTGGTAATATCAATCTGGTTTGCCGGGATAGGCAGGAAATCGGACGTAAAGGTCCCAAAGGCATCCAGCAATGGTCTTTCTTCCGTCCTGAAATATTCCAGCATGGTTGCCTCCGCTATCCCCCAACGTACCAGGTCATACCACCGGTGTCCTTCAAGCGCCAGTTCTAATCTTCTTTCAAAGCGCACCGCTTTTCGGGCAAAATCCTGGTCCTGGAAGGCGGGATAAGGTTCAATGACGTAGTTCGCTGCTGGTGTACCATCCCGGAACCGGACTACCTCGCTATTCTTTGCCCGGTTACGTACCTGGTTGACCAGGTCAAGGGCGGTGGCTAGGTCGTTTTCTTCCACTGCCACTTCCGCGCGTAACAAAAGGATGTCAGCATACCGGTGTATACTATAGTTTACATTAGATACTCCTAGGAAAGACCCTCCCTCTACTTCAGCCGCAGTAGGCAGGAACTTTTTGGCCCTGTAAGGTCCGTAAGTGACTTGGTCCACAACATAATCCTGTCCCGGGAAGAGGTTGGGATCTCCGTCCAGCAAACTGATCTCAAAATCGAGGAAGGGTATCCCTCTCCTGGCTACGGTATAATCCAGCCGGGGGTCCAAGTTATCCGCAGGCGGCGTGAAGGGATCATCCGTGGCAATGCCCTGGTCATTCGCCAGGTCTACCTCGTTAAAAGTATCCAGCAATGGCAATCCATCCACATCGGTTTTATGGGCGTTCACCAGGTTTTGAGAAGGCTGTAAAAACCCACAGCATCCATGTAGCTGGGCAATGCCATTCACCAGCCTGCCATTTAATTCATTTTGCCGGCTAAGTGCCTGGATCTGGAATATGAATTCCGTACCTGTAATAAGCGCCTCCGTGGTGGTCACGAAATTGTCGTAGTAATTATCAAACAGGCGATACCTTCCACTGCTGATGATGACCTCCAGTAAAGGCTTTGCAGCGGAAAGATTACCGTCATCCATATATAGCTTAGCCAATGACGCCTGGGCGGCAGAGCGGTGTGCTCTTCCCACCTGGGTAGGATCTAAGGGAAGCTTGTCGATGGCCATTTGGTAATCCGCTTCAATATCGGGAAAGATATCACGATCATTAGGAACACGGAAGTCGGCGACATTTTCATCAACAAACGGGAGGCGGTTAAAATACCTTCTGCCATAATGGTGATAATGCGCCCTCAAAAAACGGGCCTCACCTTCTATACGATCCCTGTCTGCATCCCCCAGGCCTTCCGTGATCGCCAATACCTGCAGCACAGTATTGGCCCGGGCCACGCCTTCATAGATTGAGCCCCATAGGGCATCCATGAAAGGACTGGCAGGAGACATCTCTCCCTGCTCCAGCAGGTTCATATCAGGCTGATCCCCGATGGAAGAGCCTTTCAAAGCATTGTCCGATGCGACCTCACCATATAACCAATTGGTATGATCATTCTGCCACCCGAGATTGGTAATGCCCCCGGTATGTCCATCCAGCCCGCCGTAAGCAGCCAGTAAAAGGGCATCCAACCCTTCAAGATTATTAAGCACTCCCGGGTTCAGGGTTCCCTTTGGGGTAATTTCCACATAGTCTTCCGAACATCCGGCCAGGCAAGCAAAACCTGCGATAACCAGGGCAACCACCTTGGGATAATTATTTCGTTTTCTCATTTCTTTCATCTTTAATAAAATCAAAAGGTAACGTTAAGGCCCAGCAAAAAGGTACGCGGAATAACATACAGGTTCCCCCGGTCCACTCCAAGTTCAAGGCCCCCATTTTCTCCAATTTCCGGGTCAATCCCGCTATAATTAGTGATGGTAAATACATTTTGCCCTTGCAGGTACACCCTTATTTTTTCTATGCCATTCATCCCCGGGAGCGTATATCCCAATTGGAGCGTTTGTAACCTGAGGTATGAGCCATCTTCCACGTAATAGCTCGAGGCTTGTAAATTATCATTGGCTGTGTTCAGGTTAAATTCAGCCAGTTCATTCGTAGGGTTATCGGGCCTCCAGGCGTTCAATACCCTAGTACTTCGATTAAAACCTTCCCGGAACTGGAAATCGGTAAAGATCTTGTTCCATTGCCAGATATCATTTCCCTGGGAACCCCGGAAGAAAGCTGTAAAATCGAAGTTTTTATACCCAGCAGTTAAATTCAAGCTGTAGGTGAAATCCGGGTGGGGGCTGCCGATAACGTCCTGGTCGTTAAAGTCGATCTCCCCATCATCATTCATATCGCGAAAGTTAAAATTACCCGCATCCGGACCTTCCTGGATCACGCCGTCTACAATACGGCCATAAAAGGCGCCTATTTCTCCCCCTACTGCCGTCCTGGCGGCAATAATATTAGGATTCCCCCCTGGGCCCACAAAAAACGATTCGGGGTTTCCATCGATATCCAACACCTCATTTTTGTAGGTGGCTACGATCCCCGTGATCCCTATGTCCACAGGCCCCGCTTTCCCATTGTAGGATAAGGTGACATCAACCCCCCTGTTCTGTATTTCGCCAAGGTTAACAAAAGGGGGTGAGGCAGTCCCCGCGGTAATTGGAATGGGTGGCTGCAGGAGCAGATCTTTAGTCCTCCTGTCATACCATTCTACAGCACCGGAAATTTTATCATTCAAAAAGGCAAAGTCAATACCGATATTCAGTGTTTCGGCGCTTTCCCAAACCAATTCCGGGTTTCCCCTGCTCAATAAAGCAATACCATTGGCCGGGTCACCGCTATTCGTGGCATTAATGTCGTATCCCGTGGAAATGAAATTGGCAGCTTGCGAAAAGTTGGACACAAAGCTAAAATCTCCTAAACTGTTCTGGTTGCCAACGGCTCCCCAGCCTGCCCTGATCTTAAGCATATTAAATACTCCAGTACCAGCCAAAAAAGACTCTTCGGAAAGCACCCATCCTACACCCACGGCTGGAAATACATCAAAACGGTTATTAGGTCCTAAGGCAGACGAACCGTCTCGCCGGATCGTGGCATTGACAAGGTACTTATCTCTAAAAGAGTAATCCACCTTGCCAAAAATGGAAGTTAAATTACGTGCAGAGGGTCCACCAGTCAGGCTGAGCGTGGTGCCAGACGTAGATACAGACACAAAGTCGAGGTCTTCATTGAAGAAGCCAGTGCCATTGAAATTAATATTCCTGCCAACCAGCTCAATATTTTCTGTCCCTGCCAGGACAGTGATGCCATGATCGCCGATATATTTGGTATAATTTAGCGTATTGGTCCAGGTAAGGCTGGTCCCAAATCGTGCAGATTCATTTAAACTGTTCCCGGGATTCCCTCCTTCCACATTTTCAGGATTAAAGCTTGTATTGTTATTCTGAACATAATCAATGGCAATACTGGTCCTGAAGGTAAGATCCGGGATAATGTCAGCATCTAAATACGCATTTCCAAAAATGCGCCACCTCCTGCCTATGGCATTTGCAAGCCGTACCTGGCGAGCTTCAGGATTAATGGCATTTGTTTGAAGGCCTAGTATCCCGTTCAATGTTCCTCCAAAATTACCGCCTTCATCCCGCCTGGGAATAAGAGGATGATAAGTGTCCCGGGCAGTTCCTAGAATACCGTTATTACCATTTTGTTCAGAATAGGCTATCGTTAAGTTTTCACCTACCCGGACACGATCATTAAAAATTGAAAATTCGGTATTCAGTCTTGTGGTGTATCGCTGAAAACTGGTTTCGATGAGCGTCCCCTCGCGATCCAGGTAAGCGAAAGACACCCCATACCTGCTGTTTTCACCTCCACCAAGGATATTTAGGTTATGACTTTGACTAAAAGCGGTTCGTGTTATGGCATCGTACCAATCCGTATCCGCCGACCTCATTAAACGATTGGTTTCCGGGTCATAGGGCAACGAGGGGTCTCCGTTCAGGTATTCGGGAATTACAGGATTCTCACCATTGCCATAGGTGGGATGGCTGGGCACAAAGGTATTCTCCTCCGACGTACCTCTTACCGCCGCCCGCTGTCCTCTCCATTCCATTTCTCCCCACTGCTGTGCATTAAGGACGTCAATGTTACCAGGGTCCCTGTCCAAAGCAAAAAAACTCGTGTAGGTCACTTTTGCCGGCTGCCCTTTTTGACCTCTTTTAGTGGTGATCAGCACCACCCCATTGGCGGCACGGGCACCATAGATAGAAGCAGCGGACGCATCCTTTAGCACGGATATGGTCTCAATGTCCTCGGGGTTTATCTCGTTGAGTCCTGACCCGGATGGCGATCCGTCAATAATATACAAAGGTTCCCTATTGCCAAAATTGCTTAATCCACGGACCCTGACCTGTGAGCCCCCCCCCGGCGCTCCTGAAGTAACAATGTTTACCCCGGAGATCTTTCCTTGTAATTGCTGTTCTACACTGGTAGCGGGATTTTTGACTAATTCCTCGGCTTCTATGGTTTCCACAGCGCCTGTAATCGTCTGTTTAGACTGGGATGTATATCCTGTCACCACTATCTCCATCAACCGGGTTAAATCCCAAACCATTTGTACATCTATGACACTCTGCGTGCCGACAATGATTTCCTGTGATTCGTACCCCACGTAGGAAAACTGAAGAACAGTATTATCACCAGGCACGCTAATTTGGTAGTTACCCAGTGCATCAGTCACCGTTCCGCTTGCGGTACCCTGTATAACAATCGTCACTCCCGGCAATTCGTTACCGTCCATGTCCGTGACTTTTCCTTTCACTACTTTTTCCTGGATGATCTCAACGATGGATGCCTTGACCCGGCCCGTTTGTTTTTTTACATTAATGTTGTTATTCACTCTCTGGAACCTAAGACCGGTCTGCCTGGAAACATTGCTCAAAAGATCATATAAAGAGGTATTGTGATAGTCACCATTTAACCTGGCCTTGGCATCTATTTCATTTTTAAGGTAGACGAAAGTAAAACCAGTTTCTTCTTCGATCTTATGTAAAACGTCTATGATCTTCCTGTTCTTCAAATCCAGGGATACTTTTATATCCTTCACGCTTTGAGCTTTTTGCCCAGAAGAGGGAACAGATGCAAGCAGAGACGCGCAAAAAACAACCTGGAAAGAAAGTACACAAAACGAATACATAAATAATCTTCTTAGAATTATTAATAGTAATAGTCTATAACTCATAACTTTGTATGGGTTTTAATGCATGAAATGTTAAAACTGCCTGGTTAAAACAGGTTCCCTTCCAAAAGATCTGTTTTAAACCAGGAAAACTTTTGACCAGCAGCGCTCCTAGAGGGCTGCCGGTCTTTTTTATGCTGTGTCTTGTCGTTCTATAGTATCTCCTTTCATTTATAAATGATCTTTATATTCTTGTCATTGATCTCGTAGGTAAAGTCGAGGGTGTAGCCCAGCGAGATCAATACATTTTCCAGGGGTTCGTTATCGTACCGGGCCGAGAGGTTTTCCCATTTATGCGACGAAGAGTTTACTATTTCTATATTTACATCATACCAATGCTCCATGGTCTTGATCGCTTGCTGTTCTGATAGTTCATTGAAATAGAGGATCCCTTCTTTCCAGCCCAGTACTTTTTCACGGTCGAACTCACGGACTTTGTAGAGGTTAGTTTCCGGGTGATAAGTGATCTCTTGGCCGACTTCCAGCACCAGCTCAAGGGTATCCCCGGGTAGTTGCATGGCTATTTTTCCCGAAGTAAGTGAAACCTTAACCTCATCGTAATAAGGGTTGGCACGAATGTTAAAGGTGGTTCCCAACACTTTTGTTTTGAGGCCTTTTACCTCTACGACAAAGGGATGACTCTCGCTCTCTTTTACCTCGAAGTATGCTTCTCCACTTAATGAAACCGATCTTACATCCTCTGCAAACTTCTCCGGATACGTAACTGTCGTGCCTGAATTCATGATCACTACGGTACCGTCAGGAAGGGTAAGCCTGGATTTTTTTCCCAGTGCATTGCTCACGGTTTTCATTTGCACCTTTAATTCGGCCTGGGAACCCGGGGTATCATAAACCAATACCCTCATTAAGAATAAAACCCCCATCAATAGCACAATTGAGGCCGCTACTCTTATCCCGTTTCGAGTGGATCTTTTACGCTGGCGGGTAATTTTTCGCCTTACTAGAAGTTCGGAACGAATTTTTGACCAACTTTTTTCCTGGTGTGCTGGACTGGTCTCAAAATGACCATAGAATTTCTTCGAGGCCTCTTCTAAAAGCCCGGGTAGCTGGTCTTGGGAAGATGGGTTAGCCAGTAATTCCGCTACCTTCATCAACTCGGACTTCGTGCACCGGTCATTGAGGTACCTGGTGAGCAACAAAATGTCTTTCTCATCCATGTTAGGTTGTTTTTAGGAGTATTGGGGTAAGACGGTTTTGACCGGGTGATGGTATTACTGCTTACCAGGAAATTTTTAAAAAATCGAGTAAACAGGTGATGAATAGGGAGGTTAATTCCCTATTTGACAAGCACAATGTAAGGGAATAGCTACAGGAATAGGAAAGCAAAAACAAGGACCAGGGAAACATCAGCATTGAGTGTGAGATAGTCCCTGATCTGCTGTAATGACTTGTAGACGCTTACTTTTACCGTATTTTCAGAAATATTAAGTTTACAGGCG
>JANQLQ010000185.1 GCA_028280565.1 Fulvivirga sp.
CAAAATCACGCGGATACTGCTCATTTCGAGGATCGTACCAGGGCATCATTGAAAATTCAAGTGATGTACGGAGGGGAGACCTCCAGGAACAGCGCGGCAAATTTGAGGCCTGTGCGTAAGCAGCCTAGAGGGGCTGGACAGCGCGTTTTGCGCGGAAAATGGGCTTTGTTCCTGGCGCCCTTTTCTTTTGTTTCGTTTTCTTTTGGGCGCGCAAAAGAAAATGAAAACCGGGCTTAGAACCACAAAATCACGCGGATACTGCTAATTTAAAGGCGGGCATTACCCGTAACACCTTAAAAATACAGCCTAACTTGCTAAAGTTAAACGTTTTACTATCAAAGCTAATTTTCAAGGACGCCCCGTACTACCCGAAACATTTTGAAAATATAGCCTAATTTCTAAAATTATACGTTTTACTATCAAAAACCCCAGTTAGATTTAAAATCATTGTAGGCTAGTCTTAAAATGAGGTTTAGAATACTTTCACAGTCTTCAAACTGGGAAATAGCTTCCGTTCTACGACAAAGAAGATCCCGGCTCTCCCAATCAGCCCTCTCACAACCACCGGCCCGGAATGACGGTCATTTTTTTTATCGAGGCCAGGTTCAAAGCTAATTCTCAAGGGCGCCATTTTTAGTTGTGGCAGGTATATGATACGCCAGGCACGTAGAACGTTGCGATCAATACGTTAAGCACAGATCCTTTGTATTTATTCTTTTCCAAGAAATACCTCCAATCTATTGCAGTAATTCTTCTTTTAGCTTTTTAGGCAAACCCTTCACCACCAGCTCATAAGAATGGTCGATCAGCTCCTTGGTGAGTACATCGGGTATAGTGCCGTCCATCAGCACGGTATTCCAATGCTTCTTATTCATGTGATAACCGGGCTGGATCCCATCATATCGCTCACGCAACTCTACCGCCCTTTCCGGGTCACATTTGAGGTTAACACTGGTAAAAAGATCCACGTCAGCCAGGGCAAAGACCTTTCCCATCACTTTAAATACTAAGGTTTGGTTATCAAAAGGAAACTCTTCCGTTACTCCTTTTTTGACAATACAATGCTCCCGGAATGATTCTATATCCATATTGTGCAGAATTTATGAACAATTTAAGATAATCTCAGCTTAAAAAGACTTATTCCGCTCAAAAGCAGGTAAGATCAAACCTTGAAAAAGGTATCTTTTTAATCCCCCGGAATTAAGATCGGAAAGCTTTACCACCAAGGAAGACATTCACTAGGTGACCCGGGAATAACTATCCAGGCCCTAGATACAGGAAGTCATGCTGATCCAAATAAGAATACCGTCCCCATACCCTGGAACGCCGGTCGTGGAAACCTACCGACTTATGAAGCGCTGGCAAGGACAGCTCCGTGTTACGTATTCTAAAAAAGTCTCCTAACGATAAGGATGATCAAGGCTACGAGGAACATTAAAATCGAGATCTTATTGATCCCATGCATCATTTTAATGTTAAAATTACTCGGACGGTCCGGGTCTTTTTTTCGGAAAAAATAACCAAAAACTTCTCCTAGCGCAAAATAGTCTTTCAGTGTGTTCTTCTCGCTTTTTGTATCTTGCTGTTGCATATTCTTTCAGTTCGTAGGAGGGCTTATCCAATTACCATCTTCACGAATGATCTCGATCAATTCGTTCACGGCATTCTCGGAAGGCACCCCTCGTTTCACCACTTCTTTTCCTTTATATAATGTAATCTTGCCTTTGCCACTGCCTACATAGCCATAATCTGCATCGGCCATCTCCCCGGGGCCATTCACGATGCACCCCATAATCCCTATTTTGACGCCTTTTAGATGATCTGTTCTTTTTCTGATCATGGCCGTGGTCTCTTGCAGGTCGAAAAGTGTGCGCCCGCAAGAAGGGCATGAAATGTATTCTGTCTTGGTCATCCGGGTGCGCGCCGCCTGTAGTATTCCGAAAGAGGTTTGGTTGTAGGTAGAGACCCATTTTAGTACCTCTTCTTTGGATCTGTCCTCGGCGGAAACATCCGTTCCCAGCATTACTCCATCTCCAAACCCATCGATCAACAGCCCCCCTAAGTCAGTGGCAGCATGGATCTGTAATTCATCATGGGCCAGGTCACCGTAAGCTCTTTTGACTATCACGGGATTATTTACATTTTCTTCTACCAGTGTAAAAAATGCCCTTCTTAGTGCGGGCATAGCATGAGCATTGTAAGTTTCTAATAAAATGACGGCAGTAAGGTCATTTTTTACTTTAGCCACCAGCTCCATGCTTAGATCGGCAGCATCGACCCTCACAAAATTGATCGTTTGATGGCGTTCACTGTCCGTTAAGTATTCATGGACCCCCAACAAAGGTAGCTTGTTGCCATCTTCCTTTACTTCCAGCCAGTAAGGGTAATCTAAGATCTCTTTGAGCCCGTTAGGCAACATAAAATCCACGGGACGATTTCCGGAATAAAGGTAGTCTGCCCCCATATCGTTCATCTTCCACTTGTCCAGCTCTGGCAAGTAAAAATGACCTATGGATTTTAAATCCTTATAATCACTGACCTCTAAGCGACTGATATCTGCGATCACGCGAGGCACATTAGAAGCACCAAAGTTACCTGTTTCACGGGTGGCCCTACGATTATAGCTGAAAGGGTCAATAGGAGATTCCTCGACGGGGACAAGCGTATCATGGTCTGCACGGTCCATGTAGCGGTCCACCATGATCTTGGCTACGGGAGCCTCAAATTCAGGCTCTTCGGTCAAAGACACCCGTACAGTATCTCCTAAACCGTCTTCTAGCAATGTGCCTATTCCCACCGAGCTTTTGATCCGGCCATCTTCTCCATCACCGGCTTCGGTCACCCCCAAGTGCAAAGGATACGGTTGGAAACCTTCTTCGTCCATTTTATTCACAAGCAGGCGGTACGCTTGCACCATCACCTGTGTATTGGAAGCCTTCATGGACAGCACTATATTGTGGTAATCCAGGTCATCACAGATCCGTAGGAACTCCAAGGCAGACTCCACCATACCAATGGGAGTATCGCCATACCGGCTCATGATCCTATCAGAAAGGGAGCCGTGATTCGTACCAATGCGCATGGCGGTACCGTACTCTTTACAGATCTTCACCAGTGGGGTGAATTTTTCACGGATACGTTCTAGTTCCGCATGGTACGAAGCATCGGTATAGTCGATCTCTTCAAACCGTTTCTTATCTGCATAGTTCCCGGGATTCACCCGTACCTTTTCAACGATGCGGGCGGCCAGTTCGGCAGCGTTCGGCGTAAAATGAATATCAGCGATCAAGGGCACATCGTACCCCCTTTTACCCAATTCTTTCTTGATCTCCTGCAGGTTTTGTGCCTCTTTAAGGCTCGGGGCCGTGATCCTGACATACTCACAGCCTGACTCCACCATCCGGATCACCTGTTCTACGGAGCCCATAGTATCCATAGTATCTACGGTGGTCATGGATTGGATACGAATAGGATTGTCTCCCCCTAGCGGGACATCTCCAATATGAACTTCACGGGTTTGGCGCCTGCTGTACCGGGTTAAACTATCGCAGTATTGCCTGGTTTTTATGATTGCTGTGTCCACAGAACAATGGTGTTGTTAAAATATCACAAAGATAACCCATTTAGCCAGATCAATGTTTTGTTGGCCATGGGTTTATTTGTTTGTGACTCCCAGCTTTCCAAGACTTTCAAGCTATTCAGCCTAGTAGGAAACCGGTTCCCTGGGGAAACCTAATAATCAAAAAGATCTTGCAGTTTCGTCTTGACCTTATCCGCGCTCGGCAGCATCTGTTTTTCCAGGTCGACATTCAGGGGCACTGCCGGTAAATTGGCTGCTCCTAAGGCTTGTACCGGGGCATCCAAGAACTCAAAACACTCCCGGGCGATCCTTCCTGCCAGCGACTCGGCAAAGGAGTTCAAAAGCGGCTCCTCTGTTAGGATCAGTACACGGTTATGTTTTTTCACTTGCGAGGCAATAGCTTCCCAATCATAGGGATTCAAGGTACGAAGGTCCAAGATCTCCACCCTGCCTTCAAAGTCTTTTGCTGCATTCTGCGCCCAGTGTACACCCATGCCATAGGTGATCACTGAAACGGATTGGCCAGCCTCTACCTGCTGCTGCCCTGCCCCTAGTGCGATGCGAGCTTTGCCCAGCGGTATGATATAGTCCTCCCCCGGCTCATAGGTCTTGGCTCCTGACGTACCCGGCACTTTGGACCAATAAAGGCCTTTGTGTTCCAGCATTACCACGGGATTAGGATCATAAAATGCTGCTTTCATAAGGCCTTTTATATCAGCAGCATTAGAGGGATATACTACTTTGATACCCCTAATATTCAATAATGTAGACTCTACACTTCCTGAATGATAAGGGCCGCCACCTCCGTAAGCCCCGATGGGTATCCTTATCAAGGACTGGATTGGGAATTTTCCCTTGGATAGGTAACAGCTTTTAGAAAGTTCCTCCACCAGTTGATTTATCCCGGGCCAAACGTAATCGGCAAATTGGATCTCCACGATGGCTTTAGCCCCTACCGCGGACATTCCAGCCGTAGACCCTATAATGTAGGCTTCTTGTATTGGGGTATTGAAAACCCTGTGATCGCCATATTTTTGAGCTAACGTGGCCGCCTCCCTGAATACCCCTCCCAATGTACCACCGACATCCTGGCCATAAAAAAGGGCATGGGTATTTTGCTTTAAAATATCATCAACAGCATGTAGCGCAGCGTCTACCATGACTACTTTCTCAGCGCCTTGAGGGTGACGCTCTCCTTTTTCTTCCGTTACATGGGTAGGAGCAAATTCGTGGGTGTCAAAGGATTCTACAGAAGGACCAGGTGAGCTAAGTGCATATTCATAATCTCTCTTTACACTTTCCAGGGCCTCCTTTTTCAATTTGTTCAAGGTAGCCTTAGTTTGTCCATTTTTCAGAAGGTAATCTCCTAATATTGGCAATGGATCATCTTTTCCATGCAACTCCAGGTCTTGCTTACCGCGGTACCATTCTCTGCGAACTCCCGAGGTATGATGCCCTAAAAGCGGGCATTTCGCATGGACCAAGATAGGCCCTTTGCGATTCCTTACGTGTGTAATCGCTTTCGCCAGCCCCAGGTAAGAATCTACAAAATCAGAGCCGTTGACACGCATACGCTCCATGCCTTTGAACCCCGCCACAAACTCATAGGCGTCCATAGTACGCATCTCTTTCCCAGTAGCCGAAATGCCCCAATCATTGTCCTGCACCAGGTAAACGATAGGCAATTGTTTCAGAACGGCCATTTGCATAGCTTCAGAAACTTCTCCTTCCGTCACGGATCCATCCCCCAAAGAGCATAGTACGATCGGCTTTTCTTTTCCCTCCAAAAGTTGCTGGCTTTCCAGGTAAGCAATACCGTGGGCCATACCTGTAGCCGGTATGGCTTGCATGCCGGTAGCAGAGCTCTGGTGCGGTATCGTAGGGAACCCATCCCGCGATAGCGAGGGATGGGAATAATACGTGCGCCCCCCTGAAAACGGGTCGTCCGCCTTAGCCATGAGCTGCATCATGAGCTCATACGGTTGGATGCCCATCCCTAAAAGCATGGACTCATCGCGGTAGTAAGGGGATACATAATCGAATGCTTTTAATTGCATACTCGCTGCTAATTGTATCGCCTCATGCCCCCTCGATGTGCTATGCACATACCGGCTGCATATTTCTTTGTTCTCATCGTATAGCTCGGCCATTCGCTGGGCCGTACACATGAGTTGGTAAGCTTTGAGTAAGATTTCTTTTTTTATTTCCGGTGGCTTGTTAGCTTTTTTGGAAGATGCGGGTTTAAGAGGTACAGTTTCAGACATAAGACATGATTTCCCTTACGAACAATCGTTTGCAAAGGTAATAATTTTGAGATAATGGACCAGGGTTAAAAGTATTATTCTCATTCCGTTAGAGACAACAAAAAAAGAGATTCCATAGTTTTGCGTGATGTTAAAAAAAGAAGACATTGCTGGCTGGTTCCAAAACCTCCAAGATAATATTTGTGCTGCCTTGCAGCAAGAAGACGGTAAAGGTACTTTCCGGGAGGATGCCTGGGAGCGTCCCGGGGGTGGAGGCGGACGTAGCCGGGTAATAGAGAATGGCAGCATTATCGAAAAAGGCGGTGTGAATTTTTCTGCTGTACACGGCACCTTACCCAAACAGATCTCTACAGCCCTAGAACTTGATGATCCCGGGTTTTATGCAACAGGTGTCTCGATTGTTATCCATCCGTATAACCCCATGGTGCCTATCATCCACATGAACGTCCGGTACTTTGAAACTTCTTCACCGGGTAGAAACGGTGAAAGCACATGGTGGTTTGGCGGGGGTATCGATCTTACCCCACATTATGTTGTACCGGCCGATGCCACTTTTTTTCACCGTGAGCTTAAAAAAGTATGCGACCTGCACCATCCCGAGTACTACGAACGATTCAAAAAATGGGCAGACGATTATTTTTACATCACACATCGTCAAGAAACCCGGGGTATCGGGGGTATTTTCTTTGACCGCCTGGGTGCTGCGGAAGGGTCCAAGGAAGACTTGTTTGAATTTGTTAAAAATGTGGGATCGGCCTTTGCTCCCATTTATTGCCATTTCATGAAGAAAAACGGCCATCTCTCGTTTGATGAGCACCAGAAGGAATGGCAAATGATACGACGCAGCCGCTATGTGGAATTTAACTTGGTTTGGGACAAAGGAACGAAATTCGGCCTACAAACTAATGGTAGAATTGAATCCATCTTAATGAGTATGCCTCCCCAGGCACATTGGCACTATGACCACCAGCCCGCGGCAAACACCGCAGAAGCTGAAACACTTTCTTTTCTAAAAAAAGGGATAAACTGGCTAGAGGTATGATAGAAACCTTAATGGAATGGGACGAAGCTCTTTTTCTTTGGCTAAATGGGCTCCATACGTCATGGCTAGACCCGGTTATGTTTTGGATCTCCGAAAAAAAAACATGGATCCCACTGTACCTATTGATCATTGGGTGGATCATAAAAGAGTATCAATGGCGATCCATTATCGTGCTGGTAGGTATTATTTTGGCCATCACTGCCACTGACCAGGTATGTTCAGGATTTATGAAGCCTTATTTTGAAAGATTCCGCCCCTCGCGCGATCCTGCTTTGGAGGGCTTGGTACATATCGTCAACGATTACCGGGGGGGACGGTATGGGTTCTCATCATCACATGCGGGAAATAGCTTTGCTTTAGCCACCTTCTTATTCTTCTTTTTTAAACGTAAATATAAGTGGGTGGCGTGGTTTTTCCTTTGGGCCGCCGTGGTATCCTACAGCAGGATCTACTTGGGTGTACACTATCCGGGAGATATCATGGTAGGCGCACTTGTGGGAACCGGCTTCGGGTATTTGTTTTACAGGATCAGCCGATATTATTTGACAAAATATAGGCCTAAAGCCCGGCAAAACACACGGTAAACACCTCAATTGTTATCTCTATGCTCGATGCACGGACTTTTTATAAAAGGACTATACTTCGGTTTCCTTGAGAATTGTTTTTGGACATCATTGAAAACTATGCGGCGTATGGAGGGAGGACATCTAGGAACAGCGCGGCCCATTTGAGGCCTGTGGGTAAGCGGCCTATAGCGGCTAGACAGCGTGTTTTGCGCGGAAAATGGGCTTTGTTGCTGGCGCCTTTTTCTTTTGTTTCATTTTCTTTCCCCGAAGGGATGCCTATGGCATGGGCGCGCAAAAGAAAATGAAAACTGGACTTAAAACCTCAAAATCCCGCTTAATCTGCTCATTACGAGGTTCGCATTACCCGAAAAATTGTAAAATCTAAGCCCAATTAGCCAAAATTAAACGCCTTAACCTCCGTTCGATTTAAAATCATGGTAGCCTAGGCTTAAAACGAGGTTTTGAATACTTTCACAGTCTTTAAACTGGATATTAGCTTTCGTTCTACGACAAAGCAGATTCCAGCTCTCCCAATGAGTCCTCTCACAACCACCGGAGTGGAATGACGATCATTTTTTTACTATTAAGTCTAATTCAAGGACGTCCTGTTTTTCGTCAAAAGACCTGGCTGACGGCCTTTCTTGAGCACTTCAATGACAATTTCCCAGGACAAGAAGCTTCGAAATTGACCGATTACTCAAAAGAACCGGGTGGTTTATCGATCTTGACCTTTTTGTTTCGTCCAGCAAGCTGGCGGGATCAAAAAATTGAAAAAGTAACAAGACCAATTTTCAAGGGCCTATTATACCTTTTGCAAAAGCCGCTGTACGTACTTACCGATCACATCAAATTCTAAATTCACCTTATCCCCTACTTTCAATTGGTGCATATTTGTATGTTCATAAGTATAAGGTATAATAGCTACCGTAAACTTATTACTGTCAGAATTAAAACAAGTTAAACTGATCCCATCCAATGTGATAGAACCTTTTTCCACGGTAACATTGCCCGCGGCAGGATCATATTCTATCGTGTAAAGCCAACTGCCGTCCTCCTCGGTAAGGGAGATCACCTCCCCGGTTTGGTCCACATGCCCCTGCACAATATGACCATCGAAACGGCCATTGTTTAACATACATCGCTCTAAGTTCACTTTATCCCCGGGCTTGAGCTGGCCAAGATTACTTTTTTGCAAAGTTTCATCGATAGCCGTAACCCAATGCCGCTGGTCTTTCACCTCGACGGTGGTCAGGCATACCCCGTTGTGCGCTATACTTTGATCGATCTTTAACTCGCTTGAAATGTCACTTTCTATTTCAAAATGACGATTGGACCCTTCGGTTTTTATGGATTTAACTGTACCCAGGGCCTCAATAATACCTGTAAACATAGTAGTGTGTGATTAAACCTTTGACAAAACTAAGCCTATCGCCAGAAGGAAAAAAGTGATGGCCAAGTGAAACCTTTCCATGAAAATTAGGTTTATATTATAAACTAGTTTATATTCGAATAAAATAGATCATATATGGAGGACCCAAAGTCACTATCAAACGAAGAAAGCTTGCGTATCATCACGCAAATGATCCAAACCGCGAAAGGCAATCTAAAAGGCTCTAGCTTTTACTTTTTACTTTGGGGCTGGGTAGGTACCCTCGGTAACCTTGGGCACTTTCTTTTAATTCAATTTTCGGATATTGAGTACCCATCTGCGATCTGGTTGATTACTGTACCGGCTTGGATCATTAGTCTACTTTATGGTTATCGTCAATCCGCTAAGGAAAAGGTAAGGACTTACAGTGACACGCTCATTGCCTGGCTTTGGATGGGATTCAGCGTTTGCGCCGTAATCCTCATTTTTTCAGGCCGGTTCAACGAATTGATCCCAGCTACGATCTTGATGATCGCCGGCCTGGCTACATTCATGACAGGACTCATTTTGAAATACAAACCCCTGGTGTACGGAGGGAGTTCTTTTTGGATATTTTCAGCCATGGCATTACACGTGGAGCCGGTCTACGGTTTGTTGATATCCGCAGTTGCCATTGTAGTCGGCTACCTTATCCCGGGTTATATACTACGTTCAACCATATGATCCCTGATTTTAAAGATTTAGATCCCCTGCTACATTCCCAGCTCAGGCTGGCAATCATGTCTTTACTGATAAGCGTGCAGTCTGCCGAGTTCGTTTTTATCAAAGAAAAGACCGGGGCCACCGCAGGGAATTTAAGTGTTCAAATTGATAAACTAATGAATGCCGAGTACATAGAAGTAACGAAGAGTTTTAAAGGGAAAAAGCCTGTGACCACCTGTAAAATCACTAAAAAGGGGATAAAAGCCTTTGAAGATTATGTGAATACCCTTCAAGGCTACATAAAAAAGTAATTTTTTTTAATCATATAGTTTATAATATAAACCACTTTATAAAAATGAAATCAAAGACTAAAATGATCATCATCTTGTGTTTTTCACTGGGGACTAGTGTTCCCGGTATGGCACAATCGGAGGCAGAAGCCATGACGTACCAGGCCTACCTTACCACAAACAAGAGTTTATGGAAACAATCCATAGAAACCCTTCAAGGCGAGTATAGCGCTGACGGTTCTAATGAACGATTGTACCAGCTTGCCCTTGCTGAACATGGGTTATTGAATGCCACCATGGTAGACCAAGACGAAACCCTGTTCGATCAACATTATAAAAAGGCTAAAAAGAACCTTGAGACACTGATCGAAGCCGGGTACCAGGAAGGCAATGCAAGGGCGCTTCTGTCATCGGTGTATGGAATGGAGATGGGCTACAGCTCTTGGAAAGGGATGTTTTTAGGCGCTAAGAGTGGCAGTAATTTAGAAAAAGCTAAAAAACTCTCCCCTACCTCCCCGTTAGTTTGGCAAGTTTATGCAAACTCAAAACTCTTCACCCCAGCCATGTTCGGGGGAGATGTACAAGAAGCTGTCGAGGCTTTTGAAAAGTCCGTTGAATTATATGAAGCCGGCCAAGGAAGTACCCAGTCAAATTGGAGGTACCTGGACGCATTGGCGTGGTTAGGACAAGCTTATCAAAAGACAGGGAAAACTGCACAGGCCCGGGAAACCTACGAAAAGGCATTAGAAATTGAACCAGGTTTTGGCTGGGTGAAATTCGTACTGTTACCCAATGTTAAACCCGGCCAGTGATGAAACCGGTTATTTTATTGATCCTGGTATCCTTTTCTTTTGATGGGGTACTGGGCCAATCGTTGTCCGGTACAGTCACCGATGCCGTCGATGGGGAGCCTTTGGTCGGCGCTAATGTATATTCCAAGTCGGATTGGCGTAAAGGCACAAGCACTGATGTTTACGGGAGATTCACACTGGAAGGCACTATTACCGGGGATACGCTGGTACTATCCTTTATAGGATATCAAGAGCGAT
This sequence comes from Fulvivirga sp., assembly GCA_028280565.1. Lineage (GTDB taxonomy): Bacteria > Bacteroidota > Bacteroidia > Cytophagales > Cyclobacteriaceae > Fulvivirga. Next base: position 10,863 of record JANQLQ010000185.1, read on the forward strand.
ACTACGTAGTTACGAGTTTACGCGAAGTTACGATCACCTTGTCGCCACAAACGTTGAATATGTCCGCCGTGGTAGTGGAAGCAGAATATTTGGCGGCGGAAGAATTCACCTATAAAAAGATCAATCGGTTAGAAATATACATGGATCCAAATGCCAAAGCAGACCCATTGCTGGCGGTAAATTCTTTGCCCTCTTCTACCACGTTAGATGAATCTGCCAATGTGAGTTTTCGCGGCAGTAGCCCGGCCGAAACGGGGATCTTCTTTAACAATGTACCGCTCTACGACGCGGTTCGTTTCTCGCAGTTGAACGGCATCGGCACCTTTGGCATATTCAACACGGCCATTGTTGATGAGATGTTGGTTTTCCCGGGTAATCCGCCTTTAGAGTACGGGAACACCACTTCCGGTCTTATTGCCATCAAAACCACCGAAAACATACCGGAAATGTCTACAAACATCGCCACTGTATCCTTAGCAAGTTATGGGTTATTTACGAACCGCCCCGCGGGCAAGCGTAGCGCCATTACCGTATTTTCTAATTACCAGCCCTCTGCCGTATTAAAAGGGCTGAATCCCGAGGCATTTGAGAATATAGAGTCGTTCAATTCCGCCGATCTCGGGGTGAACTTCCTCCATCGTTTTAACGATAAAACCATACTAAAAATATTTAATTATAGCCTAGCAGAAGGGTATGATGTCAATTTCAGGTCGCCCACGTATGCCGGTCTTTTTCAACAGGAGAAACAACGTAACTTCACCGTAACGAATTTTCGAAAAAGAATAAAGCAGTCCGAGATTACGCTTAACAGTAATGCCAGTTTCACAAGGTCCGATTTTGGTTATGCAGATACGGACATCACTTTAAATAATTTTGATGGTTTCTTTTCTGCTAACTACCAATATTTTCATTCCAATTTCAATGTTAAAACCGGGCTAACCCTAGATTATCGTTGGCAAAAATTCAACGGGATCTTCTACACTTTTGATTTTGCAGAAGGCCCGGGATATCCAACCACCACGGGTCGAAGTACAGCCGAAACCAACCGGCCGGAGATCTACCTATACACCAGGTATTATTGGGGTAAGCGAGTGACCATAGGAGGTGGATTGAGAAAAAACCTACCCACACAGGGGCAAAAGCATTACCTCAGCGGACAGCTCAATACTAAATTTGAATTGAACAAGAAAACCAACCTCGTCTTGGCATGGGGAAAATACCATAAGTATGACTTGTCTCAAAGTGGGGGTGATGACCAGCAAGAGAGTACGATCTTCATAGAAAGTGACCAAATCTCACTGGATATGAATTGGAAGAAAAAATCACTCGAATTTACCACTGCTTTATTTGGCAAGAGAACACGGGATGCTTCAGGAACGACCGAAATAGCAGGATTAGAAGCGTTCATTGACGGTCCCCTATTACCCAAGCTCTCAGGGCAGTTCTCTTACACACTGATCCATGGCCGAACCACCACGGATGAGGGAGAAGAGTATCCATCTGCCTATGATCTGAACTATTTCATAAGGGGCAATCTCGAATACAGGTTCAGTACCACGTGGTCAATGAATACCACGTTTTTAACGAGGGAAGGACAGTATTACCAGCCAGTAATAGGCGCCAGTTTTAACCCTGCTCTGAACGTCTTCATGCCCCAACGTGCGGGCCTGTCACAACAAGAACGCCTACCCCGCTACAGCATCATTAATTTGTCTGTCAGTCGTTTGATCCCTATAAATGAGCGATTTTCAGTGGTCATTTTTGGTTCTTGCAGCAATGTACTGGACACAAAAAATGTACGTACGTATACCTATGATTTTGACTACACCTCTCGTAGCCCCGAATACTTCTCCCTTAGAACCGCATATTTTGGCGCCGTGATCAACTTTTAGATCTTCCCACTTAAACGAAGGTAAAACACACCCGTAACAACACTGGTCTACCCGGACCAATCAAAACAGGCAGCATTACTCCATGGATCAGTGCCGTTAAGTTTAGCTTATCCATCTCACGGACAATCCAAAAAGTGATTGGTTCCCCCAGGGGCTAGGACTACTTTTTCAGATTTAAGTAATTGATAATGAAGCTTGTATTTTCATACCTAGTACCAGCGAGTGGTAAGAATGGGTGATCCACATCCTGTTCTAAATCCATCCAAAACCTATACCTAAGAACGTCATTCCTAACTTTCTAACCTCGTCATTCCTTGCAGCCTGTGCGTTGGGCTAGGCGTGACAAGGAATCTGCGAAGTCGTGACACGAAAACCTATCATATTCCCAAAAAGAACGATTTGCGTTCCGCG
>JANQLQ010000241.1 GCA_028280565.1 Fulvivirga sp.
TAGGTTTTAGATGGATTTAGAACAGGAGGTTGATCACCCATACTTTGCAGTTCGCTGGCACTAGGTTTAAAACTACAAACCTCATTATCAATTACTTAAATTTGATAAAGTAGTCCTCGTGTTAAGTTAAGTCTCAAATGACGCATTGGGTATAGGATGGGCTAGGTTCGAGGTATTGATCAGTCAGCAATAGGCAAAGGGCAGTAGGCAAAAAATGAAAGTTGCTGATTGTTCATAGCCAACTGCCGACTATAAAAACGAGATTGGTAAAAATAGCTAACCGCCCAATTACACTTAACTTAACACTAGTCGTGGCTGGGTCAGAGCTGTTTTAAACGGATCACTTCCTTCTCCGTGAGGAACCTCCACTTGCCCCTAGGCAGGTTCTTTTTGTCTAAACCCGCATATACCACCCGATCTAGCTTTAAGACTTCGTACCCGAGATGTTCGAATATCCTCCGCACAATACGATTTTTACCCACATGTATTTCCAATCCTAAAATCCTATGATCAGTGGAGAGAATAGCGATTTGATCTACCTGCACGGGTCCGTCATCGAGTGTAAGCCCTTGGGCGATCTGTTCTATGTGTTCCTTCGTCACGCGTTTGTCTACTTCTACACGGTAGATCTTTTTGATATTATTTGATGGATGGGCTAGTTTCTCAGCGAGTTCGCCATCATTTGTAAGTAACAAAAGCCCGGTTGTATTCCTATCGAGGCGTCCTACCGGGAATATCCTTTCGCCACCGGCCTTTTTTACCAGGTCCATGACCGTTCTTCTATCTTGTGGATCATCCGTGGTGGTAATAAAGTCCTTGGGTTTATTCAATAATACATAGATAGGTTTTTCCGGCACCAAGACCTTTCCTTGGTAGGTGACTTTATCCTCCCGGTTCACCTTCAGTCCCAACTCAGTTACTATTTTGCCGTTGACTTTGATCTGCCCCGAGGCTATGAGCTGGTCAGCATCACGCCTTGAGCAGACGCCCGCGTTGGCAATGTATTTGTTCAGTCGTATGGGCTGTGGAGCAACCGGTTCCGTTTCACTTGGTGTAGAACGCCTATTTTTAGGTTTCATAGCCGCAAAGTAGTGGGTAAAGATTATTGATCTTGCTCTTCTCCGATAACGTTGTCATCCACTTGTGTGAAATCTTTGGGTGTGGGCAGTTCGGCCAAGTCATTGATCCCAAAATATTCCATGAATTTATCACTGGTACCATACAAAATGGGCCGGCCGACACCATCGGATTTTCCCTTGATCTCGATGAGGCCTTTTTCCAATAATTTCTGAACGGCATAGTCGCAGTTGACCCCACGTATATTTTCCATATCTCCCTTGGTAATGGGCTGCTTGTAAGCAATAATGGATAAAGTCTCCATGGCGGAAGTAGATAACCTCCGCTTAGACTGGCGTTTTAGAAGTATCCCTATGCTGGCTTGGTAGGCCGGTTTGGTCAAAAATTGATAACCTCCTGCCACATGATTAAGCTCAAAAGAGAATTGATCGTCGGTATATTTAGCTACTATTCTTTCGATAGCGGCTGTTATGTCTTCGACGGGTACGTCGGCTTCAAACATCTCCCCCAGGCAATCCCTGATCTCTTTCACTTTTATGGGTTCCGAAGAACAAAAAATGAGAGCTTCGATATGATTTTGAAGGAAATCCAAGCGACTAGTTTTGCTGGCTTAGCTTAGCCTCGATGGATTGTGTCGTGTGAGGGACAGCTCTCAGCCTTTCTTTTGAAATAAGTTTACCCGTTACGGAACAGATCCCGTATGTACCATTCTTTATTCTCACCAAGGCATTTTCCAAGTTGATGATAAATTTCTGTTGACGGGCAGCCAATTGGCTTAAGTTCTCCCTTTCCGCGGTATCAGCTCCATCCTCCAATACCTTTGTATTCCCGGAAGTAGCATCCGTACCTTCGTCATTACTTTTGTTCAGCGTCTCTTTTAGGATCTTTAATTCACCTTTGGCTTTTTCTAGCTTTTCATTGATCAACTCTTCGAATTCCTTCAGCTCGTCATCGGTATATCTCGTCTTCTCTTCGTTGCTCATAGTTTCGTGTTTTAATATAGTTCCGGCATCAACTTAGAGTCCTGTAAAACAGGAAACTAAACCCCCACCAGGTTCTCGCTAGTTTTTGGAGCACAAATGTGAACAAAAAAAATTGATAAACATAATTGTAAGCGAATGAATAACGATCAAAGTAATGTGTTCATTTTTTGATCATAAAATAGGATTCTCGGTCAGACTAACCATCGAAATAAGTTGGGTACGGTAGCCCCTAATAAAATAAGGAAGCATCCGGTTGAATGACAATGGAATGATGATTAAGTAGGAGGATCAATCCGTCAAGGCGGGAGTGGGCACTACTAAACAGGGTAAGTTTCGGAAAACAAACCTTTTATGCCATTCATAAAGAGAAAAACAGCTTAGGTTAACTCTAACTTGTTATTAGCCAAATACTTGATCCGCTTCTTTAAAGACCCAAGATCCATATGGATCCGGTGCTTCATACGAATATATCGGCGGATCACCTCTGCTTTTTTTCCTTTTTTTAATGAATAGGAAAGTGATTTATCTATTAGGCAATTCATTTTCTCATACCCCCATTTAAGGACGTATATAATAAACAAAAATATCTAAAATTAGTTTGGCTTCGCGAGGCTATTTCAGCATTTGCCCAAAAGATCCCGCAGACAATTGAAATTAGGTAAAAACAAGGCCAACTTGAAACAGGGAGAGCGCCTTTTCAAAAGGATCAAAGAGTATTTTCAAAGTCTCCCGGTAACGGAACTGGCATCAAAACCTGGATCCGACAACTACTTTTTCTTTGAACTTGGATACGCTGCCGTCGGCTTCTAAAACCTCGACATAAACGATGTAATAACCTGTTCTTACCTTTGCTCCCTCCGCGTTCGTTCCCGGCCAAGTATAAATGCCTGTAGCCGGCAGCACGTCATTAGTTGCTAATGAGACTACCTCACGGCCGTGCAGGTCAAAGATCGTAATGTTAGCCACTTTACCGGGAGCGTCAAATTGATACCGTATCGTGGCAAAGTCATTGTGTCCATCACCATCCGGTATGATCACTTTTGGCTCTACGGTAATTTCATCCGCTGTGTTTGAATGGTTTTCTATGCTTTGCGAGTTAAGAAAGCCCGGTGTAGCGTAACCTGCTTTAGAAGCTGCCGAGAGCCAGTTGGGAGCGGAATTAGTTTCGGCATCTTTTGCTATACGTTCTAACGATACTCCTTCACGATCTGCCAGCAGTTCGAAATGATAGCCCTCGTCATATTCAAAATAGTCGATAACCTCACCTACTTCATTGGCTAGTACTACAGAACCTTCAGAATTGGGAAAAGAAGGCAATTGGGCTACTTCAAAAATATGATCGAAAGGCGCCCGGGGATAGTTGTTAAAGATGTTTTCTTTGTCCGTGGTCAACGCCAGGTAAGAACCGGGTGGGATTGCGACATGACTGGGAGTCACCCGTTGAGCGTTGAGGATTTGGGGCTGGTCCAAACTATCTCTCTCCAAGTTGCCAATGGCGAGTTTTCCCAGGTTTATGTATTTGTTGGAATTGTTGTAGATCTCGAGAAAGTCGTGACCGTCGTTTCCACGTGGATTAAACAAGATCTCGTTGATCAAAATGTCGTTTTTTACCGGTGGTTCCACGAGTGCAAATGACAAGGGGAATGTTTGTACTGGGTTCCCGGGGCAATCCAGCAGGTCACTTACCGAAAGCTCATACAAAGTTCCCGTTTCTAAACTAGGCCTAGGTGCGAGGATGAACTCTTTGAGATCATCTCCTATCCAGGCTACTTCTGTGTCCAGCCCAGGGTTAAAGTCATAGTTCGCAGTGAGTATCGAGGCGCGGTCCAATCTCTCATTCACAGTGATCCTGATAGAGTCCGGGTCATTAGCTACCAACTCGACTATTACAGGCCCCGTTAAGTCTGGTTTTTCAGCGAATATCGAGTTTTGCTTTCCTGGCGTTCCACCACTTTCATCTTCAGTCACCGCCCAGTTTTCTTCCTCGCTGCATTCATTCGTTGGATCTATCAATTCGAGCGTCCAGCCTTCGGTCCTGGGCGATCCGCCAAACCATGAGTTATCGTACCGGATAGAATCCATCACTCTCCCTGCAGAGTCTTCCAATAGCAGCATGTCCCCGTCGTTGTTCAGCGTAGGAAAGGTCGCCAGCCCCAATACCTGCCCGAAACCGGCAAATTCCTCTACGTCGGCAACAGCGCAAAGGATCAAGTATTCGCCCGGGGAAAAGTACTTTTGATTTAAAGTGCCCATTGCCCGCTGATCGCGTAGTGTCCACCCGGAAAGGTCAAATACTTTGTCGCTGTTATTAAATATTTCTACGAATTCCGCTTCCGGCAGATCATTGGGTGGACTTGGATCGATCATAAGCTCAGTAAAAATAACATCGCGTCGTGCCGCTGTCACTTCCTTGAAAAACAAGAATTCCCGTGTTTCATTTGTTAAAACGTTGCCCGCCAGGTCTTTGATATTTGAAACATTGAGCTCGTTTACGAGACCCGATGCAAAGCCAGTTCCAAATACCAACTGTATCTTTGTAGCATCAGCAGGGTCTAAACGCACGCTATTCGGCCGCCCTATGTTATTGCTGACACTGTAATTGGTTTCATCGATGGCAGAAGAAGGGTCAAAAGGTTCGGAAAAGGTAATTTCTAACGTGTTTTCGTTGAGGGCACTCGCTTCCACAACCCTGGGAGGTAGATTATCTAAAAAATCTACGGAAACGTCATCAAAGAAAAATTCGTTGCGCCGTGTGCTGGTATGCTGTACTAAAAACCCGAAATGGTCTCCTGCAACAGCTCCTTTTTCCAATACCTGGCCAATTAGTTCCAATGGACCGTTTGAAGGAGAGCTTGCTTCAAGCGTCCAGGCCCCCTCCCCGCTCCTTGTCACCCTGATCGTGGCGTCTATTCCCTGTGCGACTGTAGCATTAGTGTCTTCAATGATCGGGGTGGATGAACCGGTACGAAATAGGTCAATCCCATCCTCTGAACCGCCCTCACCTAAACGAATATAAAAAGCGTTAGTCGCTTTGGACAGGTCTGCCGAATCGCTGAGCAAGTAGATACGCATGTTATTCGATCCGCTGGGTGCAAGGGAAAACCGACAAGTAAACTGCCAGGTGGTTTGTCCAGTGGTATCTACGTTCATCCCGGGCGTACTTACCCAAAGCGTGGCGGAATTCGGCGGACCGTTACTGTTCAGTTCACCATCGATAACCTGGAAATCAACCCCATTTCCTGATTTATTGGAGCTTATCCACCGGGGATCACGGTCAATATTCCCATCTGAAAAATCATCAACGATCTGCCCCGCCGTATTGTAAAATATACTTAAACAGCATATAACTTGGCAAATGGCTAAATAGCGCTTAAAAGTGGGGGTCATAAGTATGGCTTTTCTCGTTTAACCCGTTTGGAAAAGTTCAACGTACAGTGGTACCTGCTATTTTATAACCCAATCGGCAAAAAATCAAATATCATGGATAAAAGTCGGTAAAGATTGTATCATTAGTTCACATAGTCTTTTTCATTTATCGCGACAGGCATGCCTTTCGATCCAAAAGTCAATCCTTAAGTCTTAGACTTGTATATAAAAAAACACGGCCCAATGAGCCGTGTTTCACTCTAGTTCAACTCTAACCCGTCCCTACTTAACCGTTATCTTATATTGTGGAGTGGGATTAAGCGGGCAGAAGTAAACGTATTCACCCTTCTCCAACGTTACTTCGCCCGATTTGGCCGACTCACCATCCTTGATGGTTTTTGATAAATAGGCGGCCTGTACGTGGTGATCCTGGTCCGTTTTACCGGCTGGTGCTATCACAAATCCTACGGCATGATCCACTCCTTTATTAGTCACATCGAATACATAAGGTTTACCTGCCTTAAGCTTTAGTTCTTTGGTCTTAAACTCTCCCGGGGTTTGTTCGAGTTTAACAGTTTTAGCTTCTTGGGCAAAACCCGCTATGCTTGAGGCTAACAAAAGCCCCACGATAATCATTGGAATTAAATTTTTCATTGTTTCTTTTTTAGTAATTGATAAAATGTTTAAGGAACGATCCGTGGCTTATCACACGGATCGCACTAGGTAAGTATGCAAGTATATCCTTAAGCGATCTCTGCCTCTAACGCTGGCGCCGCTGGAAAATCAACAGGCACTTGGGTAGTACCGTGAAGGAAGTTGCTAATGATCTTATCACCGATCACGATGATCACGTCCACTAAATTAGCTTTGTCATAGCCTGCTTCGAAAAAATTATCAACCACTTGCTGGCTTGGCTTACTCCTGTTTATGGTAATATCTTTTACGAATTTTGCCAAGGCATCTATTTTGGCATCGAAGGTAGCTTTCCCGGATCGGATCTCGAGGATCTGCTCATCTGTGAATCCATTCATTTTGCCGAGAGCAGTATGTGCAGCTAAGCAATACTCACATTCATTTACCTGGCTGACCACGAGATTAATAACTTCTCTTTCTTTTGCTTTCAATGTGCTTTTCCTGTTTTGCAGGGCCAAATAGTCACCCAGGGCGGTATCGCTGTAAGCGTAGGTAGCGTAGAGGTTAGGTACAAAGCCTAAACCTTTTTGTAAGTTGTCAAAAATAGCCTGGTTATTTTCACTTACTTCTTCTCTTGTAGGTACATTAAACGTCGCCATGATTTTATATTGTTTTCTGTTTCGTTATTGATTACACTACAATTTTACGGGGGTAATAAGGCTGGGTGAGGGTCAGTACTTCCCTTCGAATTGTCAATTTTTCCTTTTGTGGAGATAAAAGCAGGGTTAATCCGGGTTAAACCTCAAATGGTGGGTAAGGTTAGCTGATGAACCCTGTTTGCAGTGTTGGTAAGTTTTCGACCAGTCCGCAGTAGGCAAAGGGCAGTAGGCAAAATAGGGGGTTGCCGATGGTTTATTGCTAACTGCCGACTTTAAAAACGGGATAAGAAAAAATAGCGAATCGTCCAATTACACTTAACTTAACACTAGCGCTACTTCTTTTTCAGGATCAATCATTTGATAGACAGGGATTTAAAAATGAGTGAACCCGTTGGATATCCTCACCAAAAACGAAAAAAACTTCTTTATCGTCATTCCTGCCGGCCTTGCCGGGTGAGCGATGCGTGAGAGCAGGAATCTGCTGTGTCGTTGAACGTGAATCTTCTTTTGCGTGGACTGGGTTTTCGTTTCACGACTTCGCAGATTCCTTGTCACGCCTAGCCCAACGCACAGGCTGCAAGGAATGACGTTCTTAGGTATAGGTTTTGGATGGATTTAGAATAGGATGTGGATCACCCATCCTTTGTAGCTTGCTGGCACTAGGTTTAAAACTACAAACCTCGAGTATCAATTATTAAACCTGGCAAAGTAGCCCTTGTCCTTAAGTTAAGCCTCAAATGATGTACCGGGTGGAGGATGAGTAGGTTTGAGGTGTTAAAAGATTCTTGATTGGTTGACAATCAGCAATTCCCTATTTTGCCTACTGCCTTTTTCCTATTGCCGACAAAATTACCCCCCTTTCATTTCCAGCTTAAATTGTTGTGGGGTTAGTGACGTTACCTTTTTGAATAGTTTGTGAAAAGAAGCTACCTCTTCAAAGCCTAGCTCAAAGGCAATTTCTTTAGCCGTCTTATCCGTATATAAAAGGAGTCTCTTAGCTTCGAGGACGATCCGCTCATGGATAATTTGTAGTGGAGATTTTTGCTTATGCTTGGCAAAAAGGTTAGTGATGGTCTTAGGGGATTTGTACAACATTTCTGCGTAGTCGCTTACTTGGCGTTTTTCGCGATAATGCAGGTCTACGAATACATTGAATTTTCGAATAATATCTATTTGGGTATCATCGAGTTCTTGGGGCATCAGCTGCGCTTTTGCTAACCGGGTGATTTTAATGATCAGCCGCTTTAACAACATCCGGAGCATTTCACCTTGGATGTTATCACGAGTTTTAAATTCATCTAGGAAAACTTCATGCAAGAGATCGAATTTACGCTTTTCCATGGGGTCCAGTGTGATGACGGGCGTTTGTTGTGTTCCGAAAAAGATGATGCCATTGCAAGAAACCTCGTAATCGTGATCCTGGATACAATAAAAAGGTTTGTTAAAACTGAAGACTGTAAGAGGCTTAGGGGATTTTTCAAAACTCAAGTTTTGCAAGTATGTGCTTGTGGTGATCTGCCCGGGGTTGAGATGCTGGGGCAAGGAATCAATATAAAAGATGTACTCTTCTTCAGAACGATTCCAGATGATGTTGATAAGGCCATCGTTCCGGTTAAACTCGGCTTGGTCTGCTGGATAGTTATCCGACATACCTAAATAGGAGCCAAATTCTTTGCCTTGAAAGAAATACATCATATAGGAGCTTTTGTTGATCCAAAAATGTCAAATGGGGCGATCAAACACAAAGTCGTTTAGCGGCAATCGTGACGAATGTCCGCTGGTTTACCAACTAAAGGGTGTTTGCATGGCTGGGTGATCTAATCAAGTTATTAAAAAAAGCCGAGGCTGCGAATAGCCCCGGCTCGTTGTTGGATGAAAAAAATTTGAAATGAAAGGCAACTATACCTTTTTCTTTCAACAAATCCGATGAACCGGCAAGCCGATTCAATATGATCATTTATTACGTTAGCTTTTGTAAAATTCAATAAAACCGGCTGACAATCCAATGCCGTATTTTTGGTATATTCCTATAGGTATTTTCACGCAGGGAGCTTTTTAGGGAGAGTGCAGTAAAGTACGTAGCGGGTTTTTGTATTTATTTGCCAACATTTGATTTGACGCTCATTCTTTGGCTTGCAAGTCCAGCTCGATGATTTATTTCACCGGGATGTAATGCCATTAGGTTAAAGCTAACGCTCACCCCTAAAGCTGAAGGGGAACCAACTGCACGGTGGATTCCCCCCTTAGGAGGAAGCAGTGCAATGGGTAAACTCAGCTAAACGGCATTACATCCCGGTTTAACTTAACCAGTTTAACACCATGTGGAACAGCGAGAATAGCAAAGCCGATGCGCCATATACTTTAATGATCTTTCTCCTGTTCTGGGTATCTTCCCACCAGAGCATGATCCACGGCCGGTATAGGCCTATGGCCATAAACAAAAAACTCAATACGGCTACAGCCGCTGTAAGGTCAGAAAGAAGCTCCATGGCTACCGGGTATATTCCGTACTACCCTAAGTTACAGCTAAATCTATGGTATGGAAACATATTTTTGCACCGGCCTGGATGCACCTTTAGGATTTGCAAAAAGTTTTGCCTGCAAAGGTTGCAGCGCTGGATTACACCCCTTTTCTTACAAGGTGTGAGAGGTTCAATTGGTAAACCCGGGCTTTTGACCTCCCGCCCAGTTTTGACTATAATCCCTTCAATTCACGGATATGAACGATATTTATAAAGATCTTAGGGAACAAATAACTCGCCTGGTCCCTTTCCCGGATGCGGATTGGCAGGATTTTGTTTCGCATTGGCACCCCATGGATGTAGCAAAGGGTGCAGTACTCACTAAAATCGGCCAAGTAGAAGATTACTTTTATTATGTACATGATGGAGTTGTCAGGGTGTATGCCCTAAAAGATGGAGAAGATATAAGCATTGGTTTTTCATACAATGGAGACTATACAGGAGCATACGATTCATTTTTGACACGGGCCCCATCAGAATGGTACATAGAAGCTATTGCACCCACCCGCTTATTGAAAATCGACTATAATGCGCTTTCGTATCTTTTCGATCAGTACAAAGCGGCAGAACGATGGGGCCGCCTGTTCAATGCACAAATATTGATTGGCATGTTCCGGCGACAGTTGGAGACGAGGTCCTATTCCGCGGAAGAAAGGTTTGAGCGTTTGATGCAGCAAAGCGCCCACATCTTCCAGCTGGTACCCCAGAAGTATATTGCATCTTACCTGGGTATGACACCCGAAACGTTGAGCCGAATGCGAAACAAATCACGGTAAGAAACCTCCAGGGATGAAAAGTTCGCCTTTTTTGTTTATCGTTTCTTGATATAAATCAATCGCAATATCAACAGTTCGGTTTACATTTGATCAAAAGAAAAAAAAACCATGGCTGTAACCCATTCCATAGATTTCTTATCCCAGCTCAGGAATGAAAATGACGAGTTAAGAAATTTTTCGGAGAGTATATTGGAGCTTCCCAATGATCTATTGGTAAAGAGGCCTAATGAAAAGCAATGGAACCTGGTAGAATGTTTTGATCATATGAACCGGGCTACGGAGCTTTACTTGGACCAGGTAGAAGAAAAACTCGGCCAGCTTAAACCATCGCCCAATGGTAAATTTAAACCTTCGTGGCTGGCCTCTATGTTTTCAAAAGGACTGGCCCCCGGAAAATCTGGCCAGATCAAATACAAAATGAAAACACTGAAACCGTTCGTGCCACAATCTTTGTCCAATACGGAAAGCCTAGGGCCCATAAAACGGTTTATGCATAACCTAGACCGGTATGAAAGGATCCTCCACGAACTAGCAGGCATGGATCTGCGGTCTTTTAAGGTAGTTACAGCGTTAGGCCCTATTTTAAAATTTAATGTAGGTGATGCCTTGCGATTTGTACATGCTCATAACAGGCGGCATGTCCAGCAATCCAAAAATATTTTAGCTTTGTTCAACGAGGTGGTACGCCGTTGATTACGTATTCACCTGGATTCGATAGTCATTCATAACACAAGCGACTGTTTTTGGTAGTTTTGGCTGGTAAGCTTAGTGAAACTTAATGCATTTGCGTTTTGGTGGCGAGCTTCCCTAGCCACCAAGCAACTAAAGCTCAAAGCATTACTAAATGGTACTCTTTACGATTTAATCCAGCCCTATTTTTATAATTGTACTCACGTCATTGGGTTATTAGGTCATTAACCTTCGTATTACCAATAACATCAGCACCAAAACAACGGTATCAACCGGTATTTCTCATAGCCCCGGCGATCGCATTTATCGTGGTCAGCAGCGCAATTAAGTTTTGATCTTCTTCATTACCATTTTCCTTCTCGCTCCTCCACTTGCGCAGTAGGTCTACTTGCTTGGCATGAAGATCTTTCATTGTCGATGCCCTCAGCAAGTTTGAGTAGTAGTGCTGTGCCCGTCTTTCTATAATGTCAGTTTCCAGCAGGTCGAGCATCATCTCGCGTGTTTTCTCCAATTCCGATAAGAACATACCTAAGAACTTCTCTCGCACTTGCTCGTCTGTGACCAGGGAAGCATACATTTTCATAATTTCGGAATCGGTAGCTGCAAGGCTTGTATCCACGTTCGTGAGGACATAGCGGATAAAGTCATCTGTCTTTACCGCCTCTTTGAATTTGGCAAAGCCACCAGGGTCATTGGACCTGTATTCCATAAGGGTGGTACCGAGTCCATACCAACTGGTCATGTTGAAGCGGGACTGGCCCCATGAAAATACCCAGGGGATCGCCCGAAGATCGGACAGCGAGTTCATACCTCTTCTTCGAGAAGGGCGTGAACCTATTTTACTTTTTTCTATCGCATCGATAGGTGTGGCTTCCCTGAAAAATTTTATAAAACCTTCTTCGTTCAAAAGCTGGGCATAGACCTTTTTACTTTCCCCAGCCAGGTAATCCATGGTATCTGCTAAAGGGTGAGGCTTGCGTGGAGTAGATTTACCTATCACCGTTTTTTTCATGGCGCTGGCTAGTAATAACTCCAGGTTGTAGACAGCATTCACCTTATTCGCATATTTCTGCTCAATCGTCTCTCCCTGCTCTGTAAGTCGCATATCACCATTTAATGAAGAATGTGGCAGGGCGCTGATAAAGTAGTGGGTAGGCCCGGCACCTCGGCTTATACTTCCTCCTTTTCCGTGGAAGAAGCGGATGTTGACATTATGTTTTTTTCCTACTTCATGTAACTTGGATTGAGCTTTGTACAAGTTCCACTGGCTGGCCAATATTCCGCCGTCTTTATTGCTATCACTGTAGCCCACCATCACTTGCTGTACCATAGTATCGGCTTTCCTTTTTGTTTTGAGGTAAGCCAAGCTTCTTTGGGTAAAGGGATGGGAGAGAAAGGCATCCAGTATATCGGGGCCCGCAGCAAGGTCGTCAATCGTTTCGAGCAAAGGTACCACGGGTACCGTACACACAATCCCCTCATCGGTTTTGCGTGTAAGGCCGGCCTCTCTAGCCAAAACATAAACTCCTAAAAGGTCAGAAAGTGAGCGGGTCATACTGACGATGAACGATCCCACACCTTCTAAACCGAAACGGGAAATGTGTTTTTCTACTACTTTGTGTACGTCTACTACTGCTCGAGCGTGGTCACCTAGCTCCATATTAGCGTGGGTAAAAGGACGATTGGATTGTAATTCCTCGTTTAAGAATTCCAGTCTCTTATCTTCGTCCCAACGGATGTAGTCATTATTCCCATACCCTGAAGCCGTGATCAGTTCCGTGATCGCATTGTCATGAAAATCACTGTTCTGGCGAATGTCCAAGGCCGCCAGGTGGAATCCAAAAGTAGAAACACAACGTATCGCATGATTGAGATCGTTATGCGCAATGACATTGGCGCCATATCGCTTCAGTTCTTCTTTCAGCAACCGGAGGTCTGCCAATAACTCATCTTTTTCTACGTAAGCGCCTTCGAACTCGGCCAGTTGGGTGGCATGACCCCGGGCTGTATCCAGTGGTAGTTTAGCAGTGATAAGGTTTACAAATTGTCGAAATGCCTCTCCTTTGTTCCTTTCTATGGCTTCTTCACCTTTTTCTCCCAGCTCTTCGGTAAGCTTGTTGGCCCTTTTTTGAAAAGCCTCGCTGGTTTGATTCCGGCTTATGGCAAAGCTTAGGTTTTTTACAAGGCTGGTGAGTCGCCTGCGGATGACTACCATGGCATTTAACCTGAGTTGGTCAAGGGTGCTAGCGGTCACATCGGCCGTTACCAGCGGGTGGCCGTCACGGTCACCTCCCACCCAATCGCCAAAGGTGACCTGGGGGAAACAGCCCTCTTCCAGCACTTGCTGTGTATCATAGCCCTCTTCGCTCATGGCTTGCACCATCCTACGGTCTAGCACTGGCAGTACTTCGGGGAACACATTGGTCAGGTAGTGAATTACGTTTCGAAGTTCTGACTGCACATCGGGTTTTTCCAGGAAGATCTCGCCCGTTTTCCATAGCCGGTATAAAGCTAGCT
The DNA here is from genome assembly GCA_028280565.1 of Fulvivirga sp. GTDB lineage: Bacteria > Bacteroidota > Bacteroidia > Cytophagales > Cyclobacteriaceae > Fulvivirga. Next base: position 13,224 of record JANQLQ010000241.1, read on the forward strand.
TAATGCTCAGCCGTATGTTTTGCAGCTCATTCTCCGTGTACATTTCATTTTCACGCTGAACTACCAGCACATAAAGGTCCCGGTGGTGTTCCAGTACGGTGGCCCTTTTGGCTTCGGTAGGGTGGGCGGTAAGCACCGGTTCTACTTTCACCTGCCCTAGCCATTTCATAAGCTCTTCACCGGTAATGCCTTGTTCTTTCAATGTCCTGAAGTTATCGGCCCACAGGCCACGCACGCTGCTTAATGACTGCTGGTTTACAAGTCGTCGTCGTTGCTGTACGGCACCATTTACCTCTACAGTATTTACGAGTTGAAATACAATACTGTAAAGCTGGATGTGTTTCAGTGTGAACTGCGCGGGATCAAAAGGAGGGAGGTTGTTGATCCACGGGATCTGGTACGCCATGGTCTCTTCACCATTTTCTATCAGCACTTCTTTTAGAGCTTCCAGTAAAAACTCCAGGTCTTCATAGGGCTTGCCTAACTGCTCTTTGACTTCTTGTAGCAGGTCATTCCGGTTTTCCATTTTTTCAAATTTCAAGAATATGGGTTCTACTCTAAAAAACAAATATAAACTAAGAATGATGGGATTTGAGGAACAAAAAATAAAATATAAACTTCAATCGTTTGCGCCCTATTTATGAAGCTGGGATTTTCTAAATTTGCCCGCTGTGAAGGCTAACGACCTCTTAAAGCTTTATAGATCGGACAGCATTATCCAGGCGATCGCCGAAACCATGAAGGCGAATGAGGATAGGTGTATCCAAGTAAAAAATCTCTCCGGCAGCCTGGACGCCATCATCGTGGCAGCGGTTTATCAATTGAACCATCAAAACCAGCTCTTGGTGCTCCATGATAAGGAAGAGGCGGCTTACTTTCATAATGATCTCCAGAACCTTATGCCGGGAAAGGAGGTGCTGTTCTTCCCTACTTCCTACAAGCGGCCTTATGAGTTTGAAGAAACGGAAAATGCCAACGTGCTCATGCGTGCGGAGATCCTTAACCGTGTGAATCACAAAGCATCTACCGGTGAAGTGATCGTTACTTACCCGGAAGCGCTGACGGAAAAGGTGGTTAATCGCAAATCCTTGCTAAGAAATACGTTCACCGCTAAGGTCGGCGAAAAAGTGGACGTAGAGTTTTTAAGTGAGCTGCTTGCCTCGTATGATTTTGAGAAAGCAGATTTTGTATACGAGGCGGGACAGTTCGCCGTGCGCGGCGGCATTATCGATGTGTTTTCGTTTGCCCATGACCTGCCTTACCGCATTGAGCTTTTCGGTGACGAAATAGAAAGTATCCGCACCTTTGATCCCTCCACCCAGCTTTCGGAAGAAACCGTTAAGGAGATCAACCTTATCCCTAACATTCAAACCAAACTGATCCAGGAAGAAAGACAGGGCTTTTTGGATTTTTTACCCCGGAATACCAAGGTATGGTTCAAAGATTACCAGCAGGCCTTGGACATCATAAAAAACTACTTTGAGAAGGCCAGCCAAAGTTTCAATGCGATTTTACAAGAAAGCGGGGAAACGCAGGTGGTACTAAACCCGGAAGACCTTTTCGAAACTCCCGCAAGCTTTCGCGACCAGCTTCGTTCATTGGTAAAGATAGAGTTCGGCAACCGGTTCTACTTAAAAGGAACAGCACATACCTTGGAGTCCCAACCGCAGCCATCATTCAACAAGAATTTTGAACTTGTAGCCCAGACCATCGAAACAAACCTTGAACAGGGTTACACCACGTTGATCGCGGCAGAATCTACGCGGCAGTTGCAGCGCTTGCATGACATCTTTGATGAGATCGACCCTACGGTAGAATTCCAGGATTTTAACATTAGCCTGCGCCAAGGCTTTGTGGACGCCCTCATGAAGATCGCTTGCTATACGGACCACCAGGTCTTTGAGCGTTTCCACCGTTATAAAACGAAAGAAAAGCACTCGAAATCAAAGGCGCTCACCTTGAAGGAACTGCGCACCTTACAGCCCGGTGATTTCGTTACCCACATTGATTATGGCATTGGAAAGTTTGCCGGGTTAGAGAAGCAAGAGGTCAACGGCAAAGAGCAGGAGGCGATACGGCTGGTCTACCGTGATGATGATCTTTTGTACGTGAGTATTCACTCCTTACACAAGATCTCCCGGTACACGGGGAAGGAGGGTGCCATACCCGCCATTAGTAAATTAGGTTCACCCGAGTGGGAGAATAAAAAGAAAAAGGCCAAAAAGCAGGTAGTAGACATCGCCAAGGACCTGATCAACTTATATGCAAAAAGAAAACAAGCACCGGGCTACGCTTTCAGCCCTGACAGCTTCCTGCAAGCCGAGCTAGAATCCTCCTTCATTTACGAAGACACGCCCGACCAGGCCAAGGCTACCGGTGACGTGAAAGAGGACATGCAACAGCAGCACCCGATGGACCGATTGGTGTGTGGAGATGTGGGTTTTGGAAAAACCGAGGTGGCCATTCGCGCTGCTTTCAAAGCGGTAGCAGATAATAAACAAGTGGCTGTACTGGTACCTACTACTATTTTAGCCATGCAGCACCATCGCACTTTCAAAGAGCGGCTGGCCAATTTCCCCGTAAAGGTGGAATACATCAACCGGTTTAAAACCACCAAACAGGTCAAAGAAACGCTGCAGCGGGTAACTTCTGGTGAAACGAATATCCTTATCGGTACGCACCGTATCGTGAGTAAAGATGTGGTGTTCAAAGACCTGGGGCTGATGATCATCGATGAAGAGCAGAAATTTGGGGTGAAGGTGAAAGAAAAGCTTAAGGAAATGCGCGTAAACATTGATGCGCTTACCCTTACGGCTACCCCTATCCCCAGGACACTGCATTTTTCCCTGATGGGCGCCCGTGACCTGAGCATTATCTCTACGCCGCCCCCTAACCGGCAGCCGGTAACCACGGAACTGCATGTTTTCAACGAAGAGATCATGCGCGACGCCATCAGCTTCGAGCTGAGGAGGGGCGGGCAGGTATTTTTCGTCCACAACCGCATCGCGGACATCGACCAAGTAGCGAATATTATTTTACGTTTGGTGCCCGATGCCCGGGTAGGCGTAGCCCATGGTCAAATGGACGGTACCGTACTTGAAAAGGCCATGGTAAAGTTCATAGAAGGAGAGTACGATGTGCTGGTTTCTACAAACATCATAGAGTCTGGATTGGACATCCCGAATGCCAATACGATCATCATTAACCAAGCGCACATGTTCGGGCTTTCTGACCTGCACCAGATGCGTGGCCGTGTGGGTCGTTCAAACAAAAAGGCATTTTGCTACCTGCTCTCGCCTCCTACTATAGGTCTTTCGTCAGATTCGCGCAAGCGACTGAGCACGTTGGAAGAGTTTTCCGACTTGGGCGATGGCTTTAAGGTAGCCATGCGAGATTTGGATATTCGCGGCGCGGGTAACTTACTAGGCGCTGAGCAAAGCGGCTTTATCACGGACCTAGGCTTTGATACTTACCATAAGATCTTGGATGAAGCGGTGCAAGAATTAAAGCAAACGGAGTTCCGGGACTTATTTGCCAAAGAGTTGACCCAAACCGCCAAGGTACTGGTGCAGGACTGTACCATCGAAACCGACTTGGAGCTGATCATCCCGGATGCGTACGTTAGCAATACCTCCGAACGTTTGAGCCTGTACTCTAAGCTGGACAATATCAAATCCGAAGAAGAGTTGATCAAATTCCAAAATACACTGATCGACCGCTTCGGGCCATTGCCTTCGCCCGTCCAGGCCCTGGTGGAGACTGTACGACTGCGATGGATGGCAGAGCAGCTCGGCTTCGAAAAGCTTACTTTGAAAAACGAAAAACTAAAAGGATATTTTGTAAGTTCAGATAGGAAGGAGTACTTCAACTCCGAGGCCTTTGGGAATATTCTCTCTTACGTACAAACTCGTCCAAAAAAATGCAGGCTTACCGAGCATAAAAATCGACCCATTCTAACCATTGACGAGGTGCTCACTGTAGAAGATGCTAAGAGCTTGTTAAGCAAGATGATCCCCAATACCCAATTACAGGCCTAGGTCAGAAATATCAATAAAATCGTAATACTCCTCCAAATCTTGCGCATTGTGAAATGCGTTAATGCCTAATACCCGGCCTTCCTGCGGCAGGTAGCATACTTCTACAAAGTAATCCTTCATAGAATACAAGTAAAACTTTCGTTCCTCTTCTACACGGTAGAGTAAGTAATCTGCAAAAACCGTAATAAAATCACACTTTTTGTTGAAAGGTAGAACTTGGAAGTCGTCTAATGAGATCATGCTGTTTAAAATTCTTTAATTCATCCGATTACCTGGCAGAGGGTAAACATTGTGCCATAATGAAAAACCGCTCAAAACACTGATTTAGAGGGGTTTCAAAACGTAGAATGGATCAAAACAAGAAGGTCATTCCCAAACTGGGATCATTTCTCGTTATTTGCCGAAAGAATTGACGTTTTATCGAGGATTTGCGTAAGTGAAACACGTTGTAGAAATAACTCGGTGTGACTGGCTGATTTTTGTAGGTCGCTGCCTTGAGGATCAGGGTGATGACAGTCTTCAGGACGCAGGACAGTCGCTTGCATTTTCGCTAGTGACGGCTAATTGAGGCCAGCTAATTTCCACAAGATGCCACGAGAAAGCCAGTTATCGATCTTGCACCGGTCATGGGCTAGGGATAGTAGTCACTCGACTCCGAGTCGAGCGACTCTTACTAGTAACCTGCACTCGCCCATTGTTGGAGCCGGCATATTTTTTATATTGTGTTAATTGATTTTTATTTTCTTGATACCTGATGTAGTTTGATACCGCAACTACCTGCAAACATTACTTACAATGTATTGGTGATCTACGCTTAGCCTAATCCGGCCAACTGAGCAGCCCAATAAAAATCGGAGCCTCCCTCTACCGAGTGAGGGTATGAACGATTCTCTCTTATTATCTTAAAACACCCCTGAAATTCAATGAATCACCCAGTACGAGACTGTGAGTGAGTTGAAAGGTATACCATGAGCTTTTGGCCTATGGGTCGTTTAATCGATCATTGACCATTATACTTGCATTGATTTTCGTTCAACCTTATCTTGTATTCGAGTAAAATGAAGAGATAGTTTAAATAGGAACAGATAATTCCCAAAATCACTCAAAGTAAAAATTCGTGACGAATTAAGTTCAGATCGGTCATAACGATCGTTCCCGATATTATGTAGTCGATCGAGAAAGACAATCGATTCTCGCAGTTTATTAGCTATAGGAGGTAGGTGAAAAATTTGAGTTACATATTGTTTTCGAATAGCTTCCAAATGTCCTTTAACTTTTTCTTTTGACAATTTAGATAATAGTGATTTTGAATATTTTTCGAAATCAATAATCGGAGCATAAACAATTTGGCTAGGGAAGTTTCTTTTATTGGAGGGGTCGATATCGCAAGTATTTGAAATTACCATCCCCGAAACAATTTTAGTATCAGTTGAAGGTAGGTTTATTGCTAATAAATTTTGCAATCCATCCCCTTGGAAAATTATAGGTTCTTTTTCCAGGTAATCAGTATAAAGCCTCTGATCTATATTGGAAGGGAAATCTTTAAGACTATCAAATAACTGCTTTTCTGATTCCTCTGAAAGATATTTAGGAAGGTATACTTTAAGATCGTCTAAGTTCATAGAAGATCCCAATAATTATCATTAACAATCTCCAATATTTCGGTATCAATATCGGAGGTGTTTTTTAGTAAATTTTCTGAGAATGCCTTTAGTGAATTGATCTTAGGATCGATCGAATTCGAAGAAAGAATTATTTCCCCTTCCCAAGAATTAGACGTTAAATTTTGATGGGCTATGGTCTTGGCAGGTATGAAACTAGAATCTAGATCATATTGTATTAGTGCTAGCATTGTTGTTCCAAACGCAGCCAATATAAGATTTGCCCCGATATTTGTTCCGGTAGATTTAGTCATTAGTATTCTGGATTAAACGAATTCAAGTATTCCGTTTTTAGTAAACTAAAGAAAATTTCTTTCTCTGAATTATGGGCATTTTCTATTTCCGTTTCATAGATACCCTTGAAATCATCTTGTTTATATTCTTTGAACGTATCAATATCAATTATTGATCCAATTCTTTCCTTATTGTTTTTAAGAATTTGTTTGGCATTGTTGGCAATGCTCAGTGTATTTAAAAAACCATTTTTTTTAATTTCGGTTCTTAATTGAGTATTTAAAGACTCGTGAGAAACATTATTTATTGCAATATTAAGATTGATTTTCTCAAAAATATCAACATCGAAAAAGTTAATAAACCTCACACCCAGCCTAATAACTTCCTTAATAACACCAGCCTGATAGACCTTCTCAATCACTAATTTGATCTTATCAAAATACCAGTCCCACCCTGGGTAGGGAATTGGAGAACCTATGACTAGAACATCAGGGCCAATTTGAACCGAAAATCCCTCATCCGAGATTAAACGGTACTGTGCTTTAAATTTAAAGTTTGGATCTGAATCTATGAGTTGCTCTGAAAGCTGGAGAATCGGAAGTTTCTCAACTTTTGGAAATTCGTTTTGAAGTACATTAAATATCAAACCAAAAACGGCATTTGGGAAAATACTGCTATTAAATCTTAGTTCGACCACAGAGTCAGCAATTGGACAGTTATGAATTTTTTTAGGTATCCTCATATACAATGTAATATTACTTATTCTACCAGTCGAATCATATCCTTTGCGCTAATCTAAGGCGATTCAACTAATTTCAAGCTACCGATGATCATATCAATAACAATTTCCTAGATCAGCACTATGCGCTAAAAATCTAGAAAATTTAAAAAGGGGCAAAGTTACCTGGCCAAACCTTCTCCGCAACAATGTTAATTATCTACGATCACTCTTGTCTCCAAATATCCCCAGTAAAAATAAGGTCCACACTTTGTATAATTTTACTACCTGGACCAAGGCACTAATCCCAAAGATGATCCCTGTATGACCCTTGGAGTTTAGTGTATTGGTGACCACCTAGAAGCTTTGCCACCAATACACTAAGCTTGTCAGGCCAAAATCACACACGATCACATCAATGTAATAAATGGTAATCACTCAAGATCACTAGAGCCTCATATAACTGACCTCATAGCGCTTGTGTAAAACCGGTCGACCTCAAGAGGATAGTAGTCACTCACAAAACGCAAGCGACTATTTTGTGGTGGCATATTGTAGCGATACGGTGTCATAACCAGGGTGATACAACAGCCATGTTCGTTCCCCACCTTTTATTTGATCAAGTCAATTATTACAGCAATTCCAAACAGCCATGCGGTGTAAAGTATGGTGTATGTTAAGGCGTTCACCATTGAAGCAGGTAGATCTCCGTTCGTTCGTCTAGCCTTGTAGAAAACTACTCTTAATGCCCTTGAGAAGACCCAATAGAGCGATGCAAATATTATGAACAGGGATAGCCAGAAAAGCGCTTCGAAAAGAAATAAAAGGACAATTATTGAAATTGTCATCGCTATCCAAAGGAGGATCGAAAGTATCATTCCGCCAATTCCTTCACCCATGTCAATGCTGAATCCCGGCAAAGGTGCGTTGTGCATGATCGTTCCTGGTGCGTAGTTCTTGAATTTAGGGTAGTTGTTGACCAGTTTTGTTCCTCTATATAAGGCGTAGGTCAAGAAGAGAAACAAGGACGTTGAGATAAGCCCCAACGATATGTACAAATTGGAAGCTATGGAGCGGTTATAGTTGATTCCCGTTAAGTAGACGGTTATAACCGTAAGAACAGTGGCCACTAAAGCAAGAATGAAAACGGTCTTTCCCTTTAAAACTAGCCTGTTCTCTTTCATGTTGAAGAAAATTGTGGGTAGCGCCCAGGCACGGCATATGCCCCTGGATTTTCAAATATTACAAATGATTCCATTTTACCTGTCACTTTTAAATGATTTGGTAGAGGCATGTGCTGTATCATTTGCTGGCAACTGTAATTCTTCCCTTTTTCCAATCTTTGGGAATATAAAGATTCAAACCTGTTTCTTTCTCTATATCTAACAATTTGTTTCTAAGTTCGATGCTTCTTATTCCCATTTTCTTCCTGTTTTCATTGTTCTTTTGAAGTGTGTATTCATCCGGGATTTCTTCCAGGTATCCATAAGATAACAGCTGGTGCTCATATAATACTGAATGTCTCCAGTCTTCGATCAATGCGAACTTGTAAGGGTGAAGCTCTCCTTTTTCAATGGATTTGACCAGTTCCGGCCTAATATTCAAGTATAAAGTGTCCTTTTTTGTGTATTCGGTATAAATCGAGTTATGATGAACTAAGCTCACCGAAACCCACCAATTATTTCCTATTAGCTTTTCCCCGGGATAACCATGTTCTATCAAAATCTCGGCAAGTCGTAATAATGTCTTTTCACTATGTGGAGTGAATTTTTTCATGGCATATTTAACACGGTTTTTTTCACCAATTCTCAAAAAAACACGCAGTGCAATTTTCTGATCATTTTTATATATCTCGCGTATCTCTTCCCGCAATGGGCTATTGAGTTTAGACAAGTATATTTTATGAATGGAATCATATTCAGACACGATCTTGTGCCATTGTGGGTCGTTCTTCAAAGGACGAAGGTTTTTATTTTTATTGATGTCCTTTAATGACCACCCTTGTTTTATTCCTAATGCCAGGAACCGGAAAGCGGATTTGCTGTCTTGTTCAAACACACTTAATCCAGTAGCTAATTGGCATTCTCTTAAGAAAACAAAGTCAAACCGATCGAACAGCGAATCGAAATTGACAATGGCATCTTTGAACTTTCCTTCAACTATTAATTGCTCGCACTTTATTACTTCCTTATGATAATCCATGTAGTTGGACTGCGCCGGTACTTCAATATTGAAGGTTAAAAAAGCAATAGATATTATTAGCAGGTACTTATTCATATCCTTAGAGATGAGAATAGTGAGCGAATGGTTGCCTGCCCAAAAATGGTGTCGCATAATTTTTTGTTATTTGGCAGGGTTATCGTGTGATTAACTAAAGACAAGTTTAAAAGTAGTTCGTAAGTACACACCATATACTTATTTGTCAGCGGCATTTATTTATCCGAAATCGGGATGGTATTAAAATGCTTCCAAAACTCTTTTCTTGAAGGGGCATTCTCAAATTCCCATATCCTATCCGTGGGTTTTTTAGCATTCTCAAGTTCGATGTTCGTGATCATTATTCGTTCCATGCCATCACGTACCGAACCATCTTCATTTTTAAACTGGTAGTTGGTGATCAAAAGGCGAGGAAAGACATATTCCTGGTAATCAAAATACTCCACCCTGAAGCTGATATGAAATAATCCATAATTTTCGTTCTTTTTGAAATGCAATTCTTTGTAGTGGGATTGCATTGTCATGGTTTCCGGGTTATAGACAATTCTACCCGTCCATCCAGATGCCGAACCAAAACCTGAAGTCTTCAAACTCGGCTTTAAGTGAGTATACTCGATTACGTTGAGGCTTTTATCCTTTTCATAAACATAGATGGAATCTATTTGTAATTTTTTAAAAGTTTGGTCTATGGTAAAGGTGAAGCCTTGCTGGAAATCAGCATTATGTGGAGCAAAAGGCCAAGAATTGATGGGCGCATTTTTAGTGGAGCTACGGTAGTTTAAGATGTTCGATATTTTTAATTCATTTTCTTTAAGCCTGTTTTCATAATAATATTCAAGGGCAGATTCCCTTATTCTCGATTCTTTTGATCTTGAATTGATTTCTTCTTGGTAGTTATACATGGTCATTACCAATGGGTTTTTGGGAGCACTTTTGATCCTGTTGTTGGATAGTTCTCTTACGATTTGAACAGGATCATTTTGTTTTGGAGTTATTACTACCTCGTCCAGCAGGTCTGCTTTCTCAAAAAGAATAATTTCAGACTTAATTTCCGAAGCGCTGAGAAACATTGTTTCATAACCTAGTGAGCTAAAAACGATTTTACGATCCGAAAAGCCAGGTGGGATGATCAGTTCGAATACCCCCCTTTCATTCGCGACACTTCCTTGTGTAGTGCCCTCAATTTGGATCAAAGCATATGGAACTGGAGACGATTCATCCCCAGGTCCAGCTTGACTAACTATTTTTCCTGGAAGTTTTATGGATGCCTTTGAGTTAATGACAATGCCTAAATCAAGTACTTCAGACCAGTCACCTTCCGGGTATGGAGCATATTTTATGAAAGAGGATTTTCCTTTTGAACCCCTTGGGAAATTGTAAAGAGCTTTTTCGTTTTTAAAGAGATTGACATTCTCCAGTAACTCATCGTTTGATGCTGTTTTTCCAAGGTCAGTAAAGCCAATGATCTTGATCTCATCCCCAAGCCCTGGTTTTAAAAAATAGCCCATCGGTTTAGCTTTTGACAAGTCATTGTTTGGTAAGGCGAGTTGCTGAATATTATTTGCGAAATGATAAGTTGCTCCCCAACAAATAATCTTCGAACCCGGAAATTCCCCTAATAAATACATCACATTAGAAGCCATTAAGCTATCCCTTAAGTTACTGTCGGCAGGTTTAAATGTGCTGTTATTTTTCTCTGAAATTTTATTGTAGTAATGGTCAAAAAACAAACCGTGTATGGACACCAAATTTTGATACCAAAACTTGCTTTTTGTAGACGCGGTAGACTTAATTGAGGCGGCCAAAGAGGTGATCTTACTGAGCAGCAATGGGTCAAATTCTTCTGAAATTGTGTAACTGCCCACGTTGAAAGAGTGTATTTCCCTGGCGAGGGATTCAATTGTTCTTTTGTCATACCTGATCTTGTTCTTGACCAGGAACTGTTCTAAATCGCCAGTCATTTCCAGGCAGATATCTTCTCCACCGGAGCATATTTGGTTATCAAATCCTGCCAAAGTAAAGTTGCGGCTTTTTAGAGCATTGATGAGGCTATCCATGCTTTGTGTATGATGCCAAATGGGAAATATCCCGGAATAAAGTGCCTCTTTGAGACTTCTATCCGTTAATTCATTCACTCTAGCCATATCATAAATTGAACTCTCGAAAGCAAGGATGTCAAACCCTAACGAATCATGTAAGTATTTGACCAATTCTACTTTTTCAAGCATGCTTGCCTGGTCATTGTGATCTATTTCTCCTAGCATTACTATACTAGCTTGATCAAATTGACTTTTTAGTTCTGGATAGTCAGAAAAGACAAATACCTGTGATTTTACCACGTTTACAATAAGAACAAAGACTACTAGAACTATAAATCGCTCAAACTTTCTCATGATTTTGCAGCCAATACTTGGATAGTGTACCCATGCATTTCGTTTCTATTATCCTTTACTCTAACTCCAAAACGTTTCAAATATTTTTTAAGCTACCGGTGATCACATCAACTTAATAAGTGGTTACCGGCCCTGGTCAGTAAAGTTGTGTATCCAATTAGTATTATAAAGATGGTCACAAGCCGGACTAATGCTTGATCAATCAACCGCTAAGAGGGCGAAAGTAATGGATGGTAAAATAAGAACAGGATCTAGCCACCGTCTCCTTACTAACTCTCCCTAGCGCGCATTACGCTACGCTAAATGTGTGCTTATCGTGGCCATAGGATCTGTAATCCGGGCGTTCTCTTTTGTGGCTAATGCCCCAAGTAAGGCCTCACTAACCTTCCGAGTTCTCAAAACCCGGAAGGTTTAGTTTTCACTGCGCCAGTTCTTTGGCAAAATCAATGATCACCTGGCTGATCTTATCTTCCCACTTCCCGGGGTTACCTTGGTAAGAATCCAGTGCTCTTTCATGGATCTTATTCCAATGATCTAATCCTTCGTATACGTATAGTTGATGATCTTGGTGTCCATGGCTTTCCAGTATGTCAATGATCATATCGTTGTCATCTGCAGACATGATCCAGTCGTTGGTACCACGGATGATGCGTACAGGTACCTTGATCTCCTCCCATCCCTTGGCAAAATTAAAGTCTTGTACTTGGTGGTAATATTGGACGGGCCTGCCATACATATGTCGCGGGCTATGATAATTGTATCCTGCTAGTTGCGGCTGCTCCCGGATCACCTGCTCGTAAGACTTTTTTTCGATCAGCATGCCGTAGTATAGCGGGATATAGCCCTCGTTCATTTTTCGAGCTACTTCGGCCGGGCTATCCCCTTCGAATAACCGTATCCTGCGCTCGATCTCCAGCATGTGTTCAAACCATGTTTTTACAAAAGTACCATCGGAGATGACCCCCGAAGCTCCAAGCTTATTGGCCAAGTAAGGCGCCAAAGCGCTGCCCATGCTAGAGCCGTAAATGATAATGCGTGACGGATCAGCCCGGTCAAAAGCTTGCAGGCTTTCATAGGCGGCTTCAAAAGCCGCCAGGTCGCGGTATAGGGTACTCTCACCACAATGCCCGTTGCTATCGCCCACCCCCGGTTTTTCTACCCGCATGACTACCATGCCGGATTTCATGACTATGTCCCTGAGTGTACGGGTCCAGCCGGTTTCCCTACGCCCGGGATGTACTTCTATCGAGCTGCAGCTTAGTCCTCCCACCACTAACAGGGCCGGTAGTTTTGTGCTGGCATTCTTGGGATAGGTGACAATGGTCCGTACCAGGTCACCATACCCTGACATAACTTCTCCATATTGCACTTCCACCCGTTCATAAGATTCCTTGGGGAGGGCTTCCAGTTGTGCAGAGATCTGCCGGTGCTTTTTGTCTCTTAAAATTGTTAAAGAAACCTCGTCACCTGCTCGAAGGTCATAGCGGATGTCACTCCATCGGTTAGGGTCTACTAGGAGTTCATCGTTAACCCGTAAGATCTTATCTCCCTGGCGAAGGCCGGCCCGCGCAAGCGCGGATCCGTCTTTCACTTCTCGCACTACGGCCCCCGCCGCTATACCCGAAGGGCCGGAAAATGTAGCCCCGATATCTGCCCTTCTCCGTAGGTGTTGGGCATCTGACGATGCGCTAATAAGAAAAAAAATAATTGGGATCAGTAAAGTTCTCATATTCGTCTTTTTTAGCGAATAGACGAAAAGAAAGGATACAGGATGTTTTTATTATCCCAACAGCAGCGATAGCGTTGTAAAAAACGGCCCATGCATGAAAACAGATTTTTGTATTTTAGTTGATGATGAAGGGCTATTACGTGTTTGGTTCCCGTGTGCTTACCCATTTTGTATTTTGGCTGTTGTATTACCTGCTATTTGGGTTTATCTGGGCTAAAAATGGAAACTATCTTGCCTCCTATTTCCTAGAATTTGTGCTGCTCCCGATCCGGATGCTGGGCGTTTATTTTATGATCTACACGCTCATTCCCAAATACCTTCAAAAAAGGCGCATTAAAGCATTTGTGTTGAGCTACGCAGGCCTCTTGATCGTTTGCGGACTTCTCCAGCGACTTTTTACCCATTTCTTCTACGAGGGTTTTTTTGCGACCGAACCCACCGAAATATTCGACCTTTCGCTGATCTTACGTTCGATCATTTTAGTGAATTCCACGGTACTTTTTGTCTCCGCTATAAAGATTGCCCTGCTCTGGTTTGAAGAGCAGGACAGGCATAGGGCATGGGTAGACTCCCGGGAGACGGCAAAAAAAGACACCCTGCAGATAAAAGCAGAAAAACGAACGTTCCGCGTGGATACCGATGATATACTTTTTATCGAGGGCCTTGGGAACTACGTGACTTTCGTAATGAAGAATGAAAAGATTGTGAGCTATATCAGCTTAAAAGAAGCATTGAACGGTTTGCCGGGGGATTTTAAGCGGATCCATAAATCTTTTATCGTCAACAAAAATCATATTAGGTCCTACAACTATGAAGATGTACAGGTGGGAGAACATTTTATTCCCATCGGCCGATCGTACAGGTCTGAGTTGAAAATGTGATGTGGGTAAGAAGGTTCGGGAGCGAACGCACCTGCGATACGTTTGTGTTACTTTCCCTTGGCCAGGGGACAAAAAGGATCTGCATGGGAAGTGGTTAAAACAAAAGAAGCGACCTTTGTGTCGCTTCTTTTCCCTAAACTGACCTATTTATTCGAGTTTCCAGTAATGTCCTGGGTAAGGTTTAATGAACCTTTTCACCTAATATTGCTGTATAGAATACTTAGTGAAATAGAAAAGGTTACAGCATGTATGATGTAATAATTATAGGGGCAGGACCGATAGGGCTGGCCTGTGGAATAGAGGCGAAAAAGGCGGGCTTGGACTACCTCGTGATCGATAAAGGCTGCCTGGTGAACTCGATCTATAATTACCCTTTGAATATGACCTTTTTTTCCACATCGGACCGGCTGGAAATCGGAGAAGTACCTTTTATATCGCATGGTAACAAACCCAATCGCTTTGAAGCGCTTGAATATTATCGCCGGGTAGCCTCCAGTTGGGCACTTGACCTAAAGCTTTATGAAAAAGTGACCCAAGTAGATCAAACCGGAGAGGGCTTTAGGTTGGTCACAGAAAGAGGAGCTTATGATACGAAGACGATTGTATTAGCTACCGGCTTTTACGACTATCCTTACATGATGAACGTACCCGGCGAAGACCTGCCCAAGGTAAAACACTATTACGACGAGCCTCATCCCTATTTTGGCCAAAAAGTGATGGTAGTGGGCGCGGCTAACTCGGCGGTGGATGTGGCATTGGAAACCTACAGGAAGGGTGCCGATGTGACCATGGTGATACGCGAACCGGCCCTGCTGGATTCTGTGAAATATTGGGTAAAGCCAGATATTGAAAATAGGATCAAGGAAGGGTCTATCAAGGCATACTTTAATTCTGAAATCGTTGAGATCCGCAAATACGAAGCAGATATCATGACCCCGGAAGGTCCCAAAACCCTTCAAAATGACTTTGTTCTAGCTATGACGGGCTACAAGCCGAACTTTGATCTTATGCAATCCATGGGGATCGGCTTTCATGATGATGAATTCCATACGCCGATCTTCAATGCTGATACCCAGCAAACCAATGTAGAGGGAATATACCTAGCCGGCGTAGTTTGCGGGGGACTCAAAACCAATAAATGGTTCATTGAGAACTCGAGGACACATGCAGAAGTGGTAATGCAATCCATAAAAAATGGTTGATCTTTTAACAGGCGCAGGCCTTTTGTCATTGCCGGGAAAGTTCAAAGTGATAACATGCAACTCGTATAATACTGGCATAAAAATTTACCAAAGTATGTTTGGGAGCATCAAAAATATACTATTTTAGGCCCTTCTTTCGAAAAAGTATCTATGTTGGTCTACGTTCTATTCGTCGTCGGTTTCGTTTTATTGATCAAAGGGGCTGACGTCATGGTTGAAGGAGCTTCATCTATAGGCAAGAGACTTAACATCTCTAGTCTTGTCATTGGCCTGACCATTGTTTCTTTTGGTACCTCGTTACCTGAACTGCTTGTTAACCTTATCGCCAGCTATAACGACAGCCCTGACATAGGGGTAGGAAACGTATTGGGTAGTAATATCGCCAATATTTTATTGATCCTGGGGATATCCGCGATCATCAGCCCGCTTCCTATTACCAAAAATACCTACTTCATAGAAGTTCCTTTTTCACTTACCGCTACTTTGCTCGTAGGCTTCCTGGCCAACGCGTCTATTTTCGGGCGCTCCACGGATTTTGTGATCAGCCGTAATGATGGGCTGGTGCTGCTGTTCTTTTTCTTCCTTTTTATGGGGTACGTTTATATTGTATCCAAGCAACGAAAGTCTGAATTCTCGGCCGACGAGTATAAAATGATGTCGGTGCCAAGATCCGTGCTTATGATCGTTTTGGGTATTGTAGGGCTTTACTTCGGGGGCCAGTGGGTGGTAGACGGCGCTATTCAGATCGCGCGGTTTTTTAACATGAGTGAGCATTTCATAGGTCTTACCGTAATTGCGATAGGCACCTCCCTACCGGAGTTAGTGACTTCGGCCATGGCGGCTTATAAAAAAGATACGGATATAGCCGTGGGTAACGTGATAGGTTCTAACATTTTCAACCTGCTTTGGATACTTGGTTTGAGCGCTACCTTTAAGCCCATACCCTATGATGTCATCTCCAATTCGGACATATTTATGATCATTGCCTCTAGCACAGCCTTGATCCTGGCGGTAGTGGTTGGGAAACGGCCCATCATCAGCCGCTGGGAAGGATTCTTTTTTCTTGTCGCTTACATCTGGTATATCGCCTTCCTGGTAGAAAGAGGGTGATTGCCTTGATGAAGGGGTCTTTTAAAACCACTTAGTGTTAAGGTATAGCTCCTTGAAAATCAGCTTTGATAGTAGAACGTTGAATTTTGGCAAGTTAAGCTACATTTTTAAAATGTTTCGGGTAATGCCAGCCTCTCAATGAGCAGTTTAAGCGGGATTTTGTGGTTCTAAGCCTGGTTTTCATTTTCTTTTGCGCGCCCAAAAGAAAACGAAACAAAAGAAAAGGGCGCCAGCAACAAAGCCCATTTTCCGC